>NZ_JAZBQR010000004.1:0-476144 GCF_036348395.1 Pseudomonas sp. AL 58
ACCAGGCCGGCCACGTGCGCCATGTCGACGAACAGGTAAGCGCCCACTTTGTCAGCGATCTGACGGAAGCGTGGGAAGTCGAGGGTTTTCGAGTAGGCCGAAAAACCGGCGATGATCATTTTCGGCTTGTGTTCCAACGCCAGGCGCTCGACTTCGTCGTAGTCGATCAGGCCGGTGGTGGTGTCGATGCCGTATTGCACCGCGTTGTAGAGCTTGCCGGAGAAACTGACCTTGGCGCCGTGGGTCAGGTGGCCGCCGTGGGCCAGGCTCATGCCCAACACCGTGTCACCGGCCTGCAGCAGGGCGAGGAACACCGCCGCGTTGGCCTGGCTGCCGGAGTGCGGCTGAACGTTGGCGTAGTCGGCACCGAACAGTTGCTTGGCACGGTCAATCGCCAGTTGCTCGACCTTGTCCACGTGCTCACAACCGCCGTAGTAACGCTTGCCCGGATAGCCTTCGGCGTACTTGTTGGTCAGGCCGCTGCCCTGGGCCTGCATCACGCGCTTGCTGGTGTAGTTCTCCGAGGCGATCAGTTCGATGTGATCTTCCTGACGCTGCTCTTCGGCATTCATCGCCGCCAGCAGTGCATCGTCATAACCCTGGATCTGGTCTTGCTTGCTGAACATCGCATCTCTCCCGGCAGCGGCATGGGCTTTCATTAGGTGGGCGGCATGACATGGACAGCGCCCTTTGGATTCGATGGTATGACCGACGCAGACAGCCCAGATGCCTATGGGCGCCACGCAAAGGTGCGTTTACGACATAACCTCGTGAGCGTCAGCCCGACAGGCAGGATAAAACCCGCGAAAAACCTTACAGCAGATAGCCCCATCGCTTGCAGGGCCGCTGGCCATACAGCAGCAGACACTTCACCGAATCTTGGTTTAGAGTGCTTGCCTGCGTCGTTTTCAGGACAGAACCATGACCGATCAAAGCCAACAATTCGCCAGCGACAACTATTCCGGTATCTGCCCCGAAGCCTGGGCCGCCATGGAAAAGGCCAACCACGGCCACGAACGTGCCTATGGCGACGACCAATGGACCGCACGGGCAGCCGATCACTTTCGCAAGCTGTTTGAAACCGACTGCGAAGTGTTCTTTGCCTTCAACGGCACCGCCGCCAACTCGCTGGCGCTGTCGTCGTTGTGCCAGAGCTACCACAGCGTGATCTGCTCGGAGACCGCCCACGTCGAAACCGACGAATGCGGCGCGCCGGAGTTTTTCTCCAACGGCTCCAAGCTGCTGACCGCCCGCAGCGAAGGCGGCAAGCTGACCCCGGCCTCGATCCGCGAAGTCGCGCTCAAGCGCCAGGACATCCACTACCCAAAACCCCGGGTAGTGACCATCACCCAGGCTACCGAGGTGGGCAGCGTCTACCGCCCGGATGAACTCAAGGCGATCAGCGCCACCTGCAAGGAACTGGGCCTGAACCTGCACATGGACGGTGCTCGTTTCAGCAACGCCTGCGCCTTCCTCGGCTGCACCCCGGCCGAGCTGACCTGGAAGGCCGGTATCGACGTGCTGTGCTTTGGCGGCACCAAAAACGGCATGGCGGTGGGTGAGGCGATCCTGTTCTTCAACCGCAAACTGGCCGAGGACTTCGACTACCGTTGCAAGCAGGCCGGGCAACTGGCGTCGAAAATGCGCTTCCTCTCCGCCCCCTGGGTCGGCCTGCTGGAGGACGGCGCCTGGCTGCGCCACGCCGCCCATGCCAACCACTGCGCACAATTGCTCAGCTCGCTGGTCGCGGACATCCCCGGCGTTGAACTGATGTTCCCGGTGGAGGCCAACGGTGTATTCCTGCAAATGTCGGAACCCGCCCTGGAAGCATTGCGCAACAAGGGCTGGCGTTTTTACACCTTCATCGGCAGCGGCGGCGCCCGGTTCATGTGCTCCTGGGACACCGAGGAAGCCCGGGTACGCGAACTGGCGGCAGATATCCGCGCCGTGATGAGCGCCTGACACCATCAGCGGCTACAGGCGAAACCCGCCCATCTGCCGCGCCAGGTCGTCAGCTAGCTCGCGCAGGGCCTGACACTCGTCCCGGCAACCGCGCACTTCTGCGGCGGTTTGCCGGGCCAGGTCTGAGATACCCTGCACCGTGCGGTTGATCTCCTCGGTCACTGCCGACTGCTGCTCAGTCGCCGTGGCGACCTGGTGGTTCATGTCACTGATATGCTCCACCTGATCCGTAATGGTCCCCAGCGATGCGCCGGTGCGCTGGCTCGACGCCACACCGGCACCGGTTGCCACCTGCCCAGCCTGCATTGAGGCCACGGCATTGCCCGTGCCCTGCTTGAGCCGTTGAATCATCTGCTGGATTTCACCCGTGGACACCTGGGTACGCTGGGCCAATGTGCGCACTTCATCAGCCACCACGGCGAAACCACGGCCCATTTCCCCGGCCCGCGCCGCTTCGATGGCCGCATTCAGCGCCAATAGATTAGTCTGTTCGGAAATACTGCGGATCACCGCCAATACCTCGTCGATCGAGGCGACTTCTGCAGCCAACTCGCCAACCGCACCGGCAGCCGAGCCGATGTCGTTGGACATGCCTTCAATCTGGCTAATCGAGCGCTGCACCACCTCACGGGCGTGTTCGGCTTCATTGCGGGCAGCCTGCGATGCCTGGGCCGCATTACCGGCATTTTGCGCAATGTCCTGCACGGTCAGGCCCATCTCATGTACCGCTGTGGCAACCGTTTCGGTCATTTCCTGCTGCCGCACAGAGCGATCAGCGGTGTTGTCCACGACCTGAGTCACCTGTTCCACCGCACGGTGCAAACGCTCAGTGGTGCCCAGCACTTGGCCGATCAGTTCTCGCTGGCTGTCGATAAAGCGGTTGAAGCCACGCGCCAGATCACCCAACTCATCGCTACGGCCCTCATCCAGCCGACGGCTGAGGTCGCCACCGCCACTGCCGATGGCCACCAGAGCAGCGGTTACCTGGCGGATCGGCTTGACCAGCCCACGCGCCAGCCAGACCACCAGCAGCAGTGACAACAGCGCCACGGCCAGGCCGATCAGGCTGGTCAACCAGACCGTCTCATGCACCTGGGCATAAATTTGCGACTCGGGCACTTCCGCCACCAGCGTCCAGTTCAGGTCGCGCAGCGGCAGGCTGAGCGCCAGGAAGGTTTCGCCATCACGCTGAAAACGCGTACTGACCACCCGCTCCTGCCGCACCAAGGCGGTTTTCGCCGCCGCTTCACCCAACTGCTCACTGAGTTGGCGTTTACCGCTGAACTCGGCCTGTGGATGCACCTGGATCAAGCCATCGCCACGCACCAGGAACACCCGTCCTCGCGCCCCGAAACTGAAGTTGTGGATCAACTCGGACAGCTCATGCAAACGCAGGCCCAGCCCGGCAATGCCGACCAGTTTGCCGTCCTTCTCTACCCGGTAGTCGATAAACAACGCCACTTCACCGGAGCTGCCATCGACGTCAATGTTGAGCATCCGTTCATCACCACTGTCGATGAAGCGGAAGAACCAGCTATCGGCCGGGTTGTCGCGGCGCAGGGTACGGTCCAGGCCCTTCTCGTTGTAGTAATGATTGGAGACCGTGGAGGCAAACAGTGCCGTGAACGCGTTGTTGCGCTGGCGCAGTGCATCCAGGTACTCGGTAAAGTGCGCACGTTGGCTGACGTCCTCGCCCTCGGCCAGCCAGTCACGCAGCAAGGTATTGCTGGCGATGTCCGCCGCCGCCGTCAGCGGCTGTCCGAGCATCCGCTCGATGTCGTTACGAATCGCCTCGATGCTCGCCGGCAGTGCCGTCTCGACCAGATAACGCTCCGTCAGCCGGTTAACCGCCAGCGTATAGATCGCGACCACCACCAGAATGCTCGCCAACAAGGCCGCACCCATGCTTGCAATCAACTTCCACTGAATACTGCGCCGCCAGAACTGCATGGAATTCCCCCGAGCAAATGACCCTGTACTGCAACAGGCAGGTCAACTGTATACACTTTGGTATCCAATTATTCCATTAGCGCGAGACAATACCCAACCGAGCAGGTGTCGGTTTTGCTTATGTAAAGGGCTCAGGACGGGGGCTAGAACGCGTTGCAGGTCACTACGCGCCCAGCGCCGGCAAAGCCGGCGCGCTCAGGCGCGCAGTACGTCGGAGGAATGGGCGATCAGTTGTTGCCGATAGTCCGGGCGATGACGTCGACCGTGGCGTTGACTTGCTCTTGATAACGGTCGAGGGCTTCCTGATGCTTGTGCTGCAGTTCGATCTGCTGCGAGCACAGGTTCAGCGCCGCCAGCACCAACAGCTTGTCGCCAATCAGGGCTGGGTACTTGCGTTTGGTGTCACCCAACGAAGCCTTGAGCATTTGCACCGCCTTGAGCAAGGTCTGCTCTTCGCCTTCCGGTGCCTTGATCGAATAATCGGTGCCCAGGATCGAGATAACATTGATCGACTGCGCGGTCGTTTTCATGCGTTGACTGCGCCACCACCGGCACGCTCAACCAGCGCCTGGATACGCGCGGCCGTAGCGCCCTGCTTCTCTTCCTGCTCCAGCAGGCTCAGTTGCAGGCTGTCGTTTTCATCCTTGGCATGAACCAGTTCGGCTTCCAGCTTGGCAGTGCGCTCAGCCAGTTCCTGATTCTTCTGTACCAGGTCGTTGACCAGTTGTTCCAATTGACTCAGGGAAGTTTCCAACATAATGCCTTCTCGGGGGTTTTTGCAGGGGGCGCACACGATAAAGAAAACTCACCGCACTCGCCAGGGATATTGGGCCAGAGGCCCCGCTTTGATGTTGATTGACACACATTGGACAACTCGGTTCCCTGGCAACCCCACCATTGCCCAGATGAAATTTCATTCACAAGCGTTACTTTCGGCCGAAGTGCCTCAAGTCTTGTCCGATTCGACCGATAGGCAGAGTACGTCAAAATGCGTCGCATGGATCGCGTGCCCTTTCTCCTTCGGATAACGACCATGTCCCTACGCAATATGAACATCGCGCCGCGCGCACTGCTGGGTTTTGCCTTGATCGGTGCGCTGATGCTGGCGCTCGGTATTTTCGCGCTCAACCAGATGAGTGTGATCCGCCAGGCAGGTGTGGTCATTGAGCAAAACAGCATCCCCAGCATCAAGAACCTGGGCGAGCTCAACCAACTCACCCTGCGCCTGCGCAGCCTGGCTTATCGCTTGCTGGTTAACCGCGAGCCCGCAGAGCTACGCGACACGCTGGCGCTGATGGACAAGCGCAACGCGCAGATTGATGAGGTGCGTAAAACCTACGAGCCGCTGATCGCCGATCAGAACGAACGCGCAACCTACAACCAGTACGTGCAGTTGCTAAGCCAGTACCGTCAACTGGAAGCGCGCATGAAGAACCACGCCCAGTCCGGCCAGCTGGACGAACTGCGCACCCTGCTGAACCGCGAGTTGCTGGACAACTCCGAGCAGATCAACACGCTCATGGAAAATCTGGTAAAGATCAACACAGAGCAAACCCGCAACACTAACCAGGTGGCCGCCGAACAGTACTCCACGGCATTCACCCTGGTCATCGCGCTGCTGGTGGTCGCGACCGTACTGACCTTCGTCTGCGCCTTGCTGCTGACCCGAAGCATCGTCAAGCCGATCAACGATGCCCTGCAAGCCGCCGAACAGATCGCCGAAGGCAACCTGACCCGACCGATCCAGACCCAAGGCCGGGATGAGGCCGCGCGCCTGCTGCAGGCCATGGCCAAGATGCAGAACAAACTGCGTGACACACTGCACCAGATCTCCGGCTCAGCGAACCAACTGGCGTCGGCAGCCGAAGAACTGAACAGCGTCACCGAAGAAAGCGCCCGTGGCCTGCAACAGCAGAACAACGAAATCGAGCAAGCGGCCACGGCAGTCACCGAGATGACCAGCGCGGTGGAAGAAGTGGCGCGCAACGCCGTCAGCACCTCGGAAGCATCGAAGGACGCCACCCGCTCGGCCGGCGATGGCCGTGATCTGGTGATGGAGACCGTCAGTGCCATCGAGCGCATGAGCGCTGATGTACAGGGCACTGCCGAGTTGGTCAGCAACCTGGCAGAGGAATCACGAGACATCGGCAAAGTGTTGGACGTGATTCGTGGCCTGGCCGACCAGACCAACCTGCTGGCCCTGAACGCCGCCATCGAGGCCGCGCGGGCCGGCGAGGCTGGCCGTGGCTTTGCCGTGGTTGCAGACGAAGTGCGCGCCCTGGCGCACCGCACCCAGCAGTCGACCAGCGAAATCGAACGCATGATCGGCAGCATTCAGGGCGGTACCGAGCAAGCGGTCAACTCGATGCGCAACAGCACCGAGCGCGCCGAGTCGACCCTGAACATCGCCCGTGGTGCAGGCCTGGCCCTGGACACCATCACCGGTGCCGTGGCACAGATCAACGAACGCAACCTGGTGATCGCCAGCGCCGCCGAAGAACAGGCGCAGGTGGCCCGCGAGGTCGACCGCAACCTGGTCAACATCAATGACCTGTCGGTGCAGTCGGCCACCGGAGCCCACCAGACCAGCGCAGCCAGTGCCGAACTGTCACGCCTGGCAGTCGACCTGAACAGCCTGGTCGCCCGTTTCAGCGTTTAACCTGCTCCTTCATGAGTCTGCCGCGGTTGTGAGGGGCGGACTCATGAGGCGGTGTTTTCCTGGGCTCGGCGGTAAGCTTCGGCCCGGCGGTAAGCTCAATGGGCTTGAGCGCTTCCCATTGGCTAATGGGGCCGTTGGCGCTACTCCCTCCGTACTTGGCCGCCAACTTGTCCACCGCATTCAAGGCGGTGGTCACCGCGCCCTCCGCCCAACCGCCAGTCCACGACACATCATCCCCGGCGAGGATAAAGCCATAGGGGTTGGCACCACCGACACCCTGCATGAACTGGCTGAACAACAGGCGCTGATACTCGTACTGCCCTGGCAGGTTCATCTTGAAGGCACCGAGAAAGTGCGGCTGATCTTCCCAGTTCAACTCGACGAAAGGGTCCTGCGTGGCAAACCTGGATGCCACGTTCAACCCCGGATACACCACATCCAGTAGTGTCGTGCACAGCTCGACATGCCCAGACACCGGTGCAGCGAGGTCACCCAGAAATTTCAGGCTGTCATCGTTCCAGGTGTACGAGAGGAACATCCCACTGCCCTTGTAGGTACCGGTGCTCTGGCCATAGTCCACCAGGTAGGTGCCACGGGTCAGCCGGTCGGACAAGGTAATACTCATCAACTGTTTACCGTCTTCGCCACGCGTCTTCCAGAACGCTTCCTGGGTACCCGCAAAGATCTTCGCCGACTGCATGTAGTGGGTATACATCACCGCTTCCCACTGGGCTTTGCTCAGCAACGTGTTCATATCCGCGAACAGCTGTGGGCCGCCCATGTAGCGCAATTTGTCGAGGATACGCACATGGGGTGTATAGATAACGCTGGAAAACTCCAGGGACTGTTCCTGCCCGGTAACCAGGTCATGGAAGTAAACCCGAAACTGATCATCCGCCTGGCGGACGATATGCCGTACCTCCTGTTGCAACGGGTTGGCGAACACGGCTTTAGACCGCCCCTCAACCGTAGTGCCTGCGGCCCAATGCACCATCGCATCACCAAAGGTGCTTGGCGAGGTGTTCCATAGCCGTGTCGGTAACGTCGAAGCACCGTCATACATGAGCCGATGATTGGTATCGAGCCCGGTGTACAACACCCGCAATACTTCCAGAAAACTGTTGGGGTAGTCGGTGTTCCACCCGCCCGTACCGAAACCGATCTGGCCAAACAGGTTGATCTCCTCGGGGGTCCATTTGGCTTGCTCGACCATGGCCGCGTGGAAACTGAGGTTATCCCAGCCATTTTCCAAAACAGTATTCCAGATCGACTTGATCAGGCTCTGATTGATCGTACCCGTAGACATTGCCTGTTCCATTTCGCCAAAGCGAATAGGCTCTTGCTGCAGAAAAACATCGAAAAACTTATCTTCTAAGTTCGTATACGCTGGAGGCCTCGGGAAGTTGTTTGTACCTTCTTCGTAGTAAACCTTCTCGCCCTGATAATCGACCACCGTACTGACTGCAGCCACAGTACCCGGGTTGGGAAATTCGGTACTGTTGTCGGCCATGCCCACTTTTTCGAAATAATGATAAAGCGCCTTCCCCGACAGCGGAAAACGCATGGCGCCCAACTCACAGATCACACTACTCTCGTTGTTTTCCGTGCCCACCACTTTCGAATAGAGGCGCCCACCCACGCGACCACTGGCGTCTACCACCACTGGGTGCAGGCCCATGCGCAGCGCCTCGTAGGCGGCTGTCAGCCCAGCGATGCCGGCCCCCACCACCAGTACCTGCTTGCCATAGTGGCTCGGAGCAATACTGCCCAGTGGCTGTTGGCCGGCCTGTGCCAGGTACTCACCGTAGTCGAAGGGAAAGTCCGGGATCAAGGCACGCACTTCGTTTGCCTGAAGGCGTTTTGATTGTGTTCTGCGGGTACGCGAGGGAATTGCAGACATAGCGGGCGACTCCTCAACAGTGATCATTCAACAAAAGCCTGCTGAACTAAATCACACGCCCACTACCACAATGAAATACTGATTAGACATTAATAGTGCCACTACTAGACTACCAGAAATACCAGTTGACGCCGTCATGGAAGTGTTCACTCTAGCAGCACCCGGCAGGAGATAGTCCATGACGATTAAACATTCATTTAAACAACTTGAGCCTATTACTGTTGCCTGCGCTCAGATCGCGCCCATCGTTGCCAATGTCACTCATAACCGACAGGTTTCAAACGCCGCAATCGCCAGGGCCGCTGACCTCGGCGCACAGGTGGTGGTGCTGCCGGAGTTGGCGCAAAGCGGCTATGTCTTCAATGACAAGGCCGAGGCCTTGAGCGTCGCCGAGGACCTTGATGGCCCGACGGTACAAGGCTGGCGGGCCCTGGCAGAGGCCCGTGGGATTGTGGTTGTCGCTGGGATCTGCGAGCGCTTGTCGTCAACCGAAGTGGCCAACAGCGCAGTGTTGATCGAACCCGACGGCCGTATCACGGCGTATCGCAAAGCCCATTTATGGAACAAGGAAACACTGATTTTCACACCCGGCACCGAGCAGCCACCGGTGGTCGATACCGTATTCGGACGCATTGCGGTGATGATCTGCTACGACCAGGAACTTCCCGAGTGGGTTCGGCTGACAGCCATGCAAAACACCCAGTTGCTCTGCGTACCGGTTAACTGGCCAGATTTGCCGCGCCCGGAAACCGAACGACCGGCAGAAATCGTAAGAGCACAGGCCAATGCCGCGATCAATCATCTGTTCCTTGCCGTCTGTGACCGTTGCGGCGAGGAGCGCGGGGTCGACTGGGTTGGCGGCTCAAGCATTATCGATGTCGACGGCTACCCAGTAGAGGGCGCCATCAGCAATCCGGTGGAGCACGTGCTGACAGCACGCCTGGAGCTGAGCAAGGCCGACGATAAGTGGATCAGCGATTACAACCATGTCCTTGAGGACCGACGGCCTGCGCTCTACTCCGGGCTGTGTGCTAGTACTCGATACGTACATCTCCCTTCGGCACACTGCAGCACGACAGAATGTAACCCTCGGCCACGTCATCATCGGTGATACCGCCGTTGTGCTCCATCTCCACTTCGCCGCCCAGCTTGAGCACCTTGCAGGTACCGCAGATGCCCATGCCGCAGGCCTTGGGGATCATCAGGCCGAGCTTGGCCGCCGCCGCATGAACCGTCTCGCCGGGCGCGACACGAATGCTCTTGCCCGTGGCGGTGAACTCCACCTGATGCAGGTCGGCGTTGTCCACCTCGGCCGCTTCGGCGGCCTGTTCGGCGTGTTCCACAGCATCGGCCTTGACCTCGGCCGGGGTCGCGCCAAATGACTCCTCATGGTAACGACGCATGTCGTAGCCGCTGGCTTCAAGCAAGCGCTTGACCGCGTTCATGTAAGGGGTCGGGCCGCAGCAGAAGATCTCCCGCTCCATGAAGTCCGGGGCGATCAGTTCCAGCAGTTTGTGGTTCAGGTAACCCCGGTAACCCGCCCAAGGTTCGCCCAGGCCGTGCTTCTCGCAAATGATATGCAGGCTGAAGTTGTCGATCCGCGAGGCCATCTGCTCCAGTTCGCGGTGGTAGATGATGTCTTTCGGCGAGCGGGCGCTGTGGACAAACACCATGTCGACATTGCCGTTGGTGTCGTAGAACCAGCGGGCCATCGACATTACCGGGGTGATGCCCACGCCACCGCTGAGGTAGAGCACTTTGGGGCTGGGGAAATCAATTGCATTGAACAAGCCGACCGGCCCATGCACCGCCAGCTCCTGACCTTCGTGCAGGGTGTCGTGCAGCCAGTTCGACACCTTGCCGCCCGGCACCCGCTTGATGGTCACGGAAAAGCTGTAGGGCACCGAGGGCGAGCTGGAAATGGTGTAGGAGCGCATGATCGGCTGCCCTTCGATTTCCAGCTCCAGGGTGACGAATTGCCCGGGCTTGAAGAAGAACATGATCGGCTGGTCGGCCATGAAACAAAAGGTGCGCACATCCCAGGTTTCCTGGATCACCTTGACGCAACGGACGATATGGCGGCCGTTGGCCCAGGTCTGGGTAGTCACCGGATTGAGAAAGGGATTGGACATGCTCATCTCCACGGCCGACTGTGGCCTGATGGTAGTGATTCTGCTCAAGCTGCAACCGGCGCACATTCCTATCCGCGACATTGACGTGCTTATCGCGACCAGCCCCCACCGACAAGGGCTGGCGCGTCGGAAACGGATTCGACCATGTCGTCCAGGGATATGGTTCATGTCGGCGGCGAACGCACACTCCACCTCAAAGAATGCTGCTGCTTCAGCCTTGCGTCGCCATAACAACGATTAGCCACTTCCACCGGCCACACGCTTGGCCATGAGGACCTACACGATGGACGTCACCGCAACCCTGAGCCTGGGCGATCCACTGGAACCTGCACGCAAGGCAACTGCCGACATGCTGCAGAACCGCGAGCGGACCTTCTCGCTGCCCCAACCGTTCTACAACGACGAGCGCCTGTTCCAGATCGACATGCAGGAGATCTTCCACAAGGAATGGCTGATCGCCGGCATGACGTGTGAAATCCCGGCCAAGGGCAACTTCCTCACCCTGGAGATCGGCAAGAACCCGATCATGGTGGTACGGGGTGCCGAAGGTCAGGTACATGCCTTCCATAACGTCTGCCGTCACCGTGGCTCGCGCCTGTGCACCAGCGACAAAGGCAAAGTGGCCAAACTGGTGTGCCCTTACCACCAGTGGACGTACGAACTGGACGGTCGCCTGCTGTTCGCCGGTACCGAAATGGGCGCCGACTTCGACATGAAGCAATACGGCCTGAAGCCTGTGCATGTGAAAACCGCCGGCGGCTACATCTTCGTCAGCCTGGCGGAGCACCCACCGGCCATCGACGACTTCCTCTCCACCCTGGCCCATTACATGGAGCCTTACGACATGGAGAACACCAAGGTGGCGGTGCAAACCACCTTGATGGAAAAGGCCAACTGGAAGCTGGTGCTGGAAAACAACCGCGAGTGCTACCACTGCAACGGTTCGCACCCTGAACTGCTCAAAACGCTCCTGGAATGGGACGACGTCACCGATCCACGCGCCGACCAGGCCTTCAAGGACCACGTTGCCGCCTCTGCCGCAGCCTGGGATGCCGAGCAGATTCCGTATGCCCACGCCAGCTTCGGCCTGCGTAACCGTATTGTGCGCATGCCGCTGCTCAAAGGCACCGTATCGATGACCATGGACGGCAAGCAAGGCTGCCAGAAGCTGATGGGCCGCATCAAAAACCCGGACCTGGGCTCGATGCGCATCCTGCACCTGCCGCACTCCTGGAACCACTGCATGGGCGACCACATGATCGTCTTCACGGTCTGGCCGATCAGTGCACAGGAAACCATGGTCACCACCAAGTGGCTGGTACACAAGGACGCCGTCGAAGGCGTCGACTACGACCCGCAGCGCATGCGTGAAGTGTGGGACGCCACCAACGACCAGGACCGTCGCCTGGCCGAAGAAAACCAGCGTGGCATCAACTCCACGGCCTACCAACCAGGGCCGTACTCCAAGACCTATGAGTTTGGCGTGGTCAACTTCATCGACTGGTACAGCGAGCGCATGCTGAACAACCTCGGTGCCGCACCGGCCCCCTACCTCAAGGGTGTAGCCGCACAGTAAGCGTCGCCCCCTCCCCCATCGCCGGCAAGCGCGTTTCCTACACCTCGGTAGGCGCCTTGCCGGTGATCCAGGCGCCATGCCATCCTGCCTGTACAAAATCTAACCAAACAGCGCGTTGCCCAACAAACACAGGGCCTGCGACACTTCGCGAACACTTTATCCACAAGGCAACCCACAGTTAATGTGGGCAACCCCTGTGGAAAACTGAGCCTGCGGCCAGTTCAATGACCCAACCCCCTATTGATCACTTTTTGATCAAACCTCTGAACGCCTCTAAAACCGTGGCCTGCAGAAGAAGGCGAACACCTTACCCACAGAGCAGCCAACAGACTTTGTGCGCAACTGTGCAAGGCTGAAAAAGCCATGTGGATAAACCCGCAAAGCCCCGATTTATCGGCGTTTTCCCGATCATCGCCAGTGCTTTTGGGTGCGTTTGTATGTTTTTTGATCAAAACCTTGAACGCCCTGTATTCCGTGGCCTGCAGCCATGGGCGAACAGATTATCCACAGAAGCGCCAACAAGGATTGTGGGCAATATGCGTGCGAACGGTGCTTCATTCACAGGGGGAAAGGCTGGAAAAACCCCAGGTACGACTGGTCAAAATCTGATCAAACGACTACAGGCCACGTAATACGTGGCCTGTAGTGATAGGCAAACACTTTATCCACAGAACCGCCAACAGACTTTGTGAGCAACTGTCAGCGCAGCACACCTTCTTCAATCAACAGCTTCAGAATGGCCTCGGCACCCGCTTGCGGAGTGAGGTCCTTGAGTACCTGGCCACCGCCGCCGCTGGCCTTGGCGGTAGCGGCTTTCATGCGGTCGGCACCACTCTTGGCCTTGATCACTTTCAAGCGCTTGGGGCGCGGCTTGGCGGGCTGCAGTTCTGCGCCGGTGAGTAACGTGTCTTCAACGATCGCCACATGGCGTGCCGCCAATACCCCGCGCCGCGCCGGGCCAAACGCGCTCTGGCGTGGTTTGGGCGCAGCGTTATCCACAGTGGCCAACATCGGCAGGCGCACCTTCAGCCGGCGCCGCTGGCCACGCGGCAGGGCCTGCAGCACCTGTGCAACGCCGTTGTGGATAGATTCCACCTCAGCCAGCCCCACCACCAGCGGCCAGCCCAGGCGCTCGGCCAGGAGGAACGGCAGCATGCCCGAGCCTTCGCCGGTTTCTGCCTGGCTACCGGTCAGTACCAGTTGTGCTCCGGCATCGCGCAGGTAGTCGCCCAGAACAACGAGCGCATCGCTGCCAGCCGGTTGTTCGAGTACGTCCAGTTGCGCCAGCCCCATGCCCAGGTAGCTGCGCAGTGCCGGCTCCTGCGGGTCGCCGGCATGCAGCACCTGCAAGTTATCCCCAGCCAGTTGCAAGCCCAATTCGACTGCACGGGCATCCTGTTCAGCACGCCTGGCCCGACCCGAGGTCGGGTGGGCGCCAATCGAAACCAGGCTGATGACCTTAGTGTTCATAGCTATCCCCTGCTCTACGCGGCATCGCGCTTGGCTTCGTTGCGGTAGTTATCCACAGCGGCAATCAGCGCCTTGAGGATCGCTGCGCTGTCGCCGATCACCGAGAGATCGGCCCGTTTGATCATGTCGCAACCCGGGTCGAGGTTGACCGCCACCACCTTGTCGCAGGCCCCAATGCCCTGCAGGTGCTGGATCGCCCCCGAGATACCCACAGCCAGGTAAACCCGCGCCGTGACCCAGGTACCGGTCGCACCGACCTGACGGTTACGCGGCATGAAACCATCGTCCACCGCCACCCGCGAAGCGCCTTCGGTGGCGCCCAGCGCAACAGTAGCGCGGTGGAACAGGTCCCAGTCCTTGACACCATTACCGCCAGAGACGATGAACTCGGCCTCGGCCATGGCAATCGCCGCCGGGTCGACGGCCACCGGGCCGAGGTCTTCGATGCGTGCCAGGCTACGGGCCACGGCTGTGGATAAGGTCACCGGCAGCGCTTCGTGGCGGGTTTCACTGACCGGCTCGGCGCATTCGGCCGAGGCCAGAATCAGCCGCGGCAGCTCACGAATCAGGTCTTGCTGGCCCGCCCCCGCACGGCCGCTGCACAGGCCATCCTTGACTTGCCAGACGCGGGTTGCCGGCCGCTCGCCCAATGCTGCAGCAAAGCGCCGCCCCAACTCAGCGCCACCGGTGCGACTGTCAGGCAGCAGCCAGTGGCGTGGGTTGAACTGGTTATCCACAGCGCGCAGGCCCTGGACCCGTTGCTCCGGTGCATAACCGTCAAAGGCATCACCTTCGATCACCAACAGGCGGTCAACGCCGGCCGTGTCGAATTTGCTTTCCTTGTGCTCGCCAAACAGCACCGCCAGTACCGCACCGTCACTGCCGGCCAAGCCACGGGCGAGCCCCAACAGGTCGCGGTCGTGACTGCTCAGGCGACCACCGACCATGTCCGGTACCACGGCAATGTAGAAGGCAGGCGCGGCCAGTTGATGCAGCGGCAGCTGCACCTCGACCGCTGCACTGCGCTTGTTGCTGCTGCCCTGCTGGGCGCCACTGCGGTCGATTCGCTTGATGCCGTTAGGGCCAATGAAACCGACAGCATGAGGGTTCTTGCGGATCAGGCCGTTCGGGCCCATCCACGTCGTTTGTTGTGTCTGCATGGCCGCATGCAACGGGTGCAGGCGGTTGCGGGCGATCCACTCAGCGCGAGGGTCGCGGCGAATAATGTCGCTCATCAATGCACCTCCGCAGCGCTACGTTTGGCGGCTGCCGACTTATTCACAGGCACTTCGTCTTCAAGCAAGGCATCGGCGACCAGTTCTGCCAGGTCCTTGATCAATGGGCGTGGCTCAACCACCCCTTCGAGCATGGCCGTGCATTGTGGACAACCTACCGCCACCAACTCGGCACCGGTTTCGCGGATATCTTCCATGCGCATGTCGGGAATACGCTGCTTGCCCGGGATGTCGGTGATCGGCGCACCGCCGCCACCGCCACAGCAACGGGACCGGAAGCCCGAACGCTGCATTTCCTTGACCTCGATACCCAGCGCACGCAAGACCTCACGCGGCGCCTCGTACTCGCCGTTGTAGCGGCCCAGGTAGCACGGGTCGTGATAGGTGACGCTGCTGCCCTTGTGCTGGCCGAGATTGAGCGCGCCGGCGCCAATCAGCTCGGCAATGTAGGTGCTGTGATGCTGTACCAGGTACTCGCCGCCAAAGGCCGCGTATTCGTTCTTCAGCACGTGGAAGCTGTGCGGATCGCAGGTGACGATACGCTTGAAACGGTACTTGCCCAGGGTCTGAATGTTGCGCTTGGCCAGCGCCTGGAACGTCGCCTCGTCGCCCAGGCGACGGGCCACGTCACCGCTGTCACGCTCTTCCAGGCCGAGCACGGCGAAGTCCACAGCGGCCGCCTTGAGCACTTTGACGAACGCACGCAAGGTACGCTGATTGCGCATGTCGAAGGCGCCGTCACCGACCCAGAACAGCACGTCTGCAGTTTTCTTCTCGGCCAACACCTCAAGGTTCAGGTCGGCGGCCCAGTTCATCCGCCCGCCCGGTGCAAAGCCCCCCGGGTTGTCGGTGGCGATCAGGTTTTCCAGCACTTCGGCGCCCTTGTTCGGGGTCGCGCCTTTCTCCAGTGTCAGGTGCCGGCGCATGTCGACGATGGCATCGACGTGCTCGATCATCATCGGGCACTCTTCAACGCAGGCGCGGCAGGTGGTGCACGACCAAAGAGTTTCGGCATCGACCAGACCATTGACGATCGGTTGATGCGGGTTGCCGCCGTGCTCACCAATCGGCTTGCCCGGATAGGGGCTGCCGGCGAACTTCGCATCGGTACCACCGGCCAGGCCGACGACCATGTCCTGAATCAGTTTCTTCGGGTTCAATGGCTGGCCCGCGGCAAACGCCGGGCAGGCCGCTTCACACTTGCCGCACTGCACGCAGGCGTCAAAACCCAGCAGTTGGTTCCAGGTGAAATCCTTGGGCTTTTCTACGCCCAATGGCGCGTTGCGGTCTTCCAGGTCCAGCGGTTTGAGCCCGGTGGAGCGACCGCCACCGAAACGCTCGGCACGGCGGTGCCAGGCCAGGTGCAGGGCACCGGCGAAGGCGTGTTTCATTGGCCCGCCCCAGGTCATGCCGAAAAACAGCTCGGACACACCCCAGAGCACACCGACACCGAGCAGGGCTACCAGCAACCAGCCGCCAAAGCCCTCCGGCAGAATGCCGGCCACCGGCAAGGTAGCGAGGAAGAAGCTTGCGGCGAACACCAGCAGGCTTTTCGGCAGACGCATCCATGGGCCCTTGGACAACCGCGCAGGCGGGTTCAGGCGGCGCTTGTAGACGAACAGCGCACCGCCAAACATCAGCACCGTGGCCAGCAGCAAGGCATAGCCGAGAATGCGGTTATGCAAGCCAAAACCGTGCACCAGGATCGCCAGCACCGCCGCCAGCACAAAGCCGCCCGCAGTCGCCACGTGGGTGTTGGCCATGTACTTGTCACGCGCGACCACATGGTGCAGGTCGACCATGTAGCGGCGCGGCATGGCCAGCAAACCGCCGAGCAGGTCGACCTTGGACGGGCGGCCACGCCGCCACATGCGCACCCGGCGCAAGGCGCCGAGCACCGCCAGGCCAATGGCAGCGAACAGCAGGATGGGTAGAAGGGTGTTCAACATGGGAGGCTCCCACAACAGCGGTTGCAAGGGGTTCAGGCCCTTGGAATCCTGCACCGGCCCCGTGGGAGCGGGCGTGCCCGCGAATGCGTCAGATCAGACAACGGTGTTGTTCGTGCTGGCGCTGTCGCGAGCTTGCCCGCTCCCACTGGGGCCGATGTGTGCCGACTGAGCGATCAGAAGTCCTTGCACAGGCGCAAGGCGTCATAGATTGCTGCGTGCGTGTTGCGCTGAGCGACACAGTCACCGATGCGATAGAGCAGGTAACCTTCGCCCGGCTGGCTGAGAATCGGCTGCGGCTGGATCGCGAACAGGGCTTCGATGTCGATCTGACCCTTGTTGCGCGAGCCTTCCTTCAGCGCGTAGTAGAGTGCTTCGTCCGGACGCACGCCGTTCTCGATCACCACCTGGTCGACCACCCGCTCTTCCTTGGCACCGGTGTATTCGTTCTCCAGCACCGCCACCAGCTTGTCGCCCTCGCGGTAGACCTTTTCCAGCATGAGGTCGCCGGTCATGATCACTTCTTTCGGGTACATGCTGCGGTAGTAGGTCGGGAACGACGTACCGCCAATGGCCACACCCGGCTTGATGTCGTCAGTGACGATCTCGACCTGGCTGCCCTTGTCGGCGATGAAGTCGGCCACCGACATCCCGGTGAATTCACAGATAGTGTCGTACACCAGCACGTTCTTGCCCGGCGCAACCTTGCCGTCGAGCACGTCCCAACTGCTGACCACCAGCCCTTCGGCAGCGCCCCAGTGTTCGTTCTGCTCCAGGAACGGATGCCCGCCCACGGCCAGCACGACCACATCGGGGCGCAGGTCGAGGATGCTCGCCGCGTCGGCGGCGGTGCCCAAGCGCAGGTCAACCTTCAACCGCGCCAGCTCCAGTTGGTACCAGCGGGTGATACCGGCAATCTGGTCACGTTGCGGTGCCTTGGACGCCGTCGTGATCTGCCCGCCAATGGCGTCCTTTTTCTCGAACAGGGTAACGTCATGGCCACGTTCGGCAGCCACGCGGGCAGCCTCCATCCCGGCGGGGCCTGCACCAACCACCACCACCTTGCGTTTCGGCCCGGTGGACTTCTCGATGATGTGCGGCACGCCCATGTATTCACGGGAGGTCGCGGCGTTCTGGATGCACAGCACATCCAGGCCTTGGTACTGGCGGTCGATGCAGTAGTTGGCACCGACGCATTGCTTGATCTGGTCAACCTGGCCCATCTTGATCTTGGCGATCAGGTGCGGGTCGGCGATGTGCGCACGGGTCATGCCGACCATGTCGACATAGCCACCTTCCAGAATGCGTGTGGCCTGGTTCGGGTCCTTGATGTTCTGTGCGTGCAGCACCGGAACCTTGACCACTTCCTTGATACCCGCCGCCAGGTGCAGGAACGGCTCTGGCGGATAGCTCATGTTCGGAATCACGTTGGCCAGGGTGTTGTGGGTGTCACACCCGGAGCCGATCACACCAAAGAAATCGACCATGCCGGTGGCATCGTAGTACTTGGCGATTTCCTTCATGTCTTCATGGCTGAGGCCATCGGGGTGGAACTCATCCCCGCAGATACGCATGCCGACGCAGAAGTCCGGGCCGACTTCAGCCCGCACAGCCTTGAGCACTTCCAGGCCGAAACGCATGCGCTTCTCGAATGTACCGCCCCATTCGTCGGTACGCTTGTTGACCCGTGGGCTCCAGAACTGGTCGATCATGTGCTGGTGCACTGCCGACAGCTCGACGCCGTCCAGGCCACCTTCTTTAGCCCGGCGCGCGGCCTGGGCATAGTTGCCGATCACCCGCCAGATTTCTTCCGGCTCGATGGTTTTGCAGGTAGCACGGTGTACCGGCTCACGGATACCCGACGGCGACATCAGGGTTGGCCAGTGTTCACCGTCCCAGCGCGAGCGGCGGCCCATGTGGGTAATCTGGATCATGATCTTGGCGCCATGCTTGTGCATGGCATCGGCCAGGTTCTGGAAATGCGGGATGATCCGGTCGGTGGCCAGGTTGACCGATTTCCACCAGCCCTGCGGGCTGTCGATGGCCACCACCGAGGAGCCACCACAAATGGCCAGGCCGATACCGCCCTTGGCTTTCTCTTCGTAGTACTTCACGTAGCGTTCGGTGGTCATGCCGCCGTCGGTGGCATAAACCTCGGCGTGCGCGGTGCTGAGTACGCGGTTACGGATGGTCAGTTTGCCGATCTGGATCGGCTGGAACATTGCTTCGAAAGCCATGGCGGGATCCTCGACTTACAGCGGCTTGACGATGAACAGGCCGTCGTCGTGGCCTTCTTCCGAACCACCGTAGACCTGCTCGGCCACGGTACGGATCGAACTGCCACGCGCTGCCAGGATCTGGTCCATGGCACCGGCAAACCAGCCGGTGAACATGTAGTCGACCTTGCGCCCGACCTTGCCGTACACATAAACGAAGGCAGAGTGCTCCAGCTTGACGCTGGCGGTGCCTTTTTCCAGGTCGATGTCCTGGATCTTGAACAGGCCCCAGCCACGCTGGGACAGGCGCTTCATGTAGTGCTCAAACACTGCGACACCTTCCAGGCCATGGCACTCGGCTTCCTTTTCACACCAGTGCCAGGCGGACTTGTAGCCAGCCTTGTAGAGGATCTCGGCATAGGCGTCAGCGCCGAGCACTTCCTCGATGCCCATGTGGTTGTTGACGAAGAAATGCCGCGGCACGTACAGCATCGGCAGGGCGTCGGAGGTCCAGACACCGGTCTCGCTGTCGACTTCGATAGGCAATTGCGGGGCGATCTTGGCCATGGAAACTCAACTCCAGAAAATTTGGTTGGCAGCCCCTGCTCAGTTGGCAGGGGTTAGAGAGACTTGGTTTGGAGGCTTACTCGCCCCACACGTCGCGCAGCACGTTGACCCAGTTTTCGCCCATGATCTTGCGCACCACGCGTTCGCTGTGGCCGCGCTTGAGCAGCGTCTCAGTAAGGTTGGGGAACTCGCCTACGGTACGAATGCCCAGCGGGTTGACGATCTTGCCGAAGTTGGTCAGGCGGCGAGCGTAGCCCTTGTCATGGGTCAGCCACTCGAAGAACTCCTGGCCGTGGCCCTGGGTGAAATCGGTACCGATACCGATCGCGTCTTCGCCGACGATGTTCATGGTGTACTCGATGGCCTCGGCGTAGTCGTCGATGGTCGAGTCAATGCCTTTGGCCAGGAACGGCGCGAACATGGTCACGCCGACAAAGCCGCCATGGTCGGCGATGAATTTCAGTTCTTCATCGGACTTGTTGCGCGGGTGCTGCTTCAGGCCGGACGGCAAGCAGTGGGAGTAGCACACCGGTTTTTTCGATTCGAGGATGACTTCCTCACTGGTCTTGGAGCCCACGTGAGAGAGGTCGCACATGATGCCGACGCGGTTCATCTCGGCCACCACTTCGCGACCGAAGCCCGACAGCCCGCCGTCACGCTCATAGCAGCCGGTACCGACCAGGTTCTGGGTGTTGTAGCACATCTGCACCACGCCCACGCCGAGCTGCTTGAACACCTCGACATAGCCCAGCTGGTCTTCAAAGGCATGGGCGTTCTGGAAACCGAAGATGATCCCGGTCTTGCCCTGTTCCTTGGCCCGACGAATGTCGGCGGTGGTCTTCACCGGAATCACCAGGTCGCTGTTTTCGCGGATCAGCTTCTGGCTGGCAGCAATGTTGTTGACGGTCGCCTGGAAGCCCTCCCACACCGACACGGTGCAGTTGGCGGCGGTCAGGCCACCTTTGCGCATGTCCTCGAACAGCTCGCGGTTCCATTTGGCGATGATCAGCCCGTCGATAACGATGCTGTCTGCGTGTAATTCGGCTGGGCTCATCAGGCGGTCCCCTTTTCTCGATGCCTGCGCCGAATCGTCTGCCGGCGCTTTGGGGCCAGCATATGCCTGGGGCCGGAAGGGCCTCGGTGCAAAAACGACAGGGGTATTGCCGAAAGCGTCAAAGGGCGACAAAGCACCCCTTCGCGGCCCTGCCCTGATGGCTGTAATGGGCGCCTGCGGCGCTGTTATTTGTCTCGCGGCTGAGCGAGAATCGGCACTTCTGTTCCAAACACCGGCTTGGGGGATGTCGTAGATGAAACCAATGGTATGGCTGGCCCTGGCGGCCCTGAGCTTCGGCGCCCAGGCGGCGGAAGAAGAGAGCACGCCCTGTGACAACGTCGAAACCAGCCAGCAGAGCTACGACTGCGCGGTCTATAACCGCCAGACCGCCGAGCGCGAGCTGAATGCAGCCTTTGCCGACCTGCTTGATCGCATCAAGGAGCAGTACGCCGGCCAGCCGGCGCAGATCACTGAACTGAGCGCCCGCCTGAAAAACGCCGAGCAACTCTGGAGCAAAGCCCGCGATGCCGATTGCGCCGTGGAAACCTTCGCCGAGAAGCCCGGCAGCAAGGACTTCGAAACCGCGCAGAACACCTGCCTGGCCCAACGCAGCGATGATCGCTCCGAGTACCTGCAGTCACTGGGCCTGCAATAACCCCACCCTGAGGTACGAATGAACGTTTGCGGAATCGAAATCAAGGGCAGCGAAGCCCTGCTCGCGGTGGCCACGCTTGAAGCTGGCCTACCGGTGCACCGGCCTTTGGCGACCAAGAAAATCGCCCTGGAGGATGACGACGAGGCCGCCAACGTCAAAGCCTTCGCCAACCAGGCCAGGCAGTTCGTTGCCGACCACGGCATCACCCACCTGGCAATCAAGAAACGCAGCAAGAAAGGTGAGTTCGCGGGTGGCCCGACCACCTTCAAGATCGAAGGCATCCTGCAACTGCTGGACACCTGCGAGGTGCAGTTGCTGTCACCACAGACGGTCAGCGCCCACAGCAAGAAACACGCGTTGGAATTGCCCAGCTCGCTGAACAAGTACCAGCACGAAGCCTACAAATGCGCCTGCGCGGTGCTGCTCAAGGCCGGTCGCTAACGCGGGCGATGCCTGCGCACACCGCCACAAACTTCAAGGCAAAAAAAACCCCGGCAAGCCGTGACAAGCCGGGGTCAAAAGCGAGCAATGTCGCGCTACATCTGGAAGGTGACCAAACCGTCCATACTGAAACCTGGCCCCAGTGTGCCGCCTCCCCTGCCCTTCGATTTAGCCGAAAACGACCTGTTCATAGGTATGCCGGCCATTGCGACACGCTGCCCTTGCTCCGCTGATTGGCGAACACCAGAATCGACCCACAATCCCTCCCGTCGACAAGGACAACAGCCATGATGCATGCGGATTTGATTGATCAGGACGACCTGCTGGGCCAACTGCGCGCACTGGGTTTTGAAATGCCTGCCGGGGCAACTGCCGAGCAAGCGTGCGAGTGTGCGGTGCGGGGCTTGAGTGAGCCTCGGGCCAAGGCGCTGCGCGGTATGGTCGAGCAGATGTACACCAGCAGCGCGACCATCCTGCCGGCTGTGCGCCAGGCCATCGAAAAACAGCTGTTGCCGGCGCTGGCACAGTTCAACAGCAACCGTAGCTGACACCTTTTCGCGGGCAAACCCGCTCTCGCATGGGAGCGGGCTTGCCCGCGAAAAGGCCGGAAGCGCTTTCGGCTACAGGCGTACGCTGGCGAAAGTCGATTCGTTGCGCGCCTGGCTGAGTGCCGACATCGGCCCTGCCAGTGGCGACAGCACCAGTGCCTGTGGAATCGGCATCATTGCCACCTGCTGGGCGGTGTTGGAGCCCACACGCTCATCACGCGGTGGAATACCGAAGTACTCGCGGTAGCACTTGGAGAAGTGCGGCGTGGAAACAAAGCCACACACCGACGCCACTTCGATGATCGACATCGGCGTCTGCTTGAGCAGTTGCCGGGCTCGGATCAACCGCAGCTTCAGGTAATAACGCGATGGCGAGCAGTGCAGGTACTTCTGGAACAGGCGCTCCAGCTGTCGCCGCGACACCGCGACATACACCGCCAGCTCATCAAGGTCGATCGGCTCTTCCAGGTTGGCTTCCATCAGCGCGACGATTTCCTGCAGCTTCGGCTGGTTGGTGCCAAGCATGTGCTTGAGTGGCACACGCTGATGATCCTGCTCGTTACGAATACGCTCGTAGACAAACATTTCCGAGATCGCCGCTGACAGTTCACGACCATGATCACGGCTGATCAGGTGCAGCATCATGTCCAGCGGCGCAGTGCCACCGGAACTGGTGAAGCGGTTACGGTCGAGGGTAAACAGCCGGGTGCTCATGCTGACGCGAGGGAAGGCTTCCTGCATGGCTGCCAGGCATTCCCAGTGCACGCTGCAATCAAAGCCATCAAGCAGGCCCGCACAGGCCAGTGCCCAGCTGCCGGTGCACACCGCACCCAACCGGCGCGACTGCCGCGCCTGGCTTTGCAGCCAGGTAACGTGTTCACGGGTAACGGTGCGCTGAATACCAATACCACCGCAGACAATCACGGTGTCCATTGCTGGCGCCTTGTGCATTGAGGCGTCCGGAGTGATCTGCAAGCCGTCGCTGGCCCACACTTGCCCGCCATCCACGCTCAAGGTAGTCCACCGATACAGTTCACGGCCGGACAACTGGTTGGCCATGCGCAGTGGCTCCACGGCCGAGGCCAGGGAGATCAGCGTGAAATTGTCCAACAGCAGAAAGCCGATGGATTGTGGTGTGCGGGTTTGGGGTTGGGCCCCGGAGTTGTACGACGTCATCGCGATCTCTCCTCACACAATGCAGGTTGCGCCTCAGGCACGGTTTTTTTGTCAGGGCCCCATCTCGAATGCAGGGCTTTGCACAACACAACGCAAATGCCATGCCTGAAATTGAATAGCCATTCAATAAAACCTGAAAACGACGTCGCAATGTGTCTATATGGCCTGTGTTCGGCGCCAGGTTTATAAACGCAAAGTGCCGGACTAGCGCATTTCTGTAGGAAAAGTGAGCAGTACGGTAGCACTTGTGTAGAGGATGCTTGGAAGCGACATCGGCGATGTGTCACCACAGGCGCAGTGACACTCGGAAGGGAGGACCGGGATGCAGCGGTGTCGACGCTGCGCCAAAAAGCAGCGTGCCGACACCGGCATGGGCGAAAACGGCGCAGCCGTGTTCAGCACTCGATGGCGCTGACCGCAAGGCCACCGCGTGAGGTTTCCTTGTACTTGTCGTGCATGTCGGCGCCGGTATCGCGCATGGTGCGGATCACCCGATCGAGGGAGATGAAATGCTCACCGTCGCCACGCAGGGCCATCTGCGCCGCATTGATCGCCTTGACCGCAGCAATCGCGTTGCGCTCGATGCAGGGCACCTGCACCAGGCCGCCAACCGGGTCGCAGGTCAGCCCGAGGTTATGCTCCAGACCAATCTCGGCAGCATTCTCCAACTGCGCGGGGGTCGCACCGAGTACTTCTGCCAACCCGGCAGCCGCCATGGCACAGGCTGAACCGACCTCACCCTGGCAGCCCACTTCAGCGCCCGAGATCGAGGCGTTCTTCTTGCACAGGATGCCCACCGCCGCCGCGCCCAGAAAGAAGTCGACCACGCAGGCTTCGCTGACCTCTTCACTGAAACGCATGTAGTAGTGCAGCACTGCCGGGATGATCCCCGCCGCACCGTTGGTGGGCGCGGTGACCATGCGCCCGCCGGCAGCATTCTCTTCATTCACCGCCAGCGCATAAAGGTTCACCCATTCCATGGCGCTGAGGGTCGAGCCAATCACATTGGGCTTGTTCAGCTCCTGCAGGCTACGGTGCAACTTGGCAGCACGGCGCTTCACATTCAGCCCGCCCGGCAGTATGCCTTCGTATTTCAGGCCGTTTTCCACACAGTCCTGCATGGCCCGCCAGAGCTTCATCAAGCCAGCCCGAATCTCCTCTTCACTGCGCCAGACTTTTTCGTTTTCCAGCATCAATTGCGACACGCGCAGGTCGTTTTGCTTGCACAGCTCAAGCAGCTCCACCGCGCTGTTGAAATCGTAGGGCAATACCGTGGTGTCGGCGTCTAGCACGCCGCTGGCAGCCTGGGCGGCATCGACCACAAAGCCGCCGCCCACCGAGTAGTAGGTGTCACGGTGCAACTCACCCTCCGCACCTTCTGCAATCAGGGTCATGGCGTTCGGGTGATACGGCAGGTTCTCCTCCAGCAAGCGCATGTCGCGCGCCCAGACGAACTCGATTGGCAGCCGGCCGTCCAGCAGCAAGGTGTCTGTTTCGCGCAATACCGCAATGCGCAGGCCGATTTGTGAGGGGTCTATCGCGTCTGGCCATTCGCCCATCAGGCCCATGATCACGGCGTTGTCACTGCCATGGCCGATGCCGGTGGCCGACAGCGAACCGTACAGACGCACTTCGACACGCCGGACCTGCGCCAGCTCGCCACGTTCGCGCAGCCCCTGGACGAACAATGCGGCCGCTCGCATGGGCCCTACGGTGTGGGAACTGGACGGCCCGACACCAATTTTGAACAGGTCAAACACACTGATAGCCATGGCCGCGAACCTCCTGAATGAGCACACGCCCGCCGCCACAAGCCGCGGGTGGCGGAGCTGCTACGCTGAAGCTGCAATCCGCCGGAATGCGCGCATCATCAGGCTTTTATCAGCAGCTCTGACGTCTGCAACCGACCCACTCTTGTCCAGCAACGCCGCTCGCCGTTGGCCGCTGGATTACGCCGTTTTTATGCGGTGCAGATCGCCGTAAAGGGCCGTTACGGGGAGGAAAAACACTGTAAACGACCTCACCTGCACTGGATGCGACCCTGCCTGTACTGGATACGACGCACCCTGTAGGCGTTTGTTTTTGGCTGTTAGATGATCAATCTCGACTCGATTGCACGGCACCCGTCCCGCTGTCGCCCGACCGTCCGGCCCACCCGAGTAGATCACTCACAACGCGTGGCGGTCCTGCGGGACACCCGACAAGAAAACACCTAGGAGTCCACTCATGAAAGGTTCACCCTCGCTGTTGTTGGCCGCTCTGCTGAGTCTGCCGGTGCTGGCCCAGGCTGCAGAACCCGAAGCCTGTCGTACCGTCAACTTCTCCGATGTCGGCTGGACTGACATCACCGTGACCACGGCGGTCACCAGCGCCGTACTTGAGTCGCTGGGCTACAAAACCCGCACCACCATGATCTCGGTACCAGTGACCTACAAGTCGCTGGCCGACGGCAAGAACATGGATGTGTTCCTCGGCAACTGGATGCCGACCATGGAAAACGACATCAAGCCGTACCGCGATGCCGGCACCGTGGAGACTGTTCGGGCCAACCTGGAGAACGCCAAGTACACCCTGGCCGTGCCTCAGGCACTGTATGACAAGGGTCTGAAAGACTTTGCCGACATTGCCAAGTTCAAGAAGGAGCTGGACGGCAAGATCTACGGTATCGAGCCGGGCAACGACGGCAACCGCACCATCCAGAGCATGATCGACAAGAACGCCTTCGGCTTGAAAGACGCCGGCTTCAAGGTGGTCGAGTCGAGCGAGGCCGGGATGCTCTCGCAAGTGGATCGCGCCCAGCGTCGCGGCACCGACGTGGTGTTCCTCGGCTGGGAGCCGCACCCCATGAACAAGCGCTTCAAGATGCAGTACTTGAGCGGTGGGGATGATTTCTTCGGCCCGGATTTCGGCAAGGCAACCGTCCTGACCAACACCCGCAAGGGCTACGTTCAGGAGTGCAGCAACGTCGGCCAACTGCTGAAAAACCTGTACTTCACCCTGGACATGGAAAGCACCCTGATGGGTAACGTCCTGGACGACAAGATGAAACCCGACGCCGCAGCCAAGGCCTGGCTGAAGAAAAACCCGCAGGCGCTCGACACCTGGCTGGTCGGCGTCACCACCGTTGACGGCAAACCCGGCCTGGAAGCCGCCAAGGCCAAACTGACGCAGTAAGCACCACCTGCGGCGGGCTTGCCCCGCCGCAGGCTGTCTTCAATTCTTTGCAGGTGGACGCTCGCTATCATGCTGATCGATCATAAACTCCCACTGGGCCAGTACATCTCGGCATTCGTCGAATGGTTGACGCAACACGGCGCCAACTTCTTCGATGCTTTCGCCTCCGCACTGGAACTCATGATTCATGGCGTTACCGGCGCCCTGACCTGGTTCAACCCCTTCGTTCTGATCGGTCTGTTTGCCTTGATCGCTCACCTGATCCAGCGCAAATGGGCACTGACAGCGTTCGTCGCCCTGTCGTTCCTGTTGATCCTGAACCTGGGCTACTGGCAGGAAACCATGGAAACCCTGGCCCAGGTGCTGTTCGCCACCCTGGTCTGCGTGCTTATCGGTGTGCCACTGGGCATCGTCGCTGCGCACAAACCAATGTTCTACACCATGATGCGGCCGGTACTCGACCTGATGCAGACCGTGCCGACCTTCGTTTACCTGATCCCTACCCTGACCCTCTTCGGGCTGGGTGTGGTGCCCGGGCTGATCTCGACGGTGGTGTTCGCCATCGCCGCGCCGATCCGCCTCACCTACCTGGGCATCTGCGACGTGCCTCAGGAGCTGCTGGATGCCGGCAAGGCCTTCGGCTGCTCACGTCGCCAATTGCTCTCGCGTATCGAACTGCCCCACGCCATGCCAAGCATCGCTGCCGGCATCACCCAATGCATCATGCTGTCGCTGTCGATGGTGGTGATTGCGGCGCTGGTGGGAGCCGATGGCCTGGGCAAACCCGTGGTCAATGCACTGAACACTGCCGATATCGCCCTGGGCTTCGAAGCAGGCCTGGCGATCGTACTGCTGGCGATCATGCTCGACCGTATCTGCAAACAACCCGAAGTACCGGTAAGGGGTGAAGCATGAGCATCATTCGCTTCGACGAGGTAGACGTTATCTTCTCCAAATCACCGCGTGAGGCCCTGAGCCTGCTGGATCAAGGCTTCACGCGCGAACAGATCCTGAAGAAGACCGGCCTGGTGGTCGGCGTGGAAAAAGCCAGCCTGGAGATCAACAAAGGCGAAATCTGCGTGCTGATGGGCCTGTCCGGCTCAGGCAAGTCGAGCTTGCTGCGCTGCATCAACGGCCTGAACACGGTCAGCCGTGGCAAGCTGTTCGTCGAACACGAAGGCTCGCAGATCAACATCGCTTCCTGCACCCCGGCTGAACTGAAGATGATGCGCACCAAGCGCATTGCCATGGTGTTCCAGAAATTCGCCCTGATGCCTTGGCTGACCGTGCGCGAAAACATCAGCTTCGGCCTGGAAATGCAGGGCCGCCCTGCCGATGAACGACGCCGACTGGTGGATGAAAAGCTGGAACTGGTCGGCCTCACCCAGTGGCGCAACAAGAAGCCCGACGAGCTCTCTGGCGGCATGCAGCAGCGGGTCGGCCTGGCCCGCGCGCTGGCCATGGACGCCGACATCCTGCTGATGGACGAACCGTTCTCGGCCCTTGACCCGCTGATCCGCCAAGGCCTGCAGGACGAATTGCTGGAACTGCAGCGCAAGCTGAGCAAGACCATCGTATTCGTCAGCCACGACCTGGATGAGGCCCTGAAGCTGGGCAGCCGCATCGCCATCATGAAAGACGGCCGGATCATCCAGTACAGCAAGCCCGAGGAGATCGTCCTCAACCCGGCCGACGACTACGTGCGTACCTTCGTCGCCCACACCAACCCGCTCAACGTCCTCTGCGGCCGCAGCCTGATGCGTACCCTGGACAAGTGCAAGCGGATCAACGGTTCGGTCTGCATTGACCCCAGTGTCGACTCGTGGCTGGACCTGGCTGAAGGCAACACCATCAAAGGTGCACGCCAGGGCGTCAACGGGCTGGACTTGCAGAACTGGAGGCCGGGAGAGGCAGTGGAACAGCTGGGTCGCCGGCCGACCCTGGTCAACGCCGGTATCGGTATGCGCGAAGCACTGCAGATTCGTTACCAGACCGGCAACAAGCTGGTGCTGCAGGAAGGCAACCGCGTGGTGGGTATCCTCGGCGACAGCGAGTTGTATCACGCCCTGCTGGGCAAAACCCTGGGGTGAAAGCTATCGCGGGCAAGCCCCACAGCTTGCCCGCGATGGAGGACTGTCAGCGAACGACAATCCCCTGCTTGGCCATAAAAGCCTTGGCTTCCGGCACGGTGTACTCACCGAAGTGGAAGATACTCGCAGCCAGCACAGCGCTGGCGTGGCCTTCAAGAATGCCGTCAGCCAGGTGCTGCAGGTTACCGACACCGCCCGAGGCGATCACCGGAATACCCAAGGCATCGCTGATGGCCCGGGTAACCCCCAGGTCAAAACCGCTCTTCATGCCGTCCTGGTCCATGCTGGTCAGGAGAATCTCACCGGCACCCAGGCCTTCCATCTTCTTCGCCCACTCCACCGCATCCAGCCCGGTAGGCTTGCGCCCGCCGTGGGTGAAGATCTCCCAGCGCGGGGCTTCGCCCGGTGCCGAGACCTTCTTGGCGTCGATGGCGACAACGATGCACTGCGAACCGAAATGCGCGGCAGCCTCGCCGACGAACTCAGGGTTGAACACCGCCGCTGTGTTGATCGAAACCTTGTCGGCACCGGCATTGAGCAGGTTGCGGATGTCCTGCACCGTGCGCACACCGCCACCGACGGTCAGCGGGATGAACACCTGGCTGGCCATGCGCTCGACAGTGTGCAGGGTGGTGTCACGGCCATCGACGCTGGCCGTGATATCGAGGAAGGTGATCTCGTCGGCGCCTTGCTCATCGTAGCGCCGCGCGATTTCCACCGGGTCACCGGCATCGCGGATGTTCTCGAACTTGACGCCCTTGACCACACGACCGTTGTCGACGTCCAGGCAAGGGATGATGCGTTTGGCCAGCGCCATGGCGTTCTCCTCAGCCTTGGTAGCTGTCGCAGAAGGCTTGCGCCTCGGCGACATCCAGGGTGCCTTCATAGATCGCCCGGCCGGTGATGGCGCCGATGATCCCCGGAGCCTTGGCATCGAGCAGGGCCTTGATGTCACCCAAGTTGTGGATGCCACCGGAGGCGATCACCGGGATCTTGGTGGCTGCGGCCAGGGCGGCGGTGAACGGTACGTTGCAGCCCTGCATCATGCCGTCTTTGGCGATGTCGGTGTAGACGATGGCCGAGACGCCGTCGGCTTCGAAACGCTTGGCCAGGTCGATCACCTGCACCGAGCTGACTTCAGCCCAGCCGTCGGTGGCGACGAAGCCATCCTTGGCGTCCAGGCCAACGATGACCTTGCCCGGGAAGGCGCGGCAGGCTTCGGCCACGAACTCGGGCTCTTTGACGGCCTTGGTGCCGATGATCACGTAGCTCACGCCCGCCTTGACGTAGTGCTCGATGGTTTCCAGCGAACGAATGCCGCCGCCGATCTGGATCGGCAGGTTCGGGTAGCGCTTGGCGATCGCGGTGACCACTTCGCCGTTGACCGGCTGGCCCTCGAAAGCACCGTTCAGATCGACCAGATGCAGGCGCCGGCAGCCACCCTCAACCCATTTGGCGGCCATGCTCACCGGGTCATCGGAAAACACCGTGGAATCTTCCATGCGGCCTTGGCGCAGACGTACGCAAGCACCGTCCTTGAGATCGATAGCGGGAATAATCAGCATCTGGAAAACCTGTCTAATCGGTAAACAGCGATGCTCGGGAAGTCAGTTCTTCTCGAGCGCCCACAGGTCGCTTTCGATGCTCTCGAACCGCTCCTTGAGGTGCAGCTGAACATCGGCAATCGCCCTGTTGTAGTAGTGTGGCGCAATCTCTTTGCTGAACAGGTCCAGGACCTCAGCCACCTCGAAAGAACCCAATTGCAGCTCGAAACGGTCTTCGAGAAAGCGCTTGAGTACGTCCAACGCTTCGCGCTCCTGTTCGGGCGCCAGCGTCAGGATCGGGGCCTTGTTCCTGGCCTTGCTCATTACCAGCGCCCGTCCCAGGCCGCGAAGTTCTGCAGCAGCTGCAGGCCATGGGTATGGCTTTTTTCCGGGTGGAACTGCACGGCGAAACGTGAACCGTCGGCCAGCGCTGCGGCGAAATCGACGCCGTAGTGGCCACGACCGACCACCTGCACAGCCTTGCCGGCCGTGACGTAGTAGCTGTGGACAAAGTAAAACCGCGCCAGGTCCGGAATGTTGTGCCACAGCGGGTGGTCGATCGTCTGCTCGACTTCGTTCCAACCCATGTGCGGCACTTTCAGGTGTTCGCCGTCTTCGTGCAGGTCCTTGCCGAAAAAGCGCACATTGCCCGGGAACATGCCAATGCAGTCAACGCCGTCGTTCTCTTCGCTGTGCTCCAGCAGGGCTTGCATGCCCACGCAGATGCCAAGGAAGGGACGGTCCTGGCTGACTTCCTGCACCAGGCTGTCGAAGCCCAGGCGGCGGATCTCGGCCATGCAGTCGCGAATCGCGCCTACGCCTGGAAACACCACACGGTCAGCCTCACGGATGACCGCAGCGTCGCTGGTGATCAGTACCTTGCCAGCGCCAACGTGCTCCAGGGCCTTGGCCACCGAGTGCAGGTTGCCCATGCCATAGTCGATAACGGCAACGGTCTGCATTACAGGCAACCCTTGGTGGAAGGCATCTGGCCGGCCATGCGCTCGTCCAGCTCGATCGCCATGCGCAGGGCACGGCCGAAGGCCTTGAACACGGTCTCGATCTGGTGGTGGGTGTTGTGCCCACGCAGGTTGTCGATGTGCAGCGTGACGTTGGCGTGGTTGACGAAGCCCTGGAAGAACTCCTGGAACAGGTCGACATCGAAGCCACCGACCGACGCACGGGTGTACGGCACGTGCATCTGCAGGCCTGGGCGACCCGAGAAGTCGATGACCACACGCGACAGGGCTTCATCGAGCGGCACGTAGGCGTGGCCGTAACGACGGATACCTTTCTTGTCGCCGATTGCCTGGCTGAATGCCTGGCCCAGGGTGATACCGACGTCCTCGACCGTATGGTGGTCGTCGATATGCAGGTCGCCCTTGCACTCGATGTCCAGGTCGATCAGCCCATGTCGGGCGATCTGGTCGAGCATATGTTCCAAGAAGGGGACACCGATATCGAATCGGGCCTTGCCACTGCCATCCAGGTTGATCGAGGCCTTGATCTGGGTTTCCAGAGTATTGCGCTCGACGGAAGCCTTACGTTCGACCATCACCTGCTCCGCGAAATCATTGGGCGAAAAAGGCGACCATTATAGGCCCAGATACGCTCGGCTTGAAACGAACATGACGCATGGCAGGGAATTTCTGCCTGCCTTGCAGGGGGCTTGATCGCCGAGAAGGCCGGCACCCAACGGCAATTGTGCATGCCCGAAGGTGCCGGCCCTGCTGGCGAGCGGCTTAATGGAACAACGCGGCGGTCTTCTGCAGCGTCGCCCAGACGCCCCAAGCCAGCGGAATACCGACGACCAGCCAGGCCAACAGCACCAGCGGCATACTCGCCGGTGAGGCGTGCCATTCCAGTGCCTTGGCGCTGGTGATGACGTGAGCCTGCGAGCGCTTTTCCTCGGCGGCCAATTGCTCGTCGGTCATGAAGTGCTTGTCGGCTACCGGGCGCACGAGGGCATTGCAGATGAAGCCCAGTACCAGCAAGCCGGCCAGGATGTACAAGGTGATGTCATAGGCGGCTGCCCGCTCGACCCCGATGCTCAACTGGTACTCACGCAAGTAGTTGACCAGCACCGGCCCCAGCACACCCGCCGCCGCCCAGGCGGTCAGCAGACGACCATGGATTGCGCCGACCATGTGCGTGCCGAACAGGTCGGCAAGGTAGGCCGGCACCGTGGCAAAGCCACCGCCGTACATGGAGAGGATGATGCAGAACGCCGCCACGAACAGCACCACATTGCCCAGGTGGCCCATGTTCGGTACCAGCGCATACAGGGCGAAGCCCAGCGCGAAAAAGGCAAAGTAGGTGTTCTTGCGGCCAATGTAGTCGGAGAACGAGGCCCAGAAGAACCGTCCGCCAATGTTGAACAGGCTGAGCAAGCCGGTGAAACCGGCGGCAATCGCGGCGATCTGGCTCAACTGCGCAGTGTTCAGCTCGCTGAAGCGCAGGTCGTTACCCAGCAACTTCCCGGCAAACACCTCCTGCAGCAGCGGCGAAGCCATGCCGAGGATACCGATACCCGCCGAGACGTTCAGGCACAGCACCAGCCAGACCAAGGCAAACTGTGGGGTTTTCCAGGCCACGCTGACATGCACATGGCGATGGGTAATCATCGTATTGCTGGCTTTTTTCTGCGGTGCGACCCAGCCCTCGGGCTTCCAGCCAGTAGGCGGTACGCGGTACGCCAACGCGCCGCCGATCATGAAAACGAAGTAAATCGCCGCCATCACCACAAAGCTCTGCCACACGCCGACCCCTTCAGGGCTGGCGAAATGGTTCATCAGTGCCGCCGCCAGCGGGGCACCAACCATGGCCCCGCCACCAAAGCCCATGATCGCCATACCGGTGGCCATGCCGCGTTTGTCCGGGAACCACTTGATCAAGGTCGACACCGGTGAGATGTACCCCAGCCCCAGGCCAATACCGCCAATTACCCCGGAACCCAGCCACATCAGCCACAGTTGGTGGGTGTACACACCCAACGCCGAAATCAGTAGGCCGCCGCACCAGCACAGCGCTGACACCACACCGGCCTTGCGTGGCCCGGCGTGCTCAAGCCAACCGCCCCAGATCGCTGCCGAACAGCCGAGAAAAATGAAAAACAGCGTGTAGATCCAGCCCAGCATCGAGATCGGCCAGTCACAGCTCGAGGAAAACGCCTGAGCCAGAAAACCCATGTCTGCCGAGCAGGCAACCGGCGCACTGATACCAATGGCCTTGGACAGCGGCAACCAGAACACCGAAAAGCCGTAGGCCATGCCGATACACAGGTGAATCGCCAAGGCTGCCGGCGGCACCAGCCAGCGGTTGAAGCCCGGCTGGGCGATGATGCGCTCCTTGGACAAAAAGCTCGGTGCAGGAACAATCGCACCTGCCGTAATGCTGCTCATTTATTGTTTTCCCTTATCGATCTGGACGGTTCGCAGGCCCCACATCCGCCCTCGACCTTGGCGCACGCGGGTAGCGAACGTTCTAGCGGCAGGCAATCAGTAAAATGCGGCAAAACGCTACACAGGCACCTGAAAACCGCGAAAGGGTACCATTTGCCGGGCTCACTGAAAGCAATCTGATATCGTCCTTTTTTAGTTAACTGACCTGTCACGAGGAACCTACATGCCTGTCGTTGTCGAAGCCGTGCGTACACCGAGCCAACAAGACCGGCTGGACCTGGCGAAGATCTACGCCGATGCACCTGCCGATCTGTTTGCCCCTGGCGAAACCGCCGAAGCCTGGTTGGCCGCAGCCTTGGCCGACGGCAGCCTGATCGCAGCGCGGTTCAACGATCGTCTGCTAGGCGCTGCCCGCCTTACGCCTCAGCATGACGCCTGGCGCCTGTCGCACTTGTGCGTGCGCAGCGTGACGCGTCGACGCGGGGTGGGCCTGCGACTGGTCAGCGAAGCACAGCGTATGGCCCGCGAAGCCGGGCAAACACTGCGCTTGCAGGCCATGACCAAGTGCGCGGCCATTCAGGCGCTGGCAAGCCAACTGGACCTGCCGCTGGAGCTGTCCGCAACCGTATAACGCTGGGGCACGCACTTAAACCGGCAACCAAATGCGCAGCGCTATACTCTGCGGCTGAATTTTCTAAAAATCGGACTACAAGGACTCGCCCATGAAAGCGTTCGGCAAAATCCTGGGGCTGGTACTTCTCGGGTTGTTGCTGATCATTGTGGCTCTGGGTTTCGCCCTGACCCACCTCTTCGATCCCAACGACTACAAAGACGAGATTCGCCAGCTGGCTCGCGACAAGGCCAACATTGAGCTGACCCTCAACGGCGACATCGGCTGGAGCCTGTTCCCCTGGCTGGGCCTGGAACTGCACGACGCCAGCATCGCGACCCTGGACACCCCGAAAACCCCGTTCGCCGACCTGAAAATGCTTGGCCTTTCCGTGCGCGTGCTGCCCCTGCTGCGCCGCGAAGTACAAATGAGCGATGTCCGGGTCGAAGGGTTGAACCTGACCCTGACCCGTGACGAAAACGGCCATGCCAACTGGGAAGACTTCGGCAAGCCATTGCCAGGCACCACCCCCGCCACAACCACGACGCCCGCTACTACGGCTACACCGGCACCGGCCGAAACCAGCCAGGCGGCCACGGCCAACGAGCGCCCGGTCAAGCTGGACATCGACAGCCTCACCGTAAACAACGCCCGTGTGCAGTACAGCGATGCACGCAACGGCCAGACCTTCAATGCCGACAGCATCCAACTGAGCACGGGGGCGGTGCATGAAGGGGTCGACATCCCGCTGAAACTCACCGCATTCCTCAGCGTCGGCCAGCCAGTGCTGCGCGCCCGCACCGAGCTCAACGGTGAACTGCGCTTTGACCGCGCCCTCAAGCGTTACCAGCTCGAAGACATGAAGCTCACCGGTGAAGCCTCCGGCGAGCCGCTGCAGGGCAAGACCATGACCTTTGCCGCCCAGGGCCAGTTGCTGGTTGACCTGGCCGCCAATGTCGCCGAATGGAACAGCCTGAAGGTGTCCGCCAACCAACTGCGCGCCCTCGGCGAGTTGAACCTGCGCGACCTGGACAAGGCACCGAAAATCACTGGCGGCCTGTCCATCGCCCAGCTCAACCTGCGGACCTTCCTCGACAGCATCGGCTACCCCCTGCCAGCGATGGCCGACACCACCGCCCTGAGCAAATTCGAACTGGTCAGCCGCCTGCAAGGCAGCAGCACCAGCCTGGCCCTGGAAGACCTGACGGTAAAACTCGACGACAGCACCTTCAGCGGTCGGGTAGCCATCGACGACTTCGCCAAACAGGCCCTGCGCCTGCAGCTCAAGGCCGACAAGTTCGATGCGGACCGCTACCTGCCGGCTAAAAGCGAAACCGCCGCCAGTGCCAGCGCCGCACGCAAGGCCGAGGTCAAAGGCAAGGAAGCCGGCGCACTCGCCGGTGGAGGCACCACGCCGTTGCCGGACGCGCCGACTCAAGTGGCCTGGAGCAGTGACACCCTGCTGCCCGTGGAGCGCCTGCGCCAACTCGACCTGCAAGCCGACCTGAACTTCGGACTGCTGACCCTGAAAAAACTGCCGATCGAAGACGCCAGCCTCAAAGCCAGCGGCCAGGGCGGCTTGCTCACCCTGGAAACCCTGCGCGGCGGCCTGTACAACGGCGACTTCGAGAGCAAGGGCAAGCTCGACGTGCGCCCGGCAATCCCGCAGATCGGCCTGAACACGCAGATCAACCGGGTACCCGTGGAACACTTCATCAAGGGCGAAGACGACAGCTCGCCGCTCAAGGGCCTGCTCGACCTCTCGAGCGACCTGACCGCCAGCGGCAACAGCCAGAAAGCGTTGATCGACACCCTCAACGGCAACGCCAGCTTCGCCATCAACAACGGCGTGCTGGTCGATGCCAACCTTGAACAACAACTCTGCCAAGGGATCGCCACACTCAACCGCAAGGCATTGAGTGGCGAGCCGCGAGGCAAGGACACCCCATTCGAGGAACTCAAAGGCAGCCTGGTACTGCGCAATGGCGTGGCCAGCAACCCGGACCTGAAGGTGCGGATTCCTGGCCTGACCGTCAACGGTGCCGGCGACCTCGACCTGCGGGTGTTGGGCATGGACTACCGCGTTGGCGTGATCATCGAAGGTGACAAGCGCGACATGCCCGACCCGGCCTGCCAGGTCAATTCACGCTACGTCGGCCTTGAGTGGCCACTGCATTGCCGTGGCCCGCTGGAGCTGGGCGCCAAGGCCTGCCGTGTCGACAAGGACGGCCTGGGCAAGGTGGCGGCGAAGCTGGCCGGTGACAAACTCAGCGAAAAGATCAACGAAAAGTTAGGCGATAAGGTATCTCCAGAATTGAAAGACGCACTCAAGGGGCTGTTCAAGCAATGAGTCCCGAGCAGTTCTCCAGTGCCGTACTGGAGTGGTACGACCAACACGGCCGCCACGACCTGCCCTGGCAACAGGGCATCACCCCCTATCGGGTGTGGGTGTCGGAAATCATGCTGCAGCAGACCCAGGTGAGCACCGTGCTCAACTACTTCGGGCGCTTCATGGACGCTCTGCCGACCGTTGAAGCGCTGGCCGCAGCAGAGGAAGACGAAGTGCTGCACCTGTGGACGGGCCTGGGCTACTACACCCGCGCCCGCAACCTGCAGAAGACCGCGAAGATCGTTGTCGAGCAGTACGCCGGCGAGTTTCCCCGAGACGTGGAAAAACTCACCGACTTGCCCGGTATCGGCCTGTCCACGGCCGGTGCCATCGCCAGCATCAGCATGGGCCTGCGCGCGCCGATCCTCGACGGCAACGTGAAACGGGTACTGGCCCGCTACAGTGCCCAGGAGGGCTACCCTGGCGAGCCGAAGGTGGCCAAGGCGCTGTGGGCCACCGCCGAGCGTTTTACCCCGCATAGCCGGGTGAACCACTACACCCAGGCGATGATGGACCTGGGCGCCACCCTGTGTACCCGCAGCAAGCCAAGTTGCCTGCTCTGCCCGCTCAAACGCGGCTGTGAAGCGCACCTGCTTGGCCAGGAAACCCGCTACCCGCTGCCCAAGCCGCGCAAAGCCCTGCCACAGCGCAGTACGCTGATGCCCCTGCTGGCCAACCGTGAAGGCGCGATCCTGCTTTATCGCCGGCCCTCCAGCGGCCTCTGGGGCGGGCTCTGGAGCCTGCCCGAGCTCGATACCCTGGCTGACCTTGAGCACCTTGCCGAACAGCACCAGTTGACCCTGGACAGCCGTCAGGCACTGAGCGGCCTGACCCACACCTTCAGCCACTTCCAGTTGGCCATCGAACCCTGGCTGGTGCGCGTCGACAGCCGGGGCGAGCACGTGGCCGAGGCCGACTGGCTCTGGTATAACCTCGCCACCCCGCCGCGCCTGGGCCTTGCCGCCCCGGTGAAAAAGCTGCTCAAACGCGCAGCCGATGCCTTGAATTCAGGAGAGTCGTCATGACCCGTACCGTAATGTGCCGCAAGTACAAAGAAGAACTGCCAGGCCTGGAGCGCCAACCCTACCCAGGCGCCAAGGGCGAAGACATCTTCAACCACATCTCGCAGAAAGCCTGGGCCGACTGGCAGAAACACCAGACCATGCTGATCAACGAGAAGCGCCTGAACATGATGAACGCCGAAGACCGCAAGTACCTGCAGGGCGAGATGGACAAGTTCTTCTCCGGCGAGGACTACGCCAAGGCCGAAGGCTACGTTCCACCGGCCGAATAACCCCGTAAAATCGTAAGCGACGGTATTAATTAAAAAATTTTTCAAAACTTGCTTGACCTAAGCCCGAAAAAGCCTTTTAATGCGCCCCGTTGCCCAGATAGCTCAGTCGGTAGAGCAGGGGATTGAAAATCCCCGTGTCGGCGGTTCGATTCCGTCTCTGGGCACCATCATTCAGTTCAGATGGTGCCAGCATCATCTGAAACATCAAAAAACCCGCCTAGTGCGGGTTTTTTGTTTTCCGGGGTTTAATCACCTCGCGGCAAAACGACGCCCTATTGATGAGAGTCAATGTGCCATCACTTTTGGATCCCTAAAATGCTTTTAGACATCCGAGAGAGAACACAGGTCTCCCATGAGCGAAGAATCAACCGCCCACCCCCTTCCCAGCGCCTTGCCTGAAAGCACCACGCCAACCGCAACGCTCAGCACCAGCAAAAGCGCCCCGCGCAAAGCCACTGCACCGCGCACCCGCCGAGCGCGCAGCACCAGCAAACCGGCAGCCGTGAAAAACCTTGAAGCCGAAATCACTCTGGCCAGCCAGCAACCAATGGCCCTGCAAGTGATTTCCGCGCCCCATGGTTCGAACGAAGACAGCTCCTCGGCGAAACTTCCGGCCCGCTACCCGTACCGCAACCGCATGCGCCGCCTTGAATACGAAAAGGCCAAGCACGAGCTGCAGATCGAACTGCTCAAGGTGCAAAACTGGGTCAAGGAAACCGGGCAACGGATCGTGGTGCTTTTTGAAGGCCGTGATGCGGCGGGCAAAGGCGGCACCATCAAACGCTTCATGGAACACCTGAACCCACGTGGCGCGCGAATCGTCGCCCTGGAGAAGCCTTCCGAACAGGAAAAAGGCCAGTGGTACTTCCAGCGCTACATCCAGCACCTGCCCACAGCGGGTGAAATGGTCTTCTTCGACCGCTCCTGGTACAACCGCGCTGGCGTCGAGCGGGTGATGGAATTCTGCACCCCGCTGCAGTACCTGGAATTCATGCGCCAGGCGCCAGACCTTGAACGCATGCTCTGCAACAGCGGCATCCTGCTGTTCAAGTACTGGTTCTCAGTGGACCGCGAAGAACAACTGCGACGCTTCATCTCGCGCCGCGACGACCCGCTCAAGCACTGGAAACTCTCGCCCATCGACATCAAGTCGCTGGACCGCTGGGACGACTACACCGCGGCCAAGGAAGCCATGTTCTTCCACACCGACACCGCCGACGCCCCCTGGACCGTGATCAAGTCGGATGACAAGAAGCGCGCGCGCCTCAACTGCATTCGCCACTTCCTGCACTCACTCGACTACCCGGGCAAGAACCTGAAAGTCGCCCATCAGCCGGACCCGCTGCTGGTCGACCGTGCTTCACGGGTGATCGAGGAAGACGAAAGAGCGACCACCGAACACCGGATTGAGCCGAGCACCCAGCCGCTGTCATTGCCCGCCTGAGCCACCTGCCGCCCACCACAACGCACCAGACGCAGCTTGGGTTTCCTGACCAACTGCGTTTCAATAGCCGGACGCATCAGCTTATTTCAAGGATTTCATCGATGGCCTCCAGCAGCAAACAACAGAAACGCGCCAAACGCGCCGCCAACAAGGCCCGGGAAAACCGAATGGTGCGCAGTGGGCAGGCGGTCAAGAGCTCGTCGGACGCTTCCAGCGTGGGTGTTGAGCAGGTATTCAACAAGGCCATGAACTCGGGCAGCTACAACGCCCTGTTCGAGAAAATGAAACAAGCCCAGGCGCAAGACAACGGCCTGCAGGCAATGATCGCGGTGTTCCTCGTCGACCCGTTGCTGGCCCTGGTGCTCAAGGGGCACAAGGAAGAGCAATCGACCGACTACATCGTCATGGTCTTCTGCGCCTACCGCAAATGGCTCGACGACGCCGACGAAGCCACCGCCATGGCCTGGCTGGAGAGCGACGAATTCCAGGAAGCCTACGTCGCCGCCTCGGAAGCCGTCTCGAAAGTACAAAAGCGCCCGGCATAACAGGGCTACAGCTCATCCTGAAGGAGCCGGGCTTGCCCGCGATAGGGTCAGTGGGGCGCCAGTAAGTTCGCGGTGCCTGCATCGCGGGCAAGCACCGCTCCCACAGTAGCAAAAAGGCCGCTCCCTTTCGGGTAGCGGCCTTTTTGCTCAACAGCCGTGTATCAGTTGTTCAGTACGGCGGCACGCCCAGCGGCCAGGGCCTTGTGCTTGCGCGCCGTCAGCAGGCCCGCAGCGACCACGGCGATGGTCAGCAGGCCAGTCGCGATGATCTCCACCCGATGGTCCGGGCGGATCAGCATGACCGTCAGGATGCCAACGATGAACAGGATGGTCGCCCAGGTCAGGCCCGGGAACAGCCACATCTTGAAGACGATCTTCTCACCACGGGCTATGCGCTGACGACGCATGCGCAGTTGCGAGATGGCAATCACCAGGTACACCAGCAGCGCAATGGCGCCAGAGCTGGCCAGCAGGAACTCGAACACCGCCGCCGGCGCGACATAGTTGGCGAACACGGCCAGGAACGCAGCAGCAGTCGACAACAGCACCGCCCAGTGTGGCGTGCCGCTGGCGTTGGTGCGCCGGGCAATTGCCGGGGCGTCACCACGCTTGCCGAGGGAGAACAGCATGCGCGAGGAGGTGTACAGCGCCGAGTTCAGGCAACTGGTTACTGCAATCAGCACGACGATGTCGACGATCACCTTGGCATTCGGCACGCCGATCAGGTTCAGCACCGTCTGGTACGAACCGACTTCTGCCAATGGGCCATGGTTCCACGGCACCAGTGCCACGACGATAAAGATCGATACGAGGTAGAACAGGCAAATCCGCCAGATGACCGAGTTGGTCGCCTTGGTGATCTGCTTGCACGGGTCTTTCGATTCGGCCGCGGCAATGGTGACAATCTCAGTACCCATGAACGAGAACATGGTGGTCAGCATGGCCGCCAGCACCGCCCCCATCCCGTTAGGCATGAAGCCCTGGGTATCGAACAGGTGGCTGACACCGCTGACCTGGCTGTTCGGCATGAAACCGAAGATCGCTGCCAGCCCGAGAATGATGAAGCCGATGATCGCCACCACCTTCATCAAGGCGAACCAGAACTCGAACTCGCCGTAGTTCTTCACGCTGAACAGGTTGGTTGCGGTCAGCAACAGGGTAATGATCAGGGTAAAGGCCCAAATCGCAATATCAGGGAACCAGGCGTGCAAAATGGTCGCGGCGGCGTTGGCCTCCAACGGGATCACCAACACCCAGAACCACCAGTACAACCAGCCGATGGTGAAACCGGCCCAGTGGCCGATGGCCTTGTCGGCGTAGGTGGAGAAAGAACCGGTATCCGGCGACGCCACGGCCATTTCGGCCAACATGCGCATCACCAACACCACCAGCGTACCGGCAGCGGCGTAGGCCAGCAGCACGGCAGGGCCGGCTTCGGCGATGGCATGGCCGGAGCCGACGAACAAACCGGCACCGATTACACCCGCGATGGACAGCATGGTGACATGCCGCTGCTTGAGCCCCTGAGCGAGGTCATTGGAGTTGTGCGTACCGCTCATAACACTACCTATAGCGAGGAATGGGCGCTCTAATCCTGAATCACACCCTTCGTAAAGAAAGACTGATACGTCCTGTTACCCATGCCTTGAGCAAGAACTGCGCCAAAATTTTTTCAGCAGCAGCTGCGCATTCAGCACAACCCCCTACAACGAGCCTTGCGGGCCTTTTGGCCAAAGGCTGGCCAAAAGGCCATTATTCAAGGGCATCGCACCTCAGATTACCGAAATACTCAGTTACACATACATGCAGGTGCACCGAAATCGGCCGGTGGTAACACCCCTGCACATTTTTTGCGCAATAAAAGTGCAACCCGGCAGTGCAACCCACAGGCAGCCCAGAGGGCACAGGACTAAATACGGCTTCCCAGTACCGGCCAAAACTGGCACCATCGCGCCTTTTTTCATCAAGGCTCCGGCCCTGGAAATGGGAGCAGGCGGACATTGGCGCGACAGTCCGCTGCAACGATGCGACACCTGCCCTCACCCCAGCCGATTGCCCCGCCCGACGCTGTTGGCGGCCGTCAGAACGCTATGCTAGCGTGGCGCCAAGCCAGGAAGGCCTACAACAGCAGGAGCGCATCAGAACTCATGAGGACCGCACATGGCCCAGGCCACGCCCGCGCTTGAAATCCGCAACCTGCACAAACGCTACGGTGACGTGGAGATACTCAAGGGTATTTCGCTGACCGCACGCGACGGCGACGTGATCTCGATTCTGGGGTCTTCGGGTTCAGGCAAGTCCACCCTGCTGCGCTGCATCAACCTGCTGGAAAACCCGCATCAAGGCCAAATCCTCGTCGCGGGTGAAGAGCTGCGCCTGAAGGCCGCGAAAAACGGCGAGCTGATCGCCGCCGACAACAAGCAGATCAATCGCCTGCGCAGCGAGATCGGCTTCGTCTTCCAGAACTTCAACCTCTGGCCGCACATGACCATCCTCGACAACATCATCGAGGCGCCCCGTCGCGTGCTGGGCCAGAGCAAGGCCGAAGCCATCGAGACAGCCGAAGCACTGCTGGACAAGGTCGGCATTCACCACAAGCGCCACGCCTACCCCGCCGAGTTGTCTGGCGGGCAACAACAGCGGGCCGCCATCGCCCGGACCCTGGCCATGCAACCCAAGGTCATCCTGTTTGACGAGCCCACCTCGGCACTGGACCCGGAAATGGTCCAGGAAGTGCTCAACGTGATCCGTGCGCTGGCCGAAGAAGGTCGAACCATGCTACTGGTTACTCACGAAATGGGCTTTGCCCGCCAGGTGTCCAGCGAAGTGATCTTCCTGCACCAAGGCCTGATCGAAGAGCAAGGATCGCCGCAGCAGGTTTTTGAAAACCCGAACTCGGCGCGCTGCAAACAATTCATGTCCAGCAACCGCTAACGGAGCAACACGCATGCAGAGCTATAAGAAATTCCTCCTGGCCGCTGCCGCCACGCTGGTGTTTTCGGCCAATGCCATGGCTGCTGAAAAACTGAAGATGGGCATCGAGGCGGCCTACCCGCCGTTCAACAACAAGGATGCCAGCGGCCAGGTCGTCGGCTTCGACAAAGACATCGGCGACGCCCTGTGCGCCAAGATGAAAGTCGAATGCGACGTCGTCACCTCGGACTGGGACGGCATCATCCCGGCCCTGAACGCCAAGAAGTTCGACTTCCTGATCTCCTCCCTGTCGATCACCGACGAGCGCAAGCAGGCCGTTGACTTCACCGACCGCTACTACTCGAACAAACTGCAGTTCATCGCCCCGAAAAACGTCGACTTCAAAACCGACAAGGCCTCGCTCAAAGGCAAGGTGATCGGTACCCAGCGCGCCACCCTCGCCGGCACCTGGCTGGAAGACAACTACGGCAGCGACGTCGACATCAAGCTGTACGACACCCAGGAAAACGCCTACCTGGACCTGACCTCCGGCCGGGTCGACGCGATCCTCGCCGACAAGTACGTCAACTATGACTGGCTGAAAACCGACGCTGGCAAGAACTACGAGTTCAAGGGCGACCCGGTGGTCGAGAGTGACGAAGTCGGTATCGCCGTGCGTAAAGGCGACCCACTGCGTGAGAAGCTGAATGCTGCGCTGAAAGAAATCATCGCCGACGGCACGTACAAGAAGATCAACGACAAGTACTTCCCGTTCAGTATCTACTGATCCGCCCGACCGGCACCGCCCTGGCGGCGGTGCCCGTCCCTTGAACAAACCTGCCCATGAATATCGACCTCTACGGATTCGGCCCGGCACTTGCTGCCGGTACCTTGATGACCGTCAAACTGGCGTTGTGTGCCCTGGCACTGGGGCTGGTCCTGGGCCTGCTCGGCGCCCTGGCCAAAACCTCGCCATACAAACCCCTGCAATGGCTCGGTGGTTTCTACTCCACACTGGTACGTGGCGTACCTGAACTGCTGTGGGTACTGTTGATCTACTTCGGCACCGTCAGCCTGATGAACCGGCTGGGCGAAGCCCTGAACATCCCTGGCCTGGAGCTCAACGCCTTCGCCGCCGGCGTCATCGCCCTGGGCCTGTGCTTCGGCGCCTATGCCACGGAAGTCTTCCGTGGTGCGATCCTGGCAATCCCCAAGGGCCACCGTGAAGCAGGCCTGGCCCTGGGCCTGTCCAAGGGCCGGATCTTCTCGAAACTGATCCTGCCGCAAATGTGGCGCATCGCCCTGCCCGGCCTGGGCAACCTGTTCATGATCCTGATGAAAGACACCGCGCTGGTCTCGGTGATCGGCCTGGAAGAAATCATGCGTCACTCGCAGATCGCCGTGACGGTCAGTAAACAGCCGTTCACCTTCTATATGGTTGCCGCCTTCATCTACCTGGGCCTGACCATCATCGCCATGACCGGCATGCACTTCATGGAAAAACGCGCCGCACGCGGCTTCGCGAGGGCCAACCAATGAACTGGGAAGTCATCATCAAGTGGCTGCCACGCCTGGCCCAAGGCGCCACGCTCACCCTGGAACTGGTCGCCATCGCGGTGATCGCCGGGCTGATCCTGGCCATCCCGCTGGGCATCGCCCGCTCGTCGCGGCACTGGTATGTACGTGCCGTGCCCTTCAGCTACATCTTCTTCTTCCGTGGCACCCCGCTGCTGGTGCAGCTATTCCTGGTGTACTACGGCCTGGCCCAGTTCGACGCCGTGCGCAGCAGCGCCCTGTGGCCGTACCTGCGTGACCCGTTCTGGTGTACGGTGCTGACCATGACCCTGCACACCGCCGCCTACATCGCCGAGATCCTGCGCGGTGCGCTGCAGGCCATCCCACGGGGCGAGATCGAAGCGGCACGGGCGCTGGGCATGTCCAAGGCCAAGGCGCTGTTCTACATCATGCTGCCGCGTGCCGCACGGATCGGCCTGCCGGCCTACAGCAACGAAGTGATCCTGATGCTCAAGGCCAGTGCCCTGGCCAGTACCGTCACCCTGCTGGAACTCACCGGCATGGCGCGTACCATCATCGCCCGCACCTACCTGCCGGTAGAGATCTTCTTCGCGGCCGGGCTGTTCTACCTGCTGATCTCCTTCCTGCTGGTAAACGGCTTCAAGCTGCTCGAACGCTGGCTGCGAGTCGATGCCTGCCAAGGCCGCTGAACCGGCAAGCGGGGCCGCCTCCGGCCCCGCTGCTGCCCTGGCTGACGCGCACCTGCTCAGCCGCTTCCAGGCCCTTGACCACTTCCTGCTGCAACACCAGGCACTCTGGCGCCCGCGCCCGTTCACCGAACGCCAGTTGCCGTGGGAAACCGAGCACCCGGCCCTGGCCCAATGGCTGCGCCAACGCACACTGAGCGACGCCGAAGCCGCCCATAATCACCCGGAAACACTCGACGCACCGGCGCCTTATCCACAGCTGGCGGCACAGGCCGCGCAACTGGCGGCGGTCGGCGAACTGCCCGTAATCGCCATCACCCCGGCCCCGCCGCGGCTGAACGTCGACGTGCCGGGGCGCAAATGGCAGCAGATCGAAGCCTTCGCCAGCCACCTGGGCTTTACCCACACCCCGCGTCACTGGCTCGACTGGTGCGCGGGCAAAGGCCACCTGGGCCGCCGCCTGCTGCACAACGACCAGCACCTGACCTGCCTGGAATACGACCCGGCCCTGGTACAGGCCGGCCAAGCGCTTAGCCAACACCACGGCCTGAACGCCGAACACCGCCTGCAGGATGTGCTGGCCGACAACACCGCCCAGCAACTCAGCCCACAACACACCCCTGTGGCCCTGCACGCCTGCGGCGACCTGCACGTACGCTTGATACAACTGGCCAGCGCCCGTGGCTGCAACCAACTGGCCATTGCCCCGTGCTGCTACAACCGCACCCAAGGCCCGCTCTACCAACCCCTGTCGAGTGCAGCCCAGGCCTCGGCGCTGCAACTGAGCCTCGACGACCTCGGCCTGCCGCTGAGCGAAACCGTCACCGCTGGCGCCCGGGTACGCCGCCAACGCGACCTGTCCATGGCCCGCCGCCTCGGCTTCGACCTGCTGCAACGCCAACAGCGCGGCATCGACGCCTACCTGCCTACCCCGTCACTGCCCAGCAGTTGGCTAGACAAGCCCTTTGCCGACTACTGCCGCGACCTCGCCGCCCTCAAAAACCTGCCCCTGCACGGCAACCCCGACTGGGATGCCCTGGAAGCCGCAGGCCAAACAAGGCTGGCCGAAGTGCGCAACCTGGAACTGCTGCGCAACCTGTTCCGCCGGCCGTTGGAACTGTGGCTGGTGCTCGACCGCGCCCTCTACCTGCAAGCCCAAGGCTACCGCGTGCAGCTCGGACAGTTCTGCGACTACGCCCTCACCCCGCGCAACCTGATGCTACTGGCCGAACGCAACCAGCAGCAGTGAACAGCCTGTGGATAACTCTGTTGATGGTTTTCCCACAAACCCCTCAAAAGCCTTGGATCCAAGGCAAAACAGCGCCTGGTCATTTTTTAGTCACACATTTTAAGCGAGAAAAAACAGCCATTTGCGCAAACACAAACGACTGTTTTAAAGGACTGGAGCGCGACAGTAACGTGACATAGCGATTGTGAATAAGGCTTTCAGCACCGCCAGATCACACGCCAAAAGCGCCAAAAACCGCCGCCGTTGCAGGGCAAAAACGGGCGGCAGAGAATGAAAGGAAAAAACCTACGCAATAAGTGCTGCAGAAGTGGTTTACATAACCAAACCGATGGCTATAATAGCGCCCCTAAGCCGGTATAGCTCAGATGGTAGAGCAACTGACTTGTAATCAGTAGGTCCCGGGTTCGATTCCTGGTGCCGGCACCATACGCAGTACCAAAGAAGGCTCACCGAAAGGTGGGCCTTTTTTGTTTCTGGCAGTTGTTCGTGCGAACTCCTTTCAGGCAGCCATCCTCTGAAGCCTTGCCTGCGATGCACACTGATTCGATCAAATGCACTGTCCTGCACAGATCCTTGGACTGCCCACCAAGGGTTGGATTTGTGTCCAATTTCTCGGGGGCAGTCCACCCTGTAGGAGCGGGCTTGCCCGCGATAGCAATCTCAACACACCACACAACTCAGACCCCGCCACAGTAAAAAGGCTACCCAAACAGCAGCCTGTTCAGTGAACTGTCATACCGTGGCGGTTATCCACATAAGCGATTGGCATCCAGCGGCTTGCTAGGTCACTTCAAGAGCGGTCGCGACCTCTTCTCTTATATGAACGGTGCGACAACTCCCCTCGTGACAAACACCAAAGTCACACGCAACAGCGCTGCAGATGATGGTGCCGCAGACCAGGGAATGGACTGCGCCTGACTGACAGTCAGGCATCCCCCGGTCATCGCATTGCTGCTTGCACCTGGCTCAGGATCTTCAGGCGTTGGTTTAGTCAGCCAGCACTGCCTCCACCCGCCCACCGGTAACGGTGTTAAGGAGGCCAGATCATGAGATGCCCTTGCTCCCGGAATGCGATTCCCGGTCGTAAGGAGCCGCCAGTCCCGCGTAGTGGACATTCCCCACAGGTCGCAGGGGCCTTGATCCCTGATAACACTCAACATTCTTGGCGGGATGACGTGGGGTGAGGATCGGTGAACGGCAGATGAGGTGACCGACATGGCATTGGTGGGTAGACGCGATGGTCGCAATTTCGGTTACAGCCGGCAATTGAACTTCAGACACCGAACCGGGTAGAAATAAACGTTTTCAACCGATCCTCCCTACGCTTAATAAACTCCTTTATCGAGCCAAGGCTATCCCAATCGCAGCAAAAGTCATTCAATTCATTCTGTGAAATTAAAGGCGCCAAACTATAATGGGCAAGCTTCTCATGACCATCCTTCCGCCCCTTACTGGAGTTGGAAGCAGCATGATCTATGACCAAGTTCCCTAGGGCGTTCAAATATTTCTCCTTGAATTCATCATCAAACTCAACAGACTTGACCCTTTTTGCAGTGATGTGTTCAATGCTGAGTTTCTCACGAGAGTCTTTTGATGCGTAATCTTTGCTCGATAGCAGAGGAAACCCTTTCTTATCACGCAGATTGTTCTCATAAGAAAACAAAATATAGCGCACTACGTTCTTCTCAAGCCAATCGTAGTAGTTTTCATAATCCAAAGCCTCACGGGCTCGACCATTAATATTCCACCAGTTCTCTTGAACAAACTTTTCGATCAGCTCAACTACGTCATCGCCATTTCGCATGCACGTATATTGGTAGCTCTCGCCATTGCTACGCAATCGAGCCAAAGACGAACGAAACGTAAAGGCATTAATGGCCGCAACCAATCGGTGGAAATCCGATGCCTTTTCACTGTACACCTTCATCAAGGCTGGATAGAAAGGCGCTACACGCCCAATCATATAGGTCTGTGCCAATTCTTGATCAGCTAAACGGAGATCTCGAATTTTCGCAAAGAGCTGGAAGCTTCTCCTCAGGCGTGCTGGATACTCTCGAATCTGCTCTCGCGCCTCATCACGTTTCCCTGGGTCACTCACCAAACGAAGAATTCTTTCCTTAATGTAGGCCTTTGGCTTATCGGTATAGTCGCCTGGGTAAGGCTCAAACGCTAGCATGTGATACCGCAGCACATCCCGGTCATTAATTTTGTGAGACTCAATCAAACGATAGATTTCAGAAAAATCTTCCTGGATTTTTCCGATCACCTGCTCGGGATGGTCAAAGGCTACTCCAGCGTTGTACATCAGGAAGCTCTTGATCGACTCCAAATCAGTCAGGCGCCTTCCGCGATCATTCAAAAGCTCGAATATCTGGGTAGCCATGCTGATCTTGTCCACCACATAAAGGAGCACATCAGCATTCACAGCAGTCGTATAAATCTTTTCAAGCTTGGTCAGATCATGACGAGCCAACTGCTCCTCGAAATACTGCCGTGCGTCCAGCAGCAAACGCTGCGAATTAGTTACAAGCGTCACCTCTTCCGGGCTATACAGGCGATCACCAAGCACCAAATCGTGAAGAAAGGTGTTTCCCTCGTTGGCTGACTCCAGCTTGAAGATATCTCCATCATGCACAAAAATACGCCGTGTCCGCTCAGATACGAGGGTTGATCCCTGCGCGATCAACCGCCCCAACAATACGTGCATGAAGATAACCAAAGTGGTCAGCCGCTGCTGGCCATCGACGATATCAACCAGAGCAAATTCACTCTTGTTTCCGTTCAAGTGGAATAGAAAAGATCCTAAGAAATAAGGTCTTTCAGGGTGCTGACTGCAAAGGTCATTGAGGAAATCTTCAAGGTTGCCCTCACGCTCCCAGGAGTAGGCCCGTTGATAGGTAGGGACGTTGAAAATACGAGTGCCATCGAAAATATCTTTGACTGTCGACTTACCTGTTTGCATAAACGATTCCTTTGCTAGATGGAGCGACTCCCCGCGTGAGCCTATGATCAGTCAGTCTTCTTTGCCACCTGTGATGGCCTTCACCTCAGCCAACAAGTCACCGAACTTGCCGTAATTGACGAACATGGTGCCTCCTTACACCGAGGCCATGGTAGCCCTTTCCGGCGTAAGCTCTCCAGCATCTGCTGCTGTTTGGCATCACCACCATAGGCCTGCATGACCTTCAATTGCCCCTCCGGGACGTAGTGCACTGGGGTCTCACCCGTTGCAATAGTCCACGCAGGGGATCTCGCGTCAGGGTTCCAGGCTGCGCAATGGATGAACACCTCGGCGCGTGCGCACTTGCGCTCTGGCACTGCTTGCCAAAGCTCGGCAGCTACCAGTTTGTACATTACTTCCTGTATCGCGTTCGGCTCCCGAAGGAATGTTGATCGAGGCTGATGCGGTGGCTTCGTACTAGCTAAAGCAAGCGCAATGCTCACTGACGGCGCATCGAGCAGTATTCCAGGAATACCTTGGTAAGCGCTGTGACGATTTCTGGGTCTGCATCTGGTGCCGAGAACAACCGAAATTCGGCATTGGGTAATGGTGGCAATCCGTACTCAGCGCTCAGGACGGAGATTCCCGCAACCAGCTGGCTTAGCGGCATCGGGGCTATGGCTATTCCGGACAATACAGCCGAGCGCAGGGCATTCGTGCTGGTGCATAGCATCGACGTGCGTTGAGCGATGCCCGCTTGTGCAAGATGCAGCAAAGCCGCCTCTCGATAAGCACAAGGTTCTGGAAACAGTGCCAGCGGGAGCGGCTGGCTGATTGGGGTGAGTGGCTGCGCAGCGGTCGCCCAAATGAGCGGTTCGCTCCACAACAGGATCCCTGAGCTATCGGTCTCACACAAAGACCCGACCACTAAATCCAACTCTCCTTGCTTCATCAAGCCGACCAGTGTGCCGGGTATGTTGATCTGAAACTCAATCTCCATACCTGGGTAACCTAGTGCGAGGTTCTGCAGTTCACGCAGCAGCCTGGTCTCCACAAGGTCTTCCGCAAGCCCCACCCTGATACGCCCCTGGAAAGGGGCTCGCATCATTTCAGCCCATGCCTCTCGATTGAGAGCAAGGATGATCCTGGCGTGGCGCATCAGACGGTCGCCCTCCAGCGTCAGTTCCTGCGACCGGGTTGTCCTCTTGAGCAGAGGTTTGCCGACCTGCTCTTCCAAGCGGCGCAGATGCCCACTGACAGCAGGTTGGGTGAGATGGAGTTTTTCTGCAGCGCGACCAAAACCTTGCTCTTCAACTACGGCAACAAAAGTCTTTAGTAGAAGCGGATCAAACATATCTCAATCCATGATGAATAGCGTGTAATTTCTCAATTTATATTTCTTTTAAAGATATGTTGCAATGCCTCGTACACCCGCCACGACACGAGACTGCAATGGCCAAGCTCCTTCATATCGAATGCTCCCCCCGCAAAGATCGCTCAGCGTCCATAGAAGTCGCCCAGAGTTTCATTTCGCGACTCTTGAGCGCTCATCCCGATCTGGAAGTTACAACGCTAGACCTGTGGCAAATATCACTGCCGGAGTTTTCTGATGAGGTGATGGATGCCAAGTACTCTGGATTGAATGGATTGGAGTTGACTGCGACTCAGGTGGTTGCCTGGAATGAACTGAAGGCATTGGCAAATTACCTGCACGAAGCCGACGTGCTCGTGCTGTCTGTGCCGCTGTGGAACTTCAGCATTCCCTACAAGCTAAAGCACTTCATTGACGTGGTATCGCAGAAAGACGTGCTGTTTAGTTTCAATCCGGAAACCGGGCTCGAAGGCATGTTGCGAGATAAAAAAGCAGTTGTCGTCTATGCCCGAGGTATGGATTTCTCTGCCGCTTCGCTGACACCCGCTCAACATTTCGACTTTCAAAAGCCTTATGTGGAAGCGTGGTTACGGCTTATTGGCATCACCGACGTAGAGTCAATCATCGTCGAAAAAACGGTTCTAGGGTCGGAAGTAGACAGTACCTCTCGCCATGAGGCCAAGATGCGCGCAAATGCTTTGGCGGACGCCCTAAGCGTTTCGGACATAAACTTTCAGCCTGCGAACTCTGTTGCATGAAGATCAAGAACATCTTCCCGATCCTCCATGAGGAACCATAAAAAAGGCCAGCACTGGGCTGACCTTTTTAAACATTGCTATTGGGCCTAATAGCATTATTAGCCCCTCAGTTCCTCTAGAAGTGAGTGGCCGGCCCAGGTAATTCTGATCTTGCCATCATCAACCAAATAGCCGCTATCAAGCAGCAAAAGCTTTGCAGACTCCAACTCATCATTGTCGCAATCCTCTACACAAAACGTGGAGAGATCAAACCCACTCATTCCGCCTACATTGGACTCCGCCTCAACTGCAGCCAGCACTTTCAAAACTGCTTCTTTATTCCTTTTCATTTTCAATCCTTTGAGATGTGTTTGATGGAGGCCAGAGCGTAACCAATTGAGCGAGCCCCATGAAAGAGAGGACACCGTTCCCCCCCAGGGAGGGCTTGAAGTAGCCGCGTGTTTCGGGTCGAGTTCAACGCCCGCCGAATGTTGAGGGTGGCCAATTGATTCAGAACAACCAGAACGGCCTTGTGCAGGCTTCGGTTTCTGAAGTACGCCTATCAGATGTCGACGCTTGATATGGGCAACTCAAGCGCCGACAACGCCATCGGTTACCGGCGGTTCAAGGCTTGGGTTTCAATGCCATCGAGCACCGCATCGACCAGCCCTTTGGCCATTTCTGCGGAGTGCAGGGTGGACCATAGCAGGCCTTTTTTGGGGATGTCGTCGATGTGTTCACAGGCCTGTTGGGCCGTGTCGTAGATGCCCTGGAGCAGCAGGGAGACGTGGACCAGCGCGTCTTCGGCATCGATGCCGGAACATACGCTGAACAAGGGTGCATGGCCGGCGTCACAACAACCGAATGCCGTGGTCGCAGTTTTGCCAAGAAGGGATTGCGGGGGATCGGGAACGATTTTTGTCATAGCGAACGTCTCTTTTTCTTTTAGTTGAGCCGTCACCGCTTGCGACCAAACAAGTTGGGTGGCAGCTGTACGCAGGTTGGTCGACCAGGAGAAAGGACAAACCCGGCAGGCACGAATGCCTCCCACGCACAGCCGCCATAGAACTACGTTACGGACGAGGAGCTCGTCAGTATTCGTATATGGGACCTGATTTGTACTTTTTTCCGACAGGCGACCAAGCCTGATCACTGATGTTCAGCGACCTAGGAAGCCTAACGCCCAAGGTGCAATGAGGCAAGGCGAAGATCGAAGGGTGGCCGCCATGCGCAGGTTGGTCGACCGGGACAGTAGGCACCCGGCAGGGCCAAAGCCCTCATGCGCACAGCCGCCATAGCCCGGCAATACTCGCGCAAAACCACCCGCGCTCAGTAGCGCCCAGCTGTTTCATTTTGTGGGCAAGGTTCAGCCCCAGTCGTCCCAGGCCACGGCATGGGTGGCGAGGTAGTGCTTTACCGCCGTGCCCACGGTCGGGAAGAAGGCGTCTTCCCCCAGTTGCGCGAACAGGCCGAATCGTTTGAGTTTGTCTTTGACCGGGTCTTTCATTTCGGCGATGCGCAGTTCGATGCCCGCTTCGTTCAGGGCGCCCATCAGTTCGGCCAGCATGTCGGCCGAGGTGACGTCGACGCTGGTCACCGGCTCTGCCGCTACCACCAACCAGCGCACGGGCGTTGGCGAGGCGGCCACGGCATCCAGTACGCGGTCCTGGAATTGTTCGGCGTTGGCAAAGAACAACGGGGCGTCCCAGCGGAACAGCACCAGGCCAGGCACCTGCCGCGCCTCGGGGTAACGCTTGATGTCGTGGTAGCCCTGTACGCCCTTGGCACGGCCCAGCACGGCGGAGTACGGGCGCCAGCCGTCCCAGAGGAATTCGATCACGGCAATCACGATCGCCAGGCCAATACCTTGGATGGCACCGAACATCACCACCCCGACCGTACAGGCGATAGACAGCCAGCATTCCCAGCGCTGGATACGGTAGATGCGCCGCAGGTCGGTGACTTCGATCAGGCCGATGGCCGAGGCAATCACCACCGCGGCCAAGGCGCTGGTGGGCAGGTTTTTCAGCAGGTCGGGGGCGACCATCAGCAAGCCGGCTACGGTGAGCGCGCCGACGACGCCGGTCAGTTGGGTTTTCGCCCCGGCGGCTTCGGCCACGGGTGTGCGCGATGAGCTGCTGCTGATCGGGAAGCCCTGGAAGAACCCGGCGGCCAGGTTGGCGATGCCCAGCCCGACCATTTCCTGGTTCGGGTCGACGTAGCTGCGGGTTCGTGCGGCATACACCCGCGACAGCACACTGGTGTCGGCGAACGAGACCATCGCCACCGCGCAGCCACCGATCAGTACCGGGACGATGTCCTCGCGGGTAATCCACGGGATGGCGAAGGCCGGCAGGCCTTGCGGGAGGGAGCCGAGCACCTCGACGCCTGCGCCTTCGGCCAGGCCCAGCAGGCTGACTGCGACGGTTGCGCCAACCACGGCGATAAGGATGCTCGGCACACGGCCGTTGCCCTTGAACAGCAGGATAACCGCCAGCGTCGCGGCACCGACGGCAAAGCTGGCCCAGTGGATGTTGCCCTCGAACACCCCCATGATCACCGCCCACTGGTTGCTCAGCGGGCCGTCGGATTCAATCGAGAAGCCGAACAACTTGGGCTGTTGGCTGATCAATACGGTCAGCGCAATGCCGTTCATGTAGCCGTAGCGAATGGGTTTGGAGAGCAGTTCGGTGATGAAGCCCAAGCGGGCCACCCCGGCCAGAATGCACACCGCGCCGGAGACGACGGCCATCATGCCGGCGAGGGCAACGGCACGCATCGGGTCGCCGCCGTACAGGGGCAGCACCACCGCCAGTATCACCGCCACCAGCGAGGAATCGGGGCCGAGCACGAGGATGCGGCTGGGGCCAAACAGGGCGTAGGCCAGCAGCGGCACGATGCTGGCGTAGAGGCCATAGATCCCGGGAATGCCCGAGGCCACCGCGTAGGCGATGCCCACCGGCACCAGCATGGCGGTCAGCACCAGCCCGGCCATGATGTCATGGCGTAGCCAGGCCAGCTGATACTCGCGCAGCATACGCAGCCCCGGCATCCAGCGCGCCCAACCGGCCTGGTCGGTCAGCTTGACGCGACGGTGAATTCGACCGGGCTCAGGGCGAGGGGACGACGATTCGGAATTGCTCATTAAGACCCCAGCAGCTAAAGACCTGCAATTCCGTGGTTAACGGCTCAGAGAAGTTTAGTTAGCGTGCACGCTGGTGTCTTGATAGCAGCAAAGTCGGGAGTACGCCATGGGTATTGCGCGGCAGCGCCCCCTATACCCGGAAGTGGTCCATCAGGGTTTGTTGCTGGTTGGCCAGACGGTTCAGTGCCTGGCTCACCTGGGCCGACTCATCGGCCTGCCCGGACAGTGACTCGGTCACGTCACGGATGGTTGCGACGTTGCGGTTGATTTCTTCAGCGACCGAGCTTTGCTCTTCGGCCGCGCTGGCGATCTGCAGGTTCATGTCGCTGATGACGGTGACGGCATCGCCAATACGCCGCAGGGCGGTAACGGCCTGTTCGACCTGGGCAACGCTGCCCTGGGCCTGTTGATGGCTGCTGTGCATTGAGGCAACGACATCTCGGGTGCCGGTTTGCAGGCCTTCGATCACCTGGCGGATCTCCTCCACTGACTCCTGAGTGCGCCTGGCCAGGTTGCGTACTTCGTCAGCGACCACGGCAAAGCCACGGCCCGCCTCACCGGCCCGGGCGGCTTCGATGGCAGCGTTGAGCGCCAGCAGGTTGGTTTGTTCGGCGATGCCGCGAATCACTTCGAGCACCGAGCCGATCTGTTCGCTGCTGCTGGACAGGCCTTCCACCTGGCTCATGGCGAGGGTCATGTCGCGGGCCAGGTCGTCGATGGCACGGGTGGTCTGGTTGATCACGCCGAGGCCTTCGCGGGTGGCTTGGTCTGCGCCGCGTGCAGCTTCTGCGGCCTGGGCGGCGCTGCGGGCAACATCATGGGCCGTGGCGCTCATTTCGTGGGACGCGGTGGCCACCTGGTCGACTTCACGGTACTGCTGTTGCATACCGGCGCTGGTCTGGCTGGCGATGGCGGCGGACTGGTCGGCGGTGCCACGTGCGTCCTGCACCGAGCTTTTCACATCGGCGATGATCGGCCGCAGTTTGTCGAGGAAGCGGTTGAACCAACCGGCCAGTTCGCCCAACTCGTCGTGTTTGTCGTAGGCGAGGCGCCGGGTCAGGTCGCCCTCGCCGCTGGCGATGTCGCGCAGCATGGCGGCGACACCCAGGATCGGCCGGGTGACGCCGCGTGCGGTCAGCCACACCAGTAACAGCCCGGCCACGGCAGCCAGCAGGCCGAACAGCAGCTCCAGCCAGGTACCTTCGGCGCTGCGGCGGTCGAGGTCCTGCTGCAGGGTTCGCACCGGGGCCAGCAGGGCCTCCATGGGTACATCAAGCAGGACAGACCAGGGCTGCGCGTCCGGTATGGGCTGCAGTGGCGCCAGCACCTGCAAGCGACCGGCCTGTTGCTGCGTGTGGGCCTGGCCCTGGCGTTGCAGGGCCAGCAGCTCGCTGCCGTGTTCAGGGTAGGCCTGGCTCAGCGTCTGGCCCAGCCGGGTTACATCCGGGCTATGCCCGGCGAGCAACCCGCCGGCGCTGACGATGCTGACCGCGCCTTTGCCCTGGTACAGCCGCTGGCTGCTGGCTTCAACCAGTTGCTGCAAGTTGGCCAGGCTGATGTCCATGCCCAGCACCGCCAGCAGTTTGCCGTTGTCGATCACCGGGAAGGTCAGCGAGGTGATAAGCGTCTTCTGCCCCGAAGCGTCGTCGAAATAGGGGTTGAGCAGGCAGGGTTTAAGGGTCTGTTTCGGGCAGTTGAACCAGGTGTTGAACGGGGTGCCATCGAGCATGGTGGTGCTGTCGGCGATCAGCGCTTCGCTGACCGTCAAGGTGCTCAACTCGCCGTTACGCTGCGCCCAGTAGCTGGAGAAGCGCCCCTGCTCGTTGCTGCCCCTGGCGCCCTGCCCGCTGAAACGGGCATCGTTGCCATCCAGCGCATTGGGCTCGAACACCAGGTACAGGCTGAGCAGCTGCGGATTGGCCTGCAAGGCCTCTTTCACCTGCTGGTGCAGCGACTCGCGCAGGGCTTCAGGGGCAAGCTGGGCCTTCTGCAGTTGGCGTTGCTGCTGCAGTACCTGGCGGCTGAGGTTTACGCCGTCCTGATAGGCCGCGAGGAAAAAGCGCTGCAGGGTCAGCGCCTGTACCCGGCCCTCGCCTTCCATGCGCTCGCGGGCCGAGGTTTCGAGCATCTGTGCGCTGCTGGCCTTGACCAGCTCGGTGCTCGCACTCATGCGGTAGAGCGAGATGCCAATCAGCACCGCGACGATGGTCAGCAGGCACAGGCCGGTGAGCAGGGTAATTTTCCACTGGATGGACAGACGGTTCAGCAGCATCGCACGTGATCCTTACGCCTGGGGCGACTGGCACGCCTGCGCAGGCGTATTTGTTAGAGCCATTACACATTGCGTGCCACCTGCCAACGCGCGCTGAAAACAGCCTGATGGCCAGCATTTACGGGGGTAATGGCCGGCCAAGGCGAAGGTACGCGCTCGCCCCACTGTTACAGCCTGAGACAGCGACTGTCGCATCGGCAAGACGCCGAGACACTGCGCAGGGGGCTGAGCGTTGATGCAAAACACCTTGTTTTCCATGGTCTTACAGCGCCCGGCGAACATTGGCATGGCGGTTGCGCACGGGCCTGCACAACAAAAACCATAGGAGCAGCCCCCCGATGACCACGCAAACGTCCACTCCCCTGCGAACGCGCCTTGCCCTGGCACTGGCCGCAAGCGGCGTATTTGCCAGCCTGCCAGCGCCAGCCTACGAGCTGTACAACCAGGGCGGCAGCGTACTGAACGCCGACCTGGAGGCGGTGTTCGGCATCATGCACAGCGAGGAAAGCTATGCCACCGCTGGCAACCGCAGCGCTGGCAGTTCGGCCTGGCGCGAGGGCTACATCAAGTACGGCCTGAGCGGCAGCCAGACGCTGGCCGACGCAGGCAGCCTGTACGGCAAGTTCAACCTGGTGAGCTCGGGCACCTGGGGCGACGGTGATGCGGCAGGCTTCACCCTCGGCAGCGAACGCCGTACAGCCGTGGAAGACGCCTACCTGGGCTGGCGCTCCGGGGCGCTGCTGCCACTGTTTGGTGAGGACGGCGTGGACATTTCCGCCGGCCGCCAACTGGTCAAACTCGGCGACGGCTTCCTGCTCAACGGCGACTCGGTGAACGTCGGCGATGCCGACCTCGGTGCCGACTTCGACCGAGGCGGTGCCTACTACCTGGCCGGGCGCAAGGCCTTCGACCAGACCGCTGTTGTGCATGTGGGCGGCACGCAAGGCTGGCGCAGTGATCTGGTGTGGCTGAAGTCAGACAACCGTGCCCAGGCCGAAACCGAGCTGGCGGCGGCCACCCTGGAGCATGTGGGTGCAGCCGGTACGCTGGGGCTGACCTGGATTCACGGGCTGGACGTCAACGAGCGCTTCGCCACCGCCGCCCAGCTTGAACGCAAGGACATGGACACCGTCAGCGTGCGCGGCAGCGGCGGGCTGGGGGTTGAAAACCTCAACCTGGCGTTCGAGTACGCCACCCAGGACCGTGACAGCGGGCGCGAGAACGCCTGGTACCTGGAGGGCGCCTGGACCTTCGCCGATGTGCCGTGGAAACCTACGGCCACCTACCGCTACAGCCGCTTCTCCGAGGCCTTCGACCCGCTGTTCTACGGTTTCAGCCGTGGCTACGGCACCTGGTATCAAGGTGAAGTGGCGGCCAACTATGCCGGGCCATTCAACAGTAATACCGCCGTGCATCATGTCGGCCTGAAAGCGACGCCACGGGACGACCTGACGCTGGGCGCACTGTTCTTCGACTTCGACACCCTCGACCGCGATCTTGGCAACCTCAGCGGCCAGGAACTGGACCTGTACCTGGAGTGGACGGTCAACGAGCACCTGATCATCAGCCCGCTGGTGGGCCTGTACAAACCTGAGCGCAGTGCCAGCGAAGGCGGGTTGCAGTTGGGCAACGACGACACCAACACCTACCTGCAACTGACCGTGGCGACGTTCTTCTAGCGTCCGGTGCGTGGCCGTGGCCTGGTTCACCCGGGCCACTGGCTGACGTACCATGCGTGCTTCTTCACACTCACACGGATGTGCAATGAAACGCTTCCTATGCCTTGGCGCAATGCTCGCTGGGCTGCTTGCCTTCGCCCTGCAACACACCGCCAGCGCGGCGGGGTTTGACTGCAGCAAGGCTGTCACCCTGCAGGAACAGGCCATCTGCAATACGCCGTCGTTGTCCGCCAAGGACGAGCAGTTGAATGCCCTGTTCCGCCCGCTGAAAAAGCATCAGGTTTTCCGCCAACTGGGGGCCACCTGGCTGTATGAGGTGCGCAACGCGTGCCAGACAATCGGTTGTCTGGAGGCCGCCTACGACCAACAGATCAAGCGGCTGACCCCGCAGCCGCCGCCCAGGGTCGATGTTCATGCGCTGTCGCCACTGCCCGAGGGGCAGGTGTATACGCAAGTAGACGATGAGCCGTGGCAGCGCTACGTGCTGGCCGAGCTGCCGCAGGCGCCCGCGCACGTCTTCAAGCACATTGTCGACGCCGCGGTGGTCGACGGTGTGCTGCATGTCATTCTCTATGTCAGCAACAGCAACGACCGCGACAACCTGTACCTCAGCGAGCGCTTCAACCACCAGACCTACGGCACCCTTTACGAATACACCGATACCCGCCCGGGCTGGCACCCGATCGCCACCCACATTGCCTTCAAGGGCTGGGAAAAAACCGGTTTCTACGATCAGGGCAAGCGCTACGCCGGGGTGGTGGACGGGGTGTTCTATTATCGCCAGCAAGAAGACAAAGGCCTACAACAGGCCATGGCGTATACCTTGGGATCGGGTGCGGCACCACAGCCGACCGCGCAGACGTTCCAGGTGCCGTCCAGTACCGCACAGTTCGCCAAGGCCCGTATCCTGGACGACATCAACAGCAATAACAGCAACCTGACCCTGTCGTATGACGAGCGGGTTGACCGCCACAAGACCGAGCGCGTGATGGCCACCGACGCCACCGACTGGAGCCTGGTGAACCCAACCTGGAGCGAGCGCCGGGCCGTGTTGTACTTCGACAACAGCGGTGCCATGGCCTGTGTCTGGCGGGTGGACCTGGTCAACAAGGTGTTGTCCAAGATCGTCCCTGAGCATGAAGCGGTTTCGGCGCGGCCCGTGGAGCTGCTTGGCCAGGAAGCACTTGTCTACCTTGAGGAAAACCGTTTGGGTTTCGCCATCGCCCCGGTTCAGTAAGGGGGTAAACCGGCTTGCCTGCGCCAAGGCCCATGACAGCTGGCCGCTTGCAAGCCCCTGCCCCTTAAAAGTGTTTTACTGAAATCGCAGGTTTTCTCCCGAAGCGCTTTCCCTATCCTAGGCAAGACGTACTCATCAGCGGAAGATCCATGAAACCGTCGCTCTACAGCCGTTATGCCTGCCTGGCAGGCTGTCTGCTTTTCACTGTCGCAAGCCTGCCTTTTCTCTCTGCCCACGCGGGCCTCTGGCCCCTGACGCTGATCACCGCCCTGCTCAGCCTGGTTGGCCTCAATGACCTGCGCCAGAGCCATCACGCGGTGCGACGCAACTACCCGATCCTGGGCAATATCCGTTACCTGATCGAAACCATCCGCCCGGAAATTCGCCAGTACCTGCTTGAAGGCGACGACGACAAGCTGCCGTTCTCCCGGGCCCAGCGCTCGCTGGTGTACGCACGGGCCAAGAACGAGAGCGCCGAGAAAGCCTTCGGTACGCTGAACGATGTGTACAAGCCGGGCTTCGAGTTCATCAGCCATTCGATGCTGCCAGTGGAAACCCCCGACCCGGCATCATTCCGCGTGGCCATCGGCGGGCCGCAGTGCCGCCAGCCGTACTCGGCCTCGATCTTCAACATTTCTGCGATGAGCTTCGGTGCACTCAGCGCCAATGCCATCGGCGCGCTGAACAAGGGCGCCAAGCTCGGCCGCTTTGCCCATGACACTGGCGAGGGCAGCATCAGCCCCTATCACCGTGAGCACGGTGGTGACCTGATCTGGGAAATTGGCAGCGGCTACTTTGGTTGCCGCACAGCCGACGGCCATTTCGACCCTGAGCGCTTCGCCGAACAGGCCAGCTCGGCTCAGGTGAAGATGATCGAGGTCAAGCTCAGCCAGGGCGCGAAGCCGGGCCACGGCGGGATTCTGCCAGGGCACAAGGTCAGCGCTGAAATCGCCGAAACACGCGGCGTTAACGTGGGTGAAGACTGCGTCTCCCCTGCTGCTCACACCGCGTTCCGCAGCCCGGTGGAGTTGCTGCAGTTCATTGGCCAACTGCGCGAACTGTCCGGTGGCAAACCGGTCGGCTTCAAGTTCTGCCTGGGCCATCCCTGGGAGTTCATGGGGATCGCCAAGGCCATGCTGGCCACCGGCATTCTCCCGGACTTCATTGTCGTCGACGGCAAGGAAGGCGGCACCGGTGCGGCTCCACGGGAGTTCAGCGACAACATCGGCGTGCCAATGCGTGAAGGCCTGATGTTCGTGCACAACACGCTGGTGGGCCTGAACCTGCGCGACAAGATTCGCATCGGTGCAGCCGGCAAGATTGTCAGCGCCTTCGACATTGCCAGTGTGCTGGCCATCGGTGCCGACTGGGTCAACTCGGCACGCGGTTTCATGTTCGCCATAGGCTGCATTCAGTCGCAAAGCTGCCACACCAACAAGTGCCCGACCGGGGTTGCCACCCAAGACCCGCTACGCCAGCGGGCGCTGGTGGTGCCGGAAAAAGCCGAACGGGTGTACAGCTTCCACCGCAACACGCTGCACGCACTGGCCGAAATGCTTGCCGCTGCAGGCCTGGAGCACCCTGAAGAGCTCAAGCCCAAGCACCTGGCGCGACGTATCAGCCCCAGCGAAGTACGCCTGTTTTCGCAGTTGCACGTGTTCCTCAAGCCTGGCGAATTGCTCAGCGGCTCGATTGAAAGCGATTTTTATGCACGGATGTGGCGGATGGCCCGCAGTGACAGCTTCGCCGCAGATACCGGCGAGGTGGTGGAGATCCGAGCGGCCAGGAACCGCAGAGAAACAACCCCGGCCTAGGCCGGGGTTGTGGGAGACGCCAATCAGAAGACGTTGATCGGGTACTCGACGAATACGCGGACTTCGTTGCCGTCGTCGTTGTACTCGATAGCGCGCAGGTTGTTCGAGGTGCGCAGGAACGAGCTGCGCAGCTTGACCGACAGGTCCTTGGCAGGGCCGGCCTGTACGACGTACTTGAACTGGTTGAAGATTTCGCGCTCGGTGCCTTCGCCCAGGCCGTGGGTGTTGATATTGTCACCACGCACGTAGGCCACTTTGTAGGTCAGGCCCGGTACGCCGAAGGCGCCGAAGTCCAGGCCGTAGCCCAACTGCCAGGAACGCTCGTCTTCGGCGTTGAAGTCGGACCAGTACGAGTTGGCCAGGTAGATGGTCGAACCACCGTCACCCACGCCACCAACGTTCTGGTAACCGCCATAGTTGTAGCCGGTGTCACCGGTGCTGCGCTGGTGCGCCAGGGTGATCGAGTGCGGGCCGAAGGCGTAGGTTGCTGCCAGGCTCCAGATGGTGTTGTCACGACCGTTCAGGTCTGCCTTTTCGACGTACTGGCGGTCCATCTTCGACTTGTAGCCGTTGAAGTCCAGGGTCAGTGAGCGCTCGGCGGCGATCGGCATCACGTAGTTGACGCCCAGGTACTGCTTCTTCATGACGTCTTCGACGTCGGAGCCGTACAGGGAAGCCGACAGGTTGTTGGTGAACTTGTAGCTACCACCGAAGACGTTGATCGACTTCAGGCCGCTGTCACGCTGCTCGGCGCTCTTGCGTGCTTCCTGAGTGAAACGACCCGCGTTCAGCTCCAGGCCTTCGATCTCCTTGGAGGTGACCAGGGTGCCGGTGTAGCTTTCTGGCAGCAGACGCGAATCGTCATATTGCAGCACAGGCAGTGTCGGCATCTGGTCGCCGTACTTCAGTACGGTGTTGGAGACGCGGAACTTGACCGCCGCACCACCGCGGGCGATGTCGTGCTGGGCGTTGCCGCTGTCGCCACGCTTGAAGAAGTCGATACCGCCGCCGCCATTGTGACCAGTGCCGCCATCCAGGCGCACCGCGTACAGACCGAAAGCATCGACGCCAACACCTACGGTGCCTTGGGTGAAGCCAGAGGAGAAGTTGCCAATGACGCCTTGACCCCATTGGATCTGGTCATGCGTGTCATGCTTCTTGTCGCGATTCATGTAGGCGTTACGCAGCAGCACATTCATGCTGCTGTCTTCTACGAAACCTTTGGCATTGGCCTGGTCATTGGCCATGGCCTGAGTCGCGGACAACAAACCCAGAGCGATCAGGCTGATCCTGGTTTTCAACATTTTATTTTCCTTATCACAAAAACAAAGACGCGCTGCGACCGGCACCAGGAACCACGCCCCCTGCGTGGGTTGACGCTCGCGGGTCTGAAAACAAAAAAGCCCCCTGCGCATAGGCACAGCGGGCCATCTATTCTGGGTACAAGGTGAATGGGCCTACAGGCGAGGGCCGAATCCTAGCGGTCAGCAGTTCTGTGTGTCAAAAATTCGTGAACGGCACGGATCAGCGGTCGATCGTGCAATTTTGAGAATGGCGGGGCATGCAGCACTGCGGGGTGACACGAAGAGCAGGACAGGAGAAAACGCATCGCCGGCAAGGCAGACCTTGCCGGCGATCGCTCAGTCAGTGGTGCCAGACCCCGAGCAGCGCATCGAGCTCTGCTTCACTGATCAAACCCACCGGGTACCGCTCAACCAACAACCGACGTCGCGGATCGGTCTTCCTGACTCGATTATTTGCATTGTTTTTCAACCACTGTGCCAGTGCCTTGATCGATTCGTTATTAACGATGGACAGGCCTGAAGCTGGCTCACTGACTACATTCATATCGACACGTACTCCCCAGGGTCGTGAGCCATTAACCTACGTTAACTTTGTGACAGAACTGCGTGCTCTATCCGCTTGAAATACAATGCAAAACGAATACAAGAGGTGTGCCAGATCGAGCTCCGATCGTCGAATGACGCGCAAAAAAAAAGCCCGTCGTGCGACGGGCCTTTTTACTTAAATGCTTCAGCGTTTGACCGGTGCTGGCTGCTGTTGGGTCAGGCAATGGATGTTGCCGCCACCGAGCAACAGCTCACGACCTGGCACCATGACTACCTCACGATCCGCGAACAACGTCTGCAAAATCGCTCTAGCCTCGGCATCTGCCGGGTCGTCGAAGCTTGGCGCGATGATCGCACCATTGACGATCAGGAAGTTGACATAGGAGCCGGCAAGGCGAACCGACGGGTTACGCTCCTGGCTACCGGCGACCGGATCGACACCCGCACATTCCTCCTCGGTCGCGTACAGCGGCCCAGGGATCGGCATTTTATGCACCACAAAGGTGCGCCCTTTGGCATCGCGCTGACGCTCCAACACCTCAAGCGCCGCACGGCAACGTGCAAAGTTGGGGTCGTTGGAATCATCGGTCCAGGCCAGTAACACTTCACCAGGGCGCACGTAACAGCAAAAGTTGTCCACGTGCCCATCGGTTTCGTCGTTATACAGGCCATCAGGCAGCCAGACGATGGTCTCCACCGCCAGGTGATCGCGCAGGATCGCCTCTATTTGCTCACGGTTCAGGTGCGGGTTGCGGTTGTGATTGAGCAGGCATTCTTCTGTGGTGATCAGCGTGCCTTCGCCGTCGACGTGAATCGAGCCACCTTCCAGCACGAAGCCTTCGGTCTGGTAGCGTGGGCAGCGCTCGATCTGCAGGATCTTGCCAGCCACTTGTTCATCACGGTTCCACGGTGCGTACAGGCCGCCCTCAAAACCACCCCAGGCATTGAAGCCCCAATCGACGCCGCGGACTTCACCCGTGTCGTTGATCACAAAGGTCGGGCCAGTGTCACGCACCCAGGCATCGTCATTGCTGATTTCCACCACGCGGATGTTCGGGGTGTCCAGCAGGCGGGCACAGGCATGTTCGTATTGGGCGGCCGACACGCCGACGGTCACCGGCTCGAAGCGGGCAATGGCCTTGGCCACGGCAACATGCGCGGCCTGCGCCGGCTTGCCGCCCAGGCGCCAGTTGTCCGGGCGCTCCGGCCACACCATCCAGACCTGTGATTGTGGCGCCCACTCGGCAGGCATGTGAAAGCCATCGGCGCGTGGAGTAGTGGTCAGGGTTGTCATAGTTGAACCTTTGCAAGAACTGCCGCAGAACGGGCCTGCGGCACGATAAATGGGTGATCAGGATTCCAGCGAACCGTCGAGGGTCTTCAGCGTACCGTACAGGTCTGGCCGACGGTCACGGAAAGTGCCCCAGGCGCTGCGCACATGCTCCAGCTTGTCCAGGTCGAAAGTATGCACCAGCACGCCTTCTTCGGTTTCATTCAGTTCTTCAACCTTTTCACCAAACGGGTTGGCGATGAACGACGAGCCGTAGAACGTGATGTCGTAGCCATCCTGCTCTTCCTTGCCGATACGGTTGCTGGCGACCAGCGGCATCAGGTTCGCGCCGGCATGGCCTTGCTGCACGCGCTGCCAGTGATCACGCGAGGTGATGCTGGCGTCATGCGGTTCGCTGCCAATGGCGGTCGGGTAGAACAGAATTTCCGCGCCTTGCAGGGCCATGCTGCGTGCGCACTCGGGGAACCACTGGTCCCAGCAGATACCGACGCCGATCTTGGCATAACGGGTGTTCCAGACCTTGAAGCCGGTATCACCCGGGTTGAAGTAGTACTTTTCGTGATAGCCCGGGCCATCCGGGATATGGCTCTTGCGGTAGATGCCCAGGTTGCGCCCATCGGCATCGATGATCGCAATGCTGTTGAAGCGCGCCCGCCCGGCCAGCTCGTAGAAGCTGATCGGCAGCACCACTTGCAGTTCCTTGGCCAGCTTCTGGAAATGGACGATAGCGGCGTTGGTTTCAACCGGGGTGGCCAGTTGCAGGTAGTCGGCGTTGGGCTTCTGGCAGAAGTACGGGGTCTCGAACAGTTCCTGGATCAGGATGATCTGCGCGCCCTTGGCGGCGGCTTCGCGCACCAGTTTCTCGGCGGTGGCGATGTTGGCGTCGCGATCCCAGGAACAGGCCATCTGGGTGGCGGCGACGGTAACGATGCGGCTCATGAAAACGTCCTCGAAGGGTTGCTGGGCAAGTAATGAGGACTTTATATCCGATAAAAATCGGCTTTGGAAGGCGGTAAATCAAAATAAAAGGGTGAGAATCGCCATTTAAATCGATAACAATCGATTTAAATCTGTGTTTTCCATGTTGATCACATTGTAGAAAAACCTGCCCCCCTTGGAGGAGCAGGTTTGCCTGCGATGGGCTGCAGTGCAGCCCCAATGCGGGTTTAGAGGTCTTCTGCCAACACCTTCGCCACGCTGTCGACGAAGAAATCGACGCTTTCACGGGTGGTGCACATCGGCGGTTTGATCTTGAGGATGTTCAGGTAGTCACCGGTTGGCTGCATGAAGATCCCCAGTTCGCGCAAGCGCTCGCACAGCGCCGCGGTTTCTTCGGTGGCCGGCTCCAGTGTGCTGCGGTCGCGCACCAGTTCCAGGCCCAGGTAGAAACCGGAACCGTGCACGGCGCCCACAAGCGGATGTTTATCGACCAATGCCTGCAGCCGCGCCTTGAAGTGCCCACCGACGGTACGCGCGTTGTCCCACAGGCCTTCTTCGCCCATGACATCGAGCACGGCCATGCCGATCCGGCAACTGACCGGACTGCCGCCAGCAGACGAGAAGAAGTAGCCCTCGGCCTCCAGTGCCTCGGCGATTTCCCGACGGGTGATGACCGCGCCCAGTGGGTGGCCGTTACCCATGCCCTTGGCCATGGTGATGATGTCCGGCACCACGCCCTGTTGCTCGAAGCCCCAGAAATAATCGCCAAGGCGGCCATAGCCGACCTGCACCTCGTCGGCGATACAGGCGCCGCCCAAGGCCCGGACCTTGCCGTAGACTTGTTGCAGGTAACCCGGCGGCAAGGCGATACCGCCGGCATTGCCGTACACCGGTTCACAGATGAAACCGGCCACCTGGCGCTTCTGCGCGGTCAGGCGGTCGAGGGTGGCATCGACATCGCGAACATAGTCGGCAGTGCTCTCGGCGCCCCGGTAGGCACCGCGGTAGGTGTTCGGCGCCATCACCGGGTGTACCCAGTCTGGACGGGTGGTCAGGGCTTGCGGGTTGTCGGCAATGGAGGTGGAAATCGCATCGGTGGCCACCGACCAGCCGTGGTAGGCCTCCAATACGCTGAGCATGTCGCGGCCACCGCTGTAGGCCCAGGCCAGGCGGATCGCCAGGTCGTTGGCTTCGGTGCCGCTGTTGACCAGAAACACCCGGTCCATGCCTTCGGGCGCCAGTTCCAGCAGGCGCTCGGAGAACTCGGCAATGGCCGCGTAGTGGAAGCGTGAGTTGGTATTGAGCAACGACCATTGCCGCGCCGACTCGGCGACCATCCGCGGGTGACCATGACCGAGCACCGCAACGTTGTTGAGCATGTCCAGGTAGGAGCGGCCCTGCATGTCGATCAGGTAGTTGCGCCAGCCACGCTCGATCTGCGGCGGCTGCTGGTAATAGTGCTTCTGCGAACGGGCGAAACTGGCGTCACGCCGCTCAAGCAGTGCCTGGGCATCGGCCAGTGGTTCAGCGTCGCAGGCAAACCCGAGCAATGGCTGCGGCGAGGGGCATAGCGCCAGCCAGGCCTGCGCACGTGAAGGCGTGGCGAACAGTGGCGGGCACAACCCCGGTACGCGGCACAGTTGCAGCATCAGGCCGACACTGCTCTGCCCCAGCGGCTCGCCCTGCTTGAGCGCCAGGCCATCGGCCGGGGCATCGACCACGCCCCACAACCACAGGCTGACCTGCTCACCCTGCAGGCAACCACCGCCCGCCACCGCGTGCCAGACACCGGCAAACGGCGCCTGCAGGGCCGTACCCGAGGGAACCTGCAGCTCGACATGCAAGGCGCAGGTTTCGGGTTCCTGCGGGTTATCGATATGGGTACGCGACAACCGGTATTGGCCGTGCAGCGAGCAGGCCAGCCCGCTCTGGGCGCGCAGCAGCTGCTGGTCGATGCCCGGCTGCTGCCAGTTACCGGCCTGGAAATGTTCGCTGAGTACCCCGAGGTCGACGCGGGCGACAGGCTGGCCGTTCAGGCTGGGCATTAACAGCGTGGTGTTGACCAACCCCAGCGGGGCCAGATCATGACCCGCGGCCTGCAGGATCGCCGTTTCCATCAAGGCGAACGGCACGCTGGTCGCGACCTCGAAGATTTCCCACTCGTGGGCCAGGTTGTCCCGGCTGTAGGCATTGCCCGGATCGACGCTGACCTGCTGCTCTCCGCTCAGCACCAGCACGGCGGCACGGGCCACGATCATCGGCCACAGGGCCTTGAGCTCGGCTTCAGTCAGCGGGTTGACGACCTGATACGCCTGAATGGCCGGCAGGATACGCAACGGGTCGCCTTCGGCGTGGTGCAGCAGCGCCGCGCAAGTCACCGAGAGGTCGGCAATCCGCCAGGTATGCAGCAAGTCGCCAAAGTCGATCACCCCCTGCAACTGCCAGTGGCGCTGGGCATCGCGCTGCCACACGGTGTTGTCGTCGGTGATGTCCAGGTGCACGGCCTGCTGCGGCAGGTGTTCGATCAGCGGGGCCAGGTACTGCCAGGCCTCCGTGGCCGCCGCCTGCACGCGCGCCTTGCGCGGCCCTTCGACGAGTACCGGCAATAGATGCTCGATCAGCGCCGGGGCATGCCGTGGGTCCCACTGCAGGGTACGTTCCAGGCCTGGGTGGCTGAAGTCGACCAAGGCATGGTCGATGCGCGCACAGAACTCGCCCAGCTCAGCCATCAGCCGTGGCTCCAGGCGCTTGAGGCGGGTCAGCGACTGGCCTTCGATGTACTCAAGCAGGCGGGCGCGCAGGGGCTGGCCATTCAGGCTCAGCGCCAACAGGTGCTCACCGGAACGCGCCGGCACCACGCCAGGCACCGGCAACCAGCGCTCGCGCAGGTAACCCAGGGCGGCATGCTGGGCCTGAAGCTCGACCGGTGAATAATCACCGTGGCAGATCTTCAACACGTAACGACCCTGAGGGCTGTCGAGGCGAAAATTCAGGTCTTGTTGACTGCCCAGCGACTGTAACGTGCCGGTAAGCCCATAATGTTCCTGCAGCAACTGCAGGGCCTGTGATTCGCTGACATCCGGGCGCGGTAAGCTGGATCGGTGGATAAGGGTAGTAAGCGGCATGGGGCAAGCCTCGTTTTTTTTGCTGCTTATATCGCCACCGCTTCTGCCGATAAGCAAGGGAGGTGGAAAAAAAGGCCGTACCGGGTATCGTTTTCTCCGACGCCGACAGTCGCCGTACGCTGCTTGCACCCACCCGCGCCTTTACACAGGCTAGGCAGCACCCGATCAATACCCGTTTAGTCAGGAAAGGCCACTCGACATGCGTATTCTTGTTACCGGCGGTGCCGGATTCATCGGTTCGGCGCTGATTCGCCACCTGATCGAGACCACCACACATGACGTGCTCAACCTCGACAAGCTCACCTATGCCGGCAATCTGGAATCGCTGAGCAGCATCGCGACCAATACCCGTTATGAGTTCGTGCAGGCCGACATCGCTGACCGCGCCAAGGTCGACGCCGTACTGGAGCGTTTTGCTCCGCACGCGATCATGCACCTGGCCGCCGAATCGCATGTGGACCGCTCCATCGACGGCCCCGCCGCGTTCATCGAAACCAACATTGTCGGCACCTACAGCCTGCTGGAAGCCGCCCGTGCTTACTGGGCAAAGCTGCCCGCCGCCGAGCGTGAAGCCTTTCGCTTCCATCATGTGTCCACCGACGAGGTGTACGGCGATCTGCATGGGGTGGACGACCTGTTCACGGAAACCACGCCGTACGCCCCCAGCTCGCCCTACTCGGCCAGCAAGGCGGCCTCGGACCATCTGGTACGTGCCTGGCACCGAACCTACGGTTTGCCGGTACTGCTCAGCAACTGCTCGAACAACTATGGGCCGTTCCAGTTCCCGGAAAAGCTCATTCCGCTGACGATCCTCAACGCCTTGGCGGGCAGACCGCTGCCGGTCTACGGCAACGGCCTGCAAGTGCGTGACTGGCTGTTCGTCGAGGACCATGCCCGCGCCCTGCTGCAGGTGCTGTGCGCCGGTCAGGTCGGTGAGACGTACAACATCGGCGGGCACAATGAACAGAAGAATATCGATGTGGTGCGCAGCATCTGCGCCCTGCTTGAAGAACTGGCACCCGATCATCCGGCCGGGGTAAACCACTACGCCGACCTGATCAGCTTCGTCCAGGACCGTCCCGGGCACGATCAGCGCTACGCCATCGACGCCAGCAAAATCCAGCGTGAGCTGGGCTGGACCCCGGCCGAAACCTTCCAGAGCGGGCTGCGCAAGACCGTGCAGTGGTACCTGGATAACAGTGAGTGGTGCCAACATGTTCAGGATGGCAGCTATCAAGGCCAGCGCCTGGGCAACAGCGATTTCAAGGACCTGATTGCATGACCAAAGGTATCGTTCTGGCAGGCGGCTCCGGCACTCGCCTGCACCCCATTACCCTGGGGCTTTCCAAACAACTGCTACCGGTCTACGACAAGCCGATGATCTACTACCCGATCTCGGTACTGATGCTGGCCGGTATCCGCGAGATTCTGATCATCTCCACCCCGCAGGACCTGCCGCAGTACCGTCAACTGCTGGGTGACGGTAGCCAGTTCGGCGTCCAGTTCAGCTATGCCGAACAGCCCTCGCCGGACGGCCTGGCACAGGCCTTCCTGATTGGCGAAGCGTTCATTGGCAACGACTCGGTGTGCCTGATCCTCGGCGACAACATTTTCCACGGCCAGCGGTTTACCGAACAACTGCAACGCGCCGCCAGCCACAGCAGCGGTGCAACGGTGTTTGGTTACTGGGTCAAAGACCCGGAGCGCTTCGGCGTGATCGAGTACAACGAACAAGGCCAGGCCCTGTCGATCGAGGAAAAGCCGACGCAGCCCAAGTCCAGCTATGCCGTGACCGGCCTGTACTTCTACGATAACGACGTGATCGAGATCGCCAAGGGCATTACCCCCTCGGCCCGTGGCGAGCTGGAGATCACCGACGTCAACAACGCTTACCTGAAACGGGGTGACTTGCGCGTAGAGCGCTTCGGGCGTGGCTTTGCCTGGCTCGATACCGGTACCCACGACAGCCTGCTGGAAGCCTCGCAATACGTGCAGACCATTGAGCACCGCCAGGGTCTGAAAGTGGCCTGCCTGGAAGAGATCGCCTTCCAGCAGGGCTGGATCGACGAGGCGCACCTGCTTGAACGTGCCAACGCTTTTGGCAAGACCGGCTACGGCCAGTACCTCTACAGCCTGACCCGAGAGAACCGATGGAAGTAATCACCACTGACCTGCCCGAGGTACTGATCCTGGAGCCGAAGGTGTTCGGCGATGCCCGCGGTTTTTTCTACGAAAGCTTCAATGCCCGGGCCTTCGAAACGCAGACAGGGGTCACGACAACCTTCGTTCAGGACAACCATTCCCGTTCACAGCGCGGCGTACTGCGCGGCCTGCATTACCAACTGGAAAACCCCCAGGGCAAACTGGTGCGGGTCGTACAGGGCGAGGTGCTCGATGTGTGCGTGGATATCCGCCGCAGTTCGCCAGCCTTTGGCCGTTGGGTCGCGGTGCATTTGTCTGCCGAAAACAAACGTCAGATGTGGATACCGGAAGGCTTCGCCCACGGTTTCGTGGTGTTGAGCGACAGTGCGGAGTTCCTCTACAAGACCACCGATTATTACAACCCGGCCGCCGAACGCTGCATCCGCTGGGACGACCCGGACCTGGCCATCGACTGGCAACTGCAACAGGAACCACTGTTGTCGGCCAAGGACCAGGCCGGTAAATCGCTGAAAGAGGCAGAACTGTTTCCATGACCGCTGCTCCATTGAACACGCTGATCATCGGCCAACACGGTCAGGTGGCGCGCGAACTGCAACTGCAGTTGGCCCCGCTCGGCACCCTGCACGTGCTAGGCCGCGATGCACTCGACCTGGCGCATCCGGAGCAGATCCGTCAGCAAGTGCGCAGATTGGCACCGGACCTGATCATCAACGCCGCCGCCCACACCGCAGTCGATCAGGCGGAAGTCGAGCAAGCCCTGGCCTTTGCGGTCAACGCCCACGCCCCCGGGGTACTCGCTGAAGAGGCCGCGCGGCTGGGCATCCCGTTGATTCACTACTCCACCGACTACGTCTTCGATGGCCGCAAGGCCACGCCCTACAACGAAGACGACACGCCCAACCCGCTGAGCGTCTACGGCCGCAGCAAGCTGGCTGGCGAGCAGGCAATCCGTGACGTCGCTGGCCAGCACCTGATCCTGCGCACCAGTTGGGTGTACTCGCAACACGGGCGCAATTTCCTGCTGACCATGCAGCGGTTGCTGCAGGAAAAACCCGAGCTGCGCGTGGTTGCCGATCAGATCGGCGCACCGACCTGGGCGGCTACCATCGCCCGCAGCACCCGCGCCCTGATCGAGCATTGGCAGGCTGGCCAGGCGGGTGCCTGGGGCACCTATCACCTGACCGCGCAAGGCGAGACATCCTGGTTCGGTTTTGCCCAGGCCATCGCCGCGCACCTCCAGGCCCAAGGCAAGCACTGTGCCCGGCTAGTGCCCATCCCCACCTGCGAGTACCCGACACCAGCCCAGCGCCCACTCAACTCGCGCCTGGACTGCAGTCGCCTGCAGCAGCAATGGCAGGTCAGCCAGCCAGACTGGCAGCAAGCACTGATCGACTGCCTGAAGTAGCGCATAATGCGCCAGACTCCATCGGCGCATTTGCAATGACCATGACCCCGACCGTTCCCCGTCGTCCACGCTGGCGCAGCCTGGCCATCGTGGCCTTGTTCCTCGCCCCACTGCTCTTGCCGCTGCAACACCTGGCCGAGCGTTACTATCAGGACGAGCTGGCCGGGCAAAATCGCCAGACCCTCGACCTGTACGTGGCAAACCTGCTGGGTACCCTGCACCGTTATGAAACCCTGCCGCAGATCCTCGGTGACCTGCCAGCCCTGCGTGCGGTGCTCAAGGACCCGATGCGCCTGGAAACCCTGACCAACGCCAACCGTCTGCTCAAGGACATCAGCACCCAGACCGGTGCCGAAGTGATGTACCTGATGGACACCAACGGCAACACCCTGGCAGCGTCCAACTGGGACAAGCGCGACACCTTCGTTGGCCGTAACTTTGCCTTCCGCCCGTATTTCAGCGATGCCCTTACCGGACGCCTGGGGCGCTTTTTCGGCCAAGGCACCACCTCGGCCAAACGCGGTTACTTCTTTGCAGGTGCCGTGCGCGATGGCGAGCGCGTGATCGGCGCACTGGTGGTCAAGGTCGACCTGGACCACACCGAAACGCTCTGGGGCAAAACCCCGGAACAACTGCTGCTGACCGACCAGAACGGCGTGGTTATTCTGACCTCCCGTCCGGACTGGCGCTTCCGTGCCACCCGGCCACTGACCGATACCGAGCGCGCCGCCATTGCAGCGATCCAGCCCTACCCGACGCTGACGCCCCAACCGCTGAACCTAGACCCCAAAGCCTGGCTGATCCAGACCCGAACCATCGAGGAAACCGGCTGGCAAGTGAGCATCCTTGCCCCACGCACCCTGATCGACCGTTCGGTACGCACGGTGCTGGCCATCGGCGGCGCCACGCTGCTGGTGTTGATGCTGCTGCTTGGGCTGATCATGCAGCGGCGGCGGCACTACATGGACCGAATCGCCTTCGAGGCCCGCGCCCGCCAGGAACTGGAACAACGGGTCATTGAGCGAACCGCCGACCTTGAAGGTCTGAACAGCCGCCTGAAAAACGAAGTGCTGGAGCGCGAGCAGGCGCAACAGGAACTGGTCCGTGCGCAGGATGAACTGGTTCAGGCCGGCAAGTTGTCGGTGCTCGGCACGATGTCGGCGAGCATCAGCCATGAGCTCAATCAACCGCTGGCGGCCATCCGCAGTTATGCCGAGAACGCTGAGATCCTGCTCGACCATCAGCGCACCGAAGAAGCCCGCAGCAACCTCAAGCTGATCGCTGAACTGACCGGGCGCATGGCCTCGATCATCGCCCACCTGCGCGCCTTTGCCCGGCGCGACCGGCACGCCCCCGAGAGCGTGGCCCTGCAACCGGCCCTGGACGATGCCCTGGCCCTGCTGGCCAAACGGCGCCGGGCAATGGCCGTGGAACTGGTGCGTGACCTGCCAGAGGCCACCCTGTGGGTACAGGCCGGTGAAACCCGCTTGCGCCAGGTGCTCGGCAACCTGCTGGCCAACGCCCTCGACGCGCTGACCGAGAAGGCCAACCCGCGCAAGCTGTGGCTAAGTGCCGAACGCAAGGACGACAACGTCTACCTGTACATTCGCGACAACGGCCCAGGGTTCAGCAGCGAAGCCATGGCCCGTGCCCGTGAACCGTTCTTCACCACCAAGACCCGTACCCAGGGCCTTGGCCTGGGGCTGGCGATCTGCGATACCTTGATGCGTGCGCTGGGTGGCGAACTGCTGCTGGCCAACCACCCTGAGGGTGGCGCACTGCTGACCCTGAAACTGCGCGTAGCCAAACCCGGCGCCAACCTGCAAACCTCGGAGGATCCATCGGCATGACGACCGAGCCGCTCATCGATAGCCGCACACAGGTGATTCTGGTCGATGACGACCCGCACTTGCGTCAGGCGCTGAGCCAGACCCTCGACCTCGCCGGCCTCAAGGTCATGTCCCTGAGCGATGCCCAAGGCTTGGCCCAACGTATCGAAGCCGATTGGCCGGGGGTAGTCGTAAGCGATATTCGCATGCCAGGCATCGACGGCCTGCAACTGCTCGAACAGTTGCATGGGCAGGACCCGGAGTTACCTGTGCTGCTGATTACCGGCCACGGCGACGTACCGTTGGCCGTCCAGGCCATGCGTGCCGGCGCCTACGATTTTCTGGAAAAACCCTTCGCCAGCGATGCCCTGCTCGACAGCGTGCGCCGGGCCTTGGCCCTGCGCCGCCTGATACTGGACAACCGCAGCCTGCGCCTGGCCCTCAGCGATCGCCAGGCATTGAGCGCCCGGCTGGTCGGGCAATCGGCACCGATGCTGCGCCTGCGTGAGCAGATTGGCGCGCTGGCCCCGACCCGCGCCGACGTATTGATCCTCGGCGAAACCGGCGCAGGCAAGGAAGTCGTCGCCCGTGCCCTGCACGACCTGTCGAGCCGCCGCGACGGCCCGTTCGTGGCGATCAATGCCGGCGCGCTGGCAGAGTCGGTGGTCGAGAGCGAGCTGTTCGGCCATGAACCCGGCGCCTTCACCGGGGCGCAGAAACGCCGGATTGGCAAATTCGAGTTCGCCAACGGCGGCACACTGTTCCTCGACGAAATCGAGAGCATGAGCCTGGATGTTCAGGTCAAGTTGCTGCGCCTGCTGCAAGAACGAGTGGTCGAGCGCCTGGGCGGCAACCAGCAGATTCCGCTGGATATCCGGGTCATCGCAGCCACCAAGGAAGACCTGCGCCAGGCCGCCGATCAGGGCCGCTTCCGGGCCGACCTGTACTACCGCCTGAACGTCGCGCCGCTGCGTATTCCACCGCTGCGCGAACGCGGCGAAGACATTTTGCTGTTGTTCCAGCATTTTGCCGACGCGGCCAGCCAGCGCCACGGCCTGCCCGGCCATGCCCTGCAACCGGCGCAGCGCGCCCTGCTCATGCGCCATGCCTGGCCAGGCAACGTGCGCGAACTGCAGAACGCGGCGGAACGTTTCGCCCTTGGCCTTGAGCTGGCCCTGGACGGCGACAGCCACAGCGAACCGCTGGCCGCCAACCCGGTGCTGGGCAGCGGCAATTTGAGTGAGCAGGTCGAGCACTTCGAGCGCTCGCTGATCGCCGCCGAGCTGGCCCGTTCGCACAGCTCACTGCGCAGCCTGGCCGAGGCCCTGGGTATCCCGCGCAAAACCCTGCACGACAAGTTGCGCAAGCATGGCCTGAATTTCGCCGACAGCCACAGCAGCGGCACTGATGATCTTGAGGAGAACCGCCCGTGACCACCGACAACCAGTACCTGGAAGCCCTCCTGCACCACGACATTCCCCTTACCCGGGAAATGGGCTTGCAGGTACTTGATTGGCAACAACAGCGCCTGCGCCTGCAGTTGCCGCTGGCCGCCAACGTCAATCACAAGAGCACCATGTTTGGCGGCAGCCTGTATTGCGCCGCCGTGCTGGTCGGTTGGGGCTGGTTGCACATGCGCTTGCGCGAGGCCGGCATCGACGACGGCCATATCGTCATTCAGGAAGGTCAGATCAACTATCCAGTGCCCGTCACCGGTGCAGCCATCGCTCAATGCGAGGCGCCTGATGAGAAGGTCTGGAACAAGTTCATCGCCACTTACCAGCGCTATGGCCGGGCCCGCCTGAACCTGAACACCCAGGTTCGCAACGCCGGCAGCGAAGAGGATGCCGTGCGTTTCAGCGGGCAGTACGTGTTACATCGCTGAGGCGAGCTTGAGCAGGTCGTTGCGCCACGCCGCAGCGGCCGGCAACGCCAGGAAAAACGCATTGAGTAACGATTCACGTGGCGGGTAGCTGAAGACCTGGCCATCGAGGCCCAAGACTTCACCACCGGCGCCCTCCAGCACTCCTTGGGCTGCTGCCGTATCCCACTGCGAGGTCGGCGCCAGGCGCGGGTAACAATCCGCGCTGCCCTCAGCCAGCAGGCAGAACTTCAACGAACTGCCGATATTGGCCAGTTGCAACTCGCCCAGCGTGCCGCTGAGCCCTGCCAACAAGTGTTCCTGCTGTGGGCTGGTATGACGGCGACTGGCGACCACGGTAAAGCTTTCACCCGCCGGTGGCGCCAGACGAACCTGAATCGGCTCCGCCTCGCCTCCGCGTTCGGAGCGCCAGGCGCCGAGCGCTTTACCACCGAAATAGCAGCGGCCACTGGTCGGCATGGCGACCACACCGAACAGCACTTGCCCCTGTTCAATCAGTGCGATGTTGACGGTGAATTCTTCGCTGCCTGCGATGAATTCCTTGGTACCGTCCAGCGGGTCGACCAGCCACCAGCGCTGCCAGGTCTGACGTTTGCTCAAGGGAATATCGCAATCCTCTTCGGACAGCACCGGAATCTCCGGGGCCAGCGCTTGTAGCCCACTGGCAATCACTTGATGCGCGGCCATATCCGCAGCCGTCACCGGCGAGGCATCAGCCTTGGCAGTCACCGCAACATTGACCCGCCAGAACGGCAGAATGGCATCCCCTGCCAGACGGGCCAGATCGACGACCTCAGCTATCATCGCGTTCAGGTTCAATTCGCTCATGGGACAAATACCCCACGCTGGGTCAGCAGGTCGCGCGCCAGGTACAACGCCGCCAGCGCTCGCCCTTCGGAAAACTGCGGATGCTGTGCCAGCGAGGCCAGATCACGCAGGTTAACCTTATCAACCCGCATCGGCTCCGGCTCATCGCCCTCAAGGCGCTCTTCATAGAGGTCGCTGGCCAGCACCACCTGGATTTTCTGGCTCATGTAGCCCGGCGACAACGACAGTTCGGTCAGGTGCTCCAGTTGCCGGGCACCGAAGCCGGCCTCTTCCTTGAGCTCACGGTCGGCCGCAGCCAACACGTCTTCGCCCGGTTCGATCAGGCCCTTGGGCAACGACAGTTCGTACTCGTCGGTGCCGCCGCAGTACTCCTCAACCAACACCGCGTGTTCGGCATCGAGCATCGCCACGATCATCACCGCACCATACCCGTTGCCGCGCCCGACTAATCGCTCATAGGTGCGCTCGGCACCGTTGGCAAAGCGCAGTTGCACCGCTTCGACACGAAATAGACGGCTGCTGGCGACAATCTCGCGAGCAAGGACTGTGGGTTTCTGGCGCATGGGTGGCGGCTCCTTGGCGTGAACGCGGTACTATACCGTGGCTTGCCCGGCCACTGCGCCCGACTGACCGAGAATCTTTCATGCCTGCCCTGAACTGGCGCGACATCGATACCGTTCTACTCGATATGGACGGCACCCTGCTCGACCTGCATTACGACAACCACTTCTGGCTCGAACACCTGCCGCAGCGCTATGCCGAACTGCATGGGGTGAGCCGGGCCATGGCCGAACTGGAACTGCAGCCGTTGTTTGAAAAGAACGCCGGCTCGCTGAACTGGTACTGCCTGGATTTCTGGAGTGCAGAGCTGAACCTGCCGATTCGCGAACTGAAGCTGGAAACCGCGAACCTGATCGCCCTGCGCCCGGATGCCGACGTGTTCCTTGCGGCCATCCGCGATGCCGGCAAGCGGGTGGTGCTGATCACCAACGCCCACCGCGATTCGCTCTCGGTGAAACTGGAACGGGTGGCACTGGCGCCGTATTTCGAGCGCCTGATCAGCTCCCATGACTACGGTTTTCCCAAGGAAGACCCGCAGTTCTGGAGTGCCCTGCAGGCCGACATCAACTTCGACCCGGCGCGCAGCCTGTTCATCGACGACACCTTGGCGATCCTGCGCAGCGCCCAGTCTTTTGGTGTTGCACACCTGCTTGCGGTGCGTCAGCCCGACAGCCGCAAAGGCCCACGGGACACCCAGGAGTTCGCGGCACTGGACGACTATCGGACGTTGCTCGAAGGGCTCGGTTAGAATGCCTCGCCTGCCCTGTGCCGTGGAGCGCCGATGGACATCAAACAGCTGAAATTCCTGATCGCCCTGGATGAAACCCGCCACTTCGGCCAAGCGGCCGCGTTGTGCCATGTAACCCAGCCAACCCTGTCGATGCGCCTGCGCAACCTGGAGCAGGAACTGGGTTTGGCCCTGGTCAATCGTGGTCAGCGCTTCGAGGGGTTCACCGCCCAGGGTGAACGGGTGCTGGCCTGGGCCCGTTCGGTACTGGCCGCCTACGATGGCTTGTACGCCGAAGCGGCTGCCTGCCGTGGGCATCTGGTCGGTACCCTGCGCCTGGGCGTGGTGCCGCTGTCGAGCTTCGACCCGCTGCCACTGCTGCAGCGCCTGCACAGCCAGCATCCTCAACTGTGCTTTGAACTGAGCGCACTCAGCTCCGAGCAGATTCTGGAGCAGTTGGCGAGTAACCGGCTTGACCTCGGCGTGTCGTACCTCGAACGGCTGGATAACGAACGTTTCGAGTCCCTGGCGCTGGGCGACACACGCATGGGCCTGCTGTATGACCCGGCGTACTTCAATTTCGACGATCAGCCCCTCAGTTGGCAGGCATTGACCGAACTGCCTTTGGGCCTGCTCACCGCTGGCATGCACTTTCGTCAGTCAATCGACCACAACTTCCACAGCCGTGGCCTGAACCCGCAACCGCTGCTGCAGACCGATGCCGTGCATCAACTGGTACAAGCGGTGAACGGTGGCCTGTGTTGTGCAATCATGCCGCTGGCCACCGGCCTGGAAGCCTTGACCGAGCGCCTGCGCCTGCAGCCCATCGAGCAAGCAAGCACCCTGGCACCGCTGGGCCTGATCATGCGCCGCAGCGCACCGCGTTCGGCCTTGGCCGAGGCCTGCTTCAACGAGTACCGCCACATGCAGGACGAGGTTTGATCGACCCGCTCTATCACGGCATCAGTATTAGCGATTAGACGATACCTGAGCGCAGGCCTAGGCTTAAGACTGATCAGCCGCCGGTACCTGTGCCATGACCCTAAAACGCCCCACTTGCGCGGCGACCACTGAGCTGGTGACGCCAGCGGCCAGCAACGACTACGCGTTCCACGACCTCGAAGACAGCACGCCGACCTACACCGCACTGGCCGAGGAAATGGCTCTGGCGATTGCCTATAACGGCATCAGCCAGGCGGTCATGCTGGTCAGCCCCACCGACCTTGAAGACTTCATCGTTGGCTTCAGCATCGGTAGCGGCATCGCCGAGGCCAGCGAGATTTATGACATCACGCTCAGCGGCAGCGGCTCAGCCCTGCACGCGGAGGTGGAGATCGCCAGCCGGGCGTTCTGGAACCTCAAGAACCAACGTCGGCAACTGGCCGGTACCAGCGGTTGCGGCCTGTGTGGAGTCGAGGCATTGGAGCAGGCGCTGCCCGAGCTCAAGGTATTGCCCGGCGCACCCTTGCCACCGGCCGCCTGGCTGGTCGACCTGCGCCAGCGCATCAGTGCCTTCCAGCCGCTGGGCCAACACTGTGGCGCGGTGCATGCCGCACTGTTCATGGACGCCAACGGCGAACTGCTGTTGGGCCGCGAAGATATTGGTCGGCACAACGCCCTCGACAAACTGATCGGGGCCCTTGTACGCCAACGCATCGCCACCAAGGGTGGCCTGGCCATTGTCACCAGCCGCTGCAGCCTGGAGCTGATCCAGAAGGTGCTGCGTGCCGGCATCCAGACGCTGGTCAGCCTGTCTGCTCCGACCGGCCTGGCCCTGCAATGGGCCCGCCAACACAACCTCAACCTTATTCACCTGCCACAACGTAGTGCGCCGCGGGTCTACAGCCCTGCGCGGGAGAACCGAACGTGAACCTGCCCCATCAAGTCGACCAGAAACCTGTTCCACGCTACAAGCCTTACCGCGGCGCCGCAGGTGGCTGGGGCGCACTGCGCAGCGTGGCACAAGCCTGGATTGGCAGTGACAACGCGCTGAAAAACATCCGTGCGTTGCTCAAGACCAACCAGAATGGCGGCCTCGACTGCCCAGGCTGCGCCTGGGGTGACTCGCCGGAAAGCGGCATGGTCAAGTTCTGCGAGAACGGCGCCAAGGCAGTGAACTGGGAAGCGACCAAACGCCGGGTCGATGCTGCGTTCTTCGCCCGCCACAGCGTCACCTCGCTGCTGCAGCAAAGCGATTACTGGCTTGAGTACCAGGGCCGGCTCACCGAACCGATGAGCTACAACCCCACAACCGACCGCTACCAGCCCATCAGCTGGGAGGCCGCCTTCGCCCTGATCGCCCGACACCTGCAGAACCTGGCAAGCCCGGATCAGGCCGAGTTCTACACCTCCGGCCGCGCCAGCAACGAAGCGGCATTTCTCTACCAGCTGTTCGTTCGTGCCTACGGCACCAACAACTTTCCAGACTGCTCGAACATGTGCCATGAAGCCAGCGGTGTGGCATTGGGGCAAAGTGTCGGCGTCGGCAAAGGCACGGTGACCTTCGACGATTTCGAGCATGCCGAGGCGATCTTCGTCTGGGGCCAGAACCCAGGCACTAACCACCCCCGGATGCTTGAGCCGCTGCGCGAAGCGGTCAAGCGGGGGGCTCAGGTCGTCTGCATCAACCCGCTCAAGGAACGCGGCCTGGAGCGTTTCCAGCACCCGCAGCACCCCTTGGAGATGCTCACCAACGGTGACCGTCCAACCAACACGGCGTACTTCCGTCCGGCCCTGGGCGGCGACATGGCAGTACTGCGCGGCATGGCCAAGTACCTGTTGCAGTGGGAGCGCGAAGCCCAGGCCAGCGGTGCACCAGCGGTGTTCGACCACGCCTTCATCGCGCAACACAGCGCCGGTGTCGACGACTACCTGGCAACGGTCGAGGCCACGCCCTGGGAACAGATCGAGGCACAGTCGGGCCTGAGCCTTGCCGAGATCGAACAGGCGGCGCAGATGTACTGCAAGGCTGGCAAGGTCATCATGTGCTGGGCCATGGGCATCACACAGCACCGACATTCAGTGGCAACCATTCAGGAAATCGCCAACCTGATGCTGCTGCGCGGCAACCTTGGTGTACCGGGTGCTGGCCTGTGCCCGGTGCGTGGCCACAGCAATGTGCAGGGCGACCGCACCATGGGCATCAACGAGCGCCCACCGGTGGCGTTGCTCGACGCGCTGGAAAAGCGCTTCGGTTTCAAGGTGCCTCGGCACAACGGCCACAACACTGTCGAAGCCATTGGCGCAATGCTCGCCGGCCAGGCCAAGGTGTTCATCGGCTTGGGCGGCAACTTCGCCCAAGCCACACCAGACACCGAGCGCACCGCCCAGGCCCTGCGCAACTGCGCACTGACCGTGCAGATCAGCACCAAGCTCAACCGCAGCCATCTGATCCACGGCAAGGACGCGCTGATCCTGCCATGCCTGGGACGCACTGACATCGACCTGCAGGCCGAAGGCGCCCAAGCGGTCACGGTAGAAGATTCGTTCAGCATGGTGCATGCCTCCAATGGCCAACTGCAGCCGTTGTCGCGGCAGATGCGCTCGGAGCCTGCGGTCATCGCCGGCATCGCTGCGGCCACCCTCGGCGCGCAGCCGGTGGACTGGCACTGGCTGGTGGCCGATTACGCACGCATCCGCGAGCTGATCAGCCAGACCATCCCGGGGTTCGAGGATTTCAACCAGCGCCTGGCGCACCCCGGCGGTTTCTACCTGGGCAACAGCGCCAGCCAGCGCCAATGGAATACCGCCAGTGGCAAGGCCAATTTCAAGGCCAACGCCCTGCCCGATGACTTGTTGCATGAATGTGTTCGCGCCAGTGGCCAGGTACCGGACCTGATCATGCAGTCGATGCGCTCGCACGATCAGTACAACACCACGATCTATGGTCTGGACGACCGCTACCGCGGTGTGAAAGGCCAACGCGATGTGTTGTTCGCCAACGAGGCCGACATCATTCGCCTGGGCTTCCGTCCGGGGCAGAAGGTGGATATCGTGTCGCTCTGGAGCGATGAGCGTGAGCGTCGGGTCAAAGGCTTCACCCTGCTCGCCTTCGACATCCCCGCCGGGCAGGCAGCAGCCTATTACCCCGAGGTGAACCCACTGGTGCCGCTGGAGAGCGTCGGCGATGACAGCCACACGCCCACCTCGAAATTCATCGCGATCAAGCTGCTCGCAGCCAGCGAGACGGCACGAATCATCTGACCGGTTTACGCCCACAAAAAAGGCCCTGACAACACTGCCAGGGCCTTTCCCGAAGTAGCTCAGACACGCGAAATTCGAGAAAGTTTCAGCTAAAAAACAGTAACTTATCGATTTGTGCACAAGTCGTGTTACTCGTCGGATTTCCGTTGCCAGCCCCATCCCAGAGCCTCAGGATCGCCTCGTCATCCCTCTGAGGCTCTCTTAGATGAAGAAGTACTCCTCGATTCTCTTGTTGTCCCTCGGCCTGCTCAGTGGCGTTGCCTCGGCAGGCGGCACCACCGAAGCCGGTATTGGCGGCGCATTGGGTGGGGTATTGGGTTCGGTCGTCGGCCAGTCGATTGGCGGCAGCACCGGCTCTGCGATCGGTGCGGGCCTCGGTGGTGCAGCCGGTGGTGCTGTTGGCGCGAACAAACACAGCCGCGGCGAAGCCGCCATCGGGGGCGCACTGGGCGCTGCCGGCGGTAACGTGGTGGGTCGCAGCATGGGCGGCACCACAGGCAGCCTGATCGGTGCAGCCGCCGGTGGCGGTGCCGGTGGCGCGCTGGGTAACTACATGGGCAGAGAAGCCGACGAAGAAGACCGTGACTACCGTGGACGTGGTTACCGCGGGCGCGACTACGACGACCGTCGTTACTACCATGACCGTGGCCATCACTACGGCCAGCGCAAGCACCGTCACTGGCGCCACGACGACTGATAGCCGCCGCGACAACGGCCTAAAGGCACACCGCTATCACGTCACTGGCTTAAGCCAAATACCTAACGGTTCGCTTCCCTGGCGATCCGTCGGCATCGACCCGGAGCTCACGCTCCGGGTGCGTTGCAGAACACCCGCCAAGCGGCCGGAACGCCCCAACCCACCGCATACCCCTCTAGCCCGACCTTGCCCGATACCAACGGCTTAAGGGGAGTCCTGATATGGGCAAACAGGGCTGGGCGCTATCATCCAACGTCCTCAGATCAGGCAGGACGCAAGGAATGCGGATAGGTAATGACGCTGAAAGCCGAACGCTTGTCGCCACTAAAGGGTTGGCAAACTTCAAACCGGCGTTACCCGACCCTACCGAGTTCCAGCAGTTGCAGACACTCGTGCATCAAAGCTGCGGCGTCGTCATCACCGACGACAAGCGCGCACTGATCGCCGCCCGCCTGAATCAGCGCCTGCGCCACCACCGCCTGGACACCTACCGCGACTACCTTCAGTTACTCGAACAGCCTCATTATCAGGCTGAGCGCAGCCTGGCCATCGACCTGCTGGTTGCCAAGGAAACCTACTTCTTTCGCGAGCACCGTCACTTCGAGTACCTCGGCCAATGGTTAGCGAAACACCAAGGCCCGGTGCGCCTCTGGAGTGCCGCCTGCTCGTCCGGTGAAGAGGCCTACAGCCTGGCCATGGTCGCCAGCGAACATGCCGCCACCGATCACTGGGAAGTACTGGCCAGCGATGTCAGTACACGCATGCTGTCGCTTGCCCAAGCAGGTATCTACGATATTGCCCAGGCCCGCTATTTTCCTGAAGGCTGGCTAGAGCGTCATGGCCTGTGTGGCATTGGTCAGATGGTCGGGCGCCTGCGCATGAGTGCATGCTTGCGCCAACGGCTAACCCTCAAGACCATCAACCTGATCCACCCATTGCCCGACGACCTGGGCCATTTCCACGCCATCTTTCTGCGCAACCTGTTGATGTACGTCGACAGCGAGCACAAGCCGAGCCTGCTCAAGGACATAGTGGCTCGCCTGCACCCTGGTGGCCTGCTGTTTATCGGGCACGCTGAGAGCATCCACGAACTGGCGCTTCCCCTTCGCCCGATACTACCTTCCGTATTCGAACGCTTATGACTGCACACTCACGGCAGGCCACCCAGGCGCGACACCGACACTGATGGCGCAGCACCGCGACAGCGCTCACATGGACCGAGCAAACCTGTCGCTCCTCATCCCTTGCGAAACAGGCTCGAACCCATGCTTTGCCGAATACTCCTTGTCGATGACTCGCCCCTCTTCAGAGCAGGTCTGAGGGCATTGCTCGAACAAAAAAAAGACTATGTCATCGTTGGGGAGGCTGGCGACGGCCTGAAGGCCATCACGTTGGCTGAACAACTGAAGCCGAACATCATCGTGCTGGACATGCTCCAGCACGCATTCGACAGCGAGGAGGTTCTGGGCGAACTGCAACTGCGCGTACCGTCGAGCCGCGTACTGATCCTATCGTCCCGCTCAGAGCTGGAGTTCGTGATGAAATGCCTGCAACACGGCGCCCACGGCTTCCTGCTCAAGAGCGCAACCGTGCCGGAACTTGAGTCGGCACTGCATGCCCTAAGAAGCGGCAGTCAGTACCTGTCCGCCACCGTACTGCCGCTGGTGATCGAACAGGCGGTGAAACACAGCCGCAAGCGCCCGACGATAGGCACCACGACACAACTGACCACCCGCCAACTGGAAATCCTTCGGCTGATTGCCCGTGGTGAGTCGACCCGCTCGATTGCCGAAGGCCTGGGCCTGAGCATCAAGACCATTGAGGCCCATCGCTCGCAGATCATGCACCGCCTGCAGATCCACGACGTGCCGGGCCTGGTGCTGTTTGCCGTACGCGAAGGCATCATTCGCCTGAACGACTGAGCCTACTGGAGCGCCTGCAAGGCCGCCTGCAAGCGCTCCGGCAAGCTTGCCGGGCGACCTGTAGCACGCTCAACGAACACCTGTACCACGCGCCCTACCGCGCAGGCTTGCGAGTCATTGGCCTTGAACAACGCCACCGCGTATTCGACGCTACTACCGGCCAGGCGGCTAACCCGCACGCCAACCGCCAACACCTCGGGGAACGCTGCCGAAGCGAAGAAATCGCAGGACGAACTCACGACAAAACCCACCACTTCGCCGTCTTGTGGGTCCAGTTCGGCACGTTCGATCAAGTATGCCTGCAGCGCACTGTCAAAGAACGCATAAACCATTGCACCGGCGATATGCCCCTGTGCATCGACGTCCTGCCAGCGCGTCTGAACAGGGTGAAAATGAGGGTAATGATCACGCTGAACCGTCTCGGACATACGATCCCTCCTGATGATGGCATCGACAAAGTGTTAGAGAGTGCGCGGTGCCCGCATCGTTGGCAAGCCAACTCCCACAGGGTCCGCGCAGAACGCCGCATTTCCTGTAGGAACAAGCTTGCCTGCAATGGCATCAACTCGGTGCCAGCAAGTACGCGGCGCCTGCATCGTTGGCAAGCCAACTCCCACAGGGGGCCGCGCAGCACACTGCTTTTCTGTGGGAGCAGGCTTGCCTGCGATGGTATCGGCGCGGTGTCAGTGGGTACGCAGCGCCCGCATCGTTGGCAAGCCAACTCCCACAGGGGGCCGCGCAGTAGACTGCTTTTCTGTGGGAGCTGGCTTGCCTGCGATGGTATCGGCGCGGTGTCAGTGGGTACGCAGTGCCTGCATCATTGGCAAGCCAACTCCCACAGGGGTCCGCGCAGTACACTGCTTTTCTGTGGGATGCAGGCTTGCCTGCGATGGTATTGGCGCGGTGTCAGTGGGTACGCAGGCCTGCATCATTGGCAAGCCAACACACACAGAGATCAACGCCAGAATGTTTTAGGCTTAAAAAACAAACCCCCGCTAAAAAGCGGGGGTTCGTCAGTGCGCTGGCGACAACTTACAGTTGTGGGCCGGCGTTCTTGATGGCATCGGAAACGTCGAACTTCTTGAAGTTCTCGATGAACAGCTTGGCCAGGCCTTTGGCTGCTTCATCGTACGCGGCCTTGTCAGCCCAGGTGTTACGTGGGTTGAGCAGAACGGTTTCAACGCCTTCAACGGCCTTCGGCACGTCCAGGTTGATGATGTCCAGGTGTTCGGTTTCAGCACCGATCAGCGCACCGCTCTGGATCGCCGCGATCACCGCACGGGTGGTCGGGATGTTGAAACGCTTGCCAACGCCGTAGCCACCACCGGTCCAGCCAGTGTTGACCAGGTAGACCTTGGAGTTGAAGCCACGGATACGCTTGATCAGCAGCTCAGCGTATTCACCGGCAGGACGCGGGAAGAACGGAGCGCCGAAGCAGGTGGAGAAGGTCGACTTGATGCCGGAACCCGAACCCATTTCGGTGGAGCCAACCAGTGCGGTGTAACCCGACAGGAAGTGGTAGGCCGCCTGCTCTTCGCTGAGGATCGACACTGGCGGCAGTACGCCGGTCAGGTCGCAGGTCAGGAAGATGACCGCGTTTGGCTCGCCGCCGAGGTTTTTCGGTGCACGCTTCTCGATCAGTTCGCGCGGGTAGGCCGCACGGCTGTTCTGGGTCAGACTGTCGTCCGCGTAGTCGGCTTTCTTGGTGACCGGGTCGATGACCACGTTCTCCAGAACAGCACCATGCTGGATCGCTTTCCAGATGACTGGCTCGTTCTTCTCGGACAGGTCGATGCACTTGGCATAGCAACCGCCTTCGATGTTGAACACCACGCCTTCGCCCCAGCCGTGCTCGTCGTCACCGATCAGGTAACGGCTTTCGTCAGCCGACAGGGTGGTTTTACCAGTGCCGGACAGGCCGAAGAACAGGGTCACATCGCCCTCTTCGCCCATGTTGGCAGCGCAGTGCATTGGCAGCACGTCGGCCGCTGGCAGCAGGAAGTTCTGTACCGAGAACATCGCTTTCTTCATCTCGCCGGCGTAACGCATGCCTGCGATCAGCACCTTTTTGGCGGCGAAGTTGATGATCACGGTGCCGTCGGAGTTGGTGCCATCACGCTCAGGTTCGCAGACGAAATTCGGCGCGTTGATGATCTGCCATTCCTGCTTGGCGCCCGGATTGTAGGTTTCCGGGTTGATGAACAGGCAACGGCCAAACAGGTTGTGCCAAGCCGTCTCGGTGGTCATCTTGACCGCCAGGTAGTGGGCTTCGTCGGAACCGACATGCACGTGGGAAACGAAATGCTCGCGCTCGTTGACGTAGGCCTCGACGCGGTTCCAGAGGGCATCGAACTTGTCGGCCGGGAACTTGCGGTTGATCGGGCCCCAGGCAATAGCGTCCTGAGTGGTTGGTTCTTCTACGATGAAACGGTCAACCGGCGAACGACCGGTGCGATGACCGGTTTTCACGACGAGGGCGCCAGTATCGGCCAGCTCACCTTCACCGCGGTTCAGGGCTTCTTGTACCAGCTCGTCGACACTCAGATCGGTGTACACGGCGTTGTTGGCTTGCGTCATGAGATTCCCCATCCGGCCTGAGGCCGAGTGCTCCAAACGTTTTGTAGTAGAACTTTTTAAACTACTACAGCGAAAAAAGTGGCCGGATTATGCCAGAAACGCCCAAAAAAAGTAGAGCCCTCCTGTCAGAACGGCGCTTTTCCGCCATTCGACAGGAGATTTACCTGAGGTTAAACGTTTCAGTGACGAGTATCTGACGGTGCCTCAACACCCGCACCCACGAACAATTGCGCCACATCAGAAGCATCGAACCGGTAGCGTTCGTTGCAGAACTGGCAATCGATCTCGATATGACCGCCATGCTCGGCCAGCAGTTGCTGCGCATCTTCCTGACCCAGGCTGACCAGTGCATTGCCCGAACGTTCGCGCGAGCAACTGCAACGGAAGCGCAGCGGCTGGATGTCGAACAGGCGCACAGCCTCTTCGTGGTAGAGGCGGTGAAGGATGGTTTCGTTGTTCAGGCCAAGCAGTTCTTCATCACTCAGGGTGCTGGCCAGGGCAGTGACGTGCTGCCAGCTGGCGGCGCGATCGTCTTCATCTTTCTGGCGATCGGCAGGCAGTTGTTGAAGCAACATGCCACGGGCGTTTTTGCCATCGGCCTTGAGCCAGAAGCGCGTGCCAACCTGCTGGGACATGACGAAGTAGTTGGTGAAGCACTGCGACAGGTCCTCCCCGTCCAGGTCTACCAGGCCCTGGTAACGCTGGCCGTTGGTAGGGTCGACGGTCAGTGCGAGTACGCCGTCCGGCATCAGTTCGCTCAGCGTCGCCGTATCGCCTATCTGGTCTGCATCGTAACGCGCCAGGCCGCGGATTTCGCGCTCGCTGGAGCACTCAACCATCAACAATGGAACCGGGCCTTCAGAGCGTGCCTGAAGAATCAGCAGGCCATCAAATTTCAGCGTGCCAACCAGCAGCGCCGCTGCCGCCATCAGCTCCCCGAGCAGTTGCGCGACGGGCTCCGGATAGGTGTGCTTGGCCAGCACTTCGGCGTAACTACGCTCGAGCGCAACCAGCTCACCGCGAACATCGCTTTCGTCGAAGATGAAGCGTTGGGTGTAGTCGGTATCGGGCAAATCGTGCATGAGTTCTGGCTTTCTAAGAGGTGACAAAATAAATGGGCTGGCCATCAAAGGCCGCGTCAGGGCACCTGCGGGTACCACGGTGTGCTGCTTGAACCGGGTATTTTATGGGCAATCGGCCACTGATCCAAGCGAAGCAAGGCGGGTTCACACCGACACGCTGCAACCCCACCTACTCTGTTTCCGCTTATGGCCTTTTGACCAGTGCCTCTGCCGGCCTTTCGACGAATGGCAATGCCGACCACGCAAACGCTCAATGACCCGTGTCGTGGAACTGGTGAAGCTGGCGCCGCTGCTTCTTGGTCGGCCGCCCATCGGTGGTCACACCCAGCGCGCCCGCTTTGCGCATGGCCGCCGCCTGTTCACGGCGGGCAATACTCTGCGCTGTTTCCTCGTACAGCGCCTGGGCTTCGGGGGCACCACGGCGCACCACCGACAATGCCTTGACCACGACAGTGCGTTCGTCGAAACCGGTGCGCAAGACGAACTCATCGCCTATCCGTGGCTCCTTGCCCGGCTTGCAGCGCTCACCTCGGCAATGCACCTTGCCACTCTCGATGGCCGCCTTGGCCAACGCTCGGGTCTTGTAGAAACGTGCCGCCCACAACCATTTGTCCAAGCGAACCTTGTCGTCTTCTTCGGGCTTTTGTGCCATCTCATGTCCTCGATCGCAATCTGCAATCGAACTGTACTACCGTAACTGGCGGATGCAAAAAGTACGCGGCGTGCTTACAGTTCACCGATCATTTGAGCAGGTTTAGCAATTTGAAGACTTTTGACCATTTAACCGTGATCGGTCTACGCGAGTGGGTGGCGCTACCCGACCTCGGGGTAGCCGGCCTGCGTGCGAAAATCGACACCGGTGCCAGCACTTCAAGCCTGCATGCTACCGAGATCGAACCGTTCGAGCGCGACGGCCAGCGCTGGGTCCGTTTCAACGCCCACCTGGGTTCGGTGGTGCAGTTGCGCCATCGACGCTGTGAAGCGCCATTGGTGGCGATGAAAACCATTAAAAGCTCCAACGGTCAGGCCCAGATCCGCTATGTGATCCGCACTACCCTGGCACTCGGCGACCGAGTCTGGGAGGTGGAGTTCACCCTGGCGTGCCGCAAGGCGATGCGCTATCGCCTGCTGCTGGGTTCCAAGGCCCTGGTTGACGGCCAATTGGTGGTCAACCCCGGGCTCAAGTATGTTCAGGACAAGCCGGCCTTCCCGGCCTCCCCCACCCCTTCCACAGGTGTTGCATGAAGATCGCTGTGCTGTCGCGAAACCCGCGTCTGTATTCCACTCGTCGTCTGGTCGAAGCCGGTACCCAACGCGGCCATGAGATGGTCGTGATCGACACGCTGCGCGCCTACATGAATATCGCCAGCCACAAACCGCAAATCCACTACCGTGGCAAACCACTTGAGGGTTTCGATGCGGTCATTCCACGCATCGGGGCCTCGGTGACCTTCTACGGCTGCGCGGTGCTGCGTCAGTTTGAAATGATGGGCGTGTTTCCGCTCAATGAGTCGGTGGCCATCGCCCGCTCGCGGGACAAGCTGCGCTCGCTACAGTTGCTGTCGCGGCGTGGTGTCGGCCTGCCCATCACCGGTTTCGCCCACTCGCCGGATGACATTCCCGACCTGATCCAGATGGTCAATGGCGCGCCACTGGTGATCAAGGTCCTCGAGGGCACCCAAGGCATTGGCGTGGTGTTGTGCGAAACCACCAAGGCCGCCGAATCGGTGATCGAGGCCTTCATGGGCCTGAAGCAGAACATCATGGTCCAGGAGTACATCAAGGAGGCCGGCGGTGCCGACATCCGTTGCTTCGTGGTCGGCGACAAGGTCATCGCCTCGATGAAACGCCAGGCCAAGCCGGGGGAGTTCCGCTCGAACCTACATCGCGGAGGTACCGCCAGCCTGATCAAGATCACCCCGGAAGAGCGCATGACCGCCATCCGTGCCGCCAAGGTGATGGGCCTGTCGGTAGCCGGTGTGGATATCCTGCGCTCCAACCATGGCCCGCTGGTGATGGAGGTGAACTCCTCGCCCGGCCTGGAAGGCATTGAGGTCACCACCGGCAAGGACGTTGCCGGGATGATCATCGAACACCTGGAGAAGAATGGCGGGCCGCACCTGACCCGCACCAAGGGTAAGGGCTAAACCGCGTCCCTGGGCAGCAACAAGCCCAGGGGCAGACGCACCCGTGCTTCAAGGCCGCCACCGGAGCGGTTGCGCAGCTCGACATTGCCACCGTGCTGGGCCGCGATGCGCTTGACGATCGCCAGGCCCAGCCCGGTGCCTTTGCCACTGCGGGCACGGTCGCCGCGAATGAACGGGTTGAAGATGCCCTCCAGCTCGCTTGGATCAATACCCGTACCACGGTCCAGCACGCTCAGCACCACATAGGGCGCACTGCTGTCACCCGAGACATAGGCAGCCACTTCGACGCCCTTGCCGGCGTGATACAGCGCGTTGCCAATCAGGTTGTTCAACATGCGCTTGAGCGAAACCCGACGCAGCGGGAACGGCGGAATCGGCTCCAGGCACAGGCGCACCCGCTCTTCCGGCTGATTGAAGGGTGCCACCACCTCACGCACCAGATCGCTGAGGTCGACCTCCTCCACGGGCTCGTCACGGCCATCACGGATAAAGGCCAGGAACTGGTCGAGAATGGCGTCCATGTCCTCGATGTCGCGCACCATGCCGTCAGTCAGCTCACTGTCATTGCTCATCAACGACAGTGACAGGCGCAGCCGGGTCAAGGGCGTACGCAAGTCATGGGAAACACCGGCCAGCATCAACTCACGCTCGCGCCCGGCCTGTTCGACATCCTCGGCCATCTGGTTGAACGCCCGATACACTTCGGTCATCTCGCTGGGCGTATCACTGATCGGCAAACGCACGCTACGCCCCTGCCCCAACTGCCGGGCCGCGAACACCAGACGTTTGAGCGGCTGATTGAGCTGACGCACGAAGATCCAGGCCGAGGCCGTGGACAGCAAGCCAATGGCCAGGAACCACCCCAGCACGCTCCAGATTTTCTGGCCGCGCAGCGGGTGCGGGTACAGCGGCACTTTCAGCCAGCCATCGCCCAGGCTCGGTGCGCGCACCCACAGGGCCGGAGGGGCATGGATACGCAAGCGAACCTCGGTGTCGGCGCCCAGTTCGGCCTGCATCTGCCGCTGATAAATCTCACTGTAGGGCCAATGCTGCTCACCCTCAGGCACACCGGTACCGACCACCCGGATCAGGCCAGCGGCTTCGGCGATTTTTTCACGGTCCGCCTCGTCGGCGGCCCAATAGGCGCGCAAGGTCAAGGCCACGCCATGGCTGTACTGGCGATCGACAAGCACATCTTCGTTCATCAGCAGGTAAACCAAGGTCAGCGCCTTGGAAAACAGCACAACGATCAGCACCAGCCAAAGGGTGCGGGCGAAGAAGCTTTGCGGGAACCACAGCGGCGTTTTCATGGACAACAGCTACACACCTTGCAGGAGCGAGCATGGCTCGCAGGCTTTGCGGACCTCGACACAAGCAAAAAGCAGGGCACCGTTAAGGTAGCCCCGCTTCCTGTGACGCACGTCTACAACCGAAACGTTACTTGCCGGCGTTGCCGTCCGGTACGAACACATAACCAACACCCCAAACGGTCTGGATGTAGCGCGGTTTGGACGGGTCGGGCTCGATCATGCGCCGCAGGCGCGAAATCTGTACGTCGATGGAGCGCTCCAGCGCATCCCATTCACGCCCTCGGGCCAGGTTCATCAGCTTGTCACGGGTGAGCGGCTCACGGGCGTGCATGACCAGTGCCTTGAGTACGGCGAATTCACCGGTGGTGAGCATGTGTACTTCGTCGCCACGCTTGAGCTCGCGGGTGGCCAGCGACAGTTCGTAGTCGCCAAAAGTGACGGTCTCGTCTTCAGTGCCCGGCGCACCTGGCACCGAAGGCGCCTGGCGGCGCAGCACGGCCTTGACCCGTGCCACCAGTTCGTCGGGGTTGAACGGCTTGGCCAGGTAATCGTCGGCGCCCAGTTCCAGGCCCTTGATCCGGCTCAGCTCGTCACCCTTGGCGGTCAGCATGATGATCGGGACCTGGTTGTTCGCCGCCCGCAGACGGCGACAGGCCGAGAGGCCATCCTCGCCCGGCAGCATCAGATCAAGCACGACCAGATTGAAGACTTCACGGGCCAGCAGGCGGTCCATCTGTTCGACATTCGGTACAGCGCGGGCACGGAAGCCCTTGCTGGTGAAAAAACGCTCCAGCAGGCTGCTCAGCCCCGGATCGTCATCGACGATGAGGATTTTCTCGCCTTCAGCGGTTTGTGCAGTGCTGCTCATAGGTCGCTCCTTTAATCTCGGCAAGCATTATGGCCTAGCCGCCACGGGCCGTGACGTGTGCATTGTTAGCAGATTTTTCCCCCGATGCCAGTCGGACCCGGCGCCAGGCTGGCCTGCTGCTATCACCGCAAGCCGGATGTGGCGGGTATAATGCGCGCCTTTGATCCACTGCCGCCCGCGCCCCGCGTCGGCCTGCGGCCCCCGCATTCACAATTTGTCAGGTGGTTTTATGGACAGCATCAACAGCCGCATTGCCGAAGAACTCGGCGTCCGCCCGCAGCAGGTCGAGGCGGCCGTGACCCTGCTTGATGAAGGCTCCACGGTGCCTTTTATCGCCCGTTACCGCAAGGAAGTCACCGGTAGCCTGGACGACACCCAACTGCGTCACCTGGAAGAGCGCCTGCGCTACCTGCGCGAACTCGACGAACGGCGCGTGAGCATCCTGGCGAGCATCGAGGAACAAGGCAAGCTGACACCCGAACTGGCCCGCGAGATCAAGCTGGCCGACACCAAGACCCGCCTTGAAGACCTTTACCTGCCTTATAAGCAGAAGCGCCGCACCAAGGGCCAGATCGCCCTGGAAGCCGGCTTGGGCGAGCTGGCCGACGGCCTGCTGAACGACCCGCAACTGAACCCGGAAACCGAAGCCGCGCGCTTCGTCGACGCCGAGAAAGGTGTTGCCGACGTCAAGGCGGCACTGGAAGGCGCCAAGTACATCCTGATGGAACGCTTCGCCGAAGACGCCAGCCTGCTCGCCAAGCTGCGCAGTTTCCTCAAGCAGGAAGCCGTGCTCAGCGCCCGCCTGGTGGCAGGCAAGGAAGAAGAAGGGGCCAAGTTCCGCGACTATTTCGAACACGATGAACTGCTCAAGAGCGTGCCATCGCACCGCGCATTGGCCATTTTCCGTGGCCGCAACGAAGGCGTGCTGGCCGCCTCGCTGAAAATTGGCGAAGAACTGCCGGGCACCCTGCACCCATGCGAGCTGATGATCGGTGAGCACTTCGGCCTGCGCAACCAGAACCGTCCTGCCGACAAGTGGCTGGGCGAAGTGGTGCGCTGGACCTGGAAGGTCAAGCTCTACACCCACCTGGAAACCGACCTGTTCGGTGAGCTGCGCGACAACGCCGAAAGCGAGGCCATCAACGTCTTCGCCCACAACCTGCATGACCTGCTGCTGGCAGCGCCGGCCGGCCCGCGCGCGACCCTGGGCCTCGACCCGGGCCTGCGCACCGGCTGCAAGGTAGCGGTGGTCGATGCCACCGGCAAGCTGCTCGACACCGCCACGGTGTACCCGCATGTACCCAAAAACCAGTGGGACCAGACCATCGCCGTGCTGGCCGCGCTGTGCGCCAAGCACTCGGTTGAACTGATCGCCATCGGCAACGGTACTGCCAGCCGCGAAACCGACAAACTGGCCGCCGAACTGATCAAGAAATATCCCGCCCTGAAAATGACCAAGATCATGGTCTCCGAAGCCGGCGCGTCGGTGTACTCGGCTTCGGAACTGGCTGCCCGCGAGTTCCCCGAGCTGGACGTATCCCTGCGCGGTGCGGTGTCCATTGCCCGTCGCCTGCAGGACCCGCTGGCCGAGCTGGTGAAGATCGATCCGAAGTCCATCGGGGTCGGCCAGTACCAGCATGATGTGTCGCAGCTCAAGCTGGCACGTGGCCTGGATGCCGTGGTCGAGGACTGCGTGAACGCCGTCGGCGTTGACGTCAACACCGCGTCGGTAGCACTACTGTCGCGCATTTCCGGCCTGAACAGCACCCTGGCACAGAACATTGTCGCGCACCGCGATGCCAACGGTGCCTTCAAGACCCGCGCCGCGCTGAAGAAAGTCAGCCGCCTGGGCGAGAAGACCTTCGAGCAAGCGGCAGGCTTCCTGCGCGTCATGAACGGCGACAACCCGCTGGACGCCTCGGCTGTTCACCCGGAAGCCTACCCGCTGGTACAGCGTATCGCCGCCGAGACCGATCGCGACATTCGCTCGCTGATTGGTGACAGTGGCTTCCTCAAGCGCCTGGACCCGAAAAAGTTCACCGACGAAACCTTTGGCCTGCCAACCGTCACCGACATCCTCCAGGAACTGGACAAACCAGGCCGTGACCCGCGTCCGGAATTCAAGACCGCCGAGTTCCAGGAAGGCGTCGAAGACCTCAAGGACCTGCAACCCGGCATGATTCTCGAAGGCGTCGTGACCAACGTCACCAACTTCGGTGCCTTCGTCGACATCGGCGTGCATCAGGACGGTCTGGTGCATATTTCTGCGCTGTCGGAGAAGTTCATCAAGGACCCGCGTGAAGCCGTCAAGGCCGGTGACGTGGTCAAGGTCAAGGTCATGGAAGTCGACATCCCGCGCAAACGCGTTGGCCTGTCCATGCGCATGGGTGACACACCCGGCGAGAAAGTCGACGGCGCCCGTGGCAGCCGCCCAGGCTCGGCACCTCGCCAACAGAGCGCGCCGGCACGGGCCAAGGAAACCGCCGCCCCGGCAAACAACGCCATGGCCTCGCTGTTCGCCAACGCCAAACAGCTGAAGAAACGTTGATGGAAGCACCGGAAGGTATCGTCCAGAGCGCATTCAGCCAATTGCTCGGCTGCCGCCTGCAACGCCTGGACAAAGGCGTTGCCGAGGTTGCCCTGTCGCTGCAGGAGCACCTGCGCAACCGTGGCGGCAAACTGCATGGCGGCGCGCTGTTCAGCCTGGTCGACATCGCCATGGGCCTGGCCTGTTCCAGTGCCCACGGTTTCGACCAGCAAAGCGTTACCCTGGAATGCAAGATCAACTACCTGCGTGCTGTCAGCGAAGGCGACGTGCTGTGTATCGCTCGGGTGCTGCATGCCGGGCGACGCACGCTGGTGGTCGACGCCGACGTGCTTCAGGGCGACAAATTGGTCGCCAAGGCACAGGGGACCTTTTCGGTCCTCTAGCCGACGCTTGCTGTTTCAGGCTATTTTCGCCAGTGCGCAGGTACTGCCGAAACCGTCTTTTGTGCCCCGAGAATCGGGGCATGAACCTGCAGGCCCGGCCTGCGATAACCAGGCGACAACGCCAGTTCCTCTCTTCACCCTTGTAGACCGTCATCTCTACCCCCATATTGGGGCGACTGACCGTGAAGGAATCCATCTTGAGCGAACTTCTCAACCGCCGCCTGAGCCTGCTCGGCCAGCGTGACAACCTCTCCCTGCTCGAGCAGTGCCTGCATGGTATTGAGCGCGAATGCCTGCGCGTGACCGAGGACGGTCGCCTGGCACAGACCCCGCACCCCGAGGCGCTGGGCTCGGCCCTGACCCATGAACAGATCACCACGGACTATTCGGAGTCGCTGCTGGAGTTCATTACCCCTGCCCTGACCGACCCGGCAAAAACCCTGGAGAGCCTGGAGAATATCCACCGTTTCGCCTACGCCAAACTGGGCGACGAATACCTGTGGAGCCCGTCGATGCCCTGCCCGCTGCCCGCCGAGGAGGACATCCCGATCGCCTGGTATGGCACCTCCAACATCGGTCAGCTCAAGTACGTCTACCGCAAGGGCCTGGCCCTGCGCTATGGCCGCACCATGCAGTGCATCGCCGGTATTCATTACAATTTCTCGCTGCCGGAAAAACTCTGGCCACTGCTGATGCAGGCCGAAGGTGCCGAAGGCAGCGAGCGCGATTATCAGTCCGCCGCCTATATCGCCCTGATCCGTAACTTCAGGCGCTACAGCTGGCTGCTGATGTACCTGTTCGGTGCCTCGCCAGCGCTGGATGCGGGCTTCCTGCGTGGCCGCCCCCATCAGTTGGAAAGCTTTGACGCCAGTACCTTGTACCTGCCCTACGCCACCAGCCTGCGCATGAGTGACCTGGGCTACCAGAGCAATGCACAAGCCGGCCTGACGCCCTGCTACAACGACCTGAACAGCTATACCGACAGCTTGCGCAAAGCGGTGGGTACGCCTTACCCGCCGTATGTCGAAATCGGTACGCACAAGGATGGTGAGTGGGTTCAGCTCAACACCAACATCCTGCAGATCGAGAACGAGTACTACTCCAACATTCGACCCAAGCGGGTGACCTACACCGGCGAGCGGCCGATCCAGGCATTGATGGCGCGTGGCGTGCAGTACGTCGAAGCGCGTTGCCTGGATATCAACCCCTTCCTGCCAACGGGCATCGACCTGGCTGAAGCGCGTTTCCTCGACGCCTTCCTGCTGTATTGCGCGCTGGAAGAAAGCCCGTTGCTGGAAAATGGCGAATGCGGCCAATGCACCAGCAACTTCCTTGCCGTCGTCAAGGAAGGGCGCCGCCCAGGCCTGACGCTGCAACGCCAAGGGCAACCGGTGACGCTCACGCAGTGGGCCGAGGAACTGCTGGAGCGCATTGCGCCGCTGGCGCAATTGCTTGACCAGAGCCAGGGTGGGCATGAGCACGTCAGCGCGCTGGCCCAGCAAAAGGCCAAGGTCGACGACCCTGAATTGACGCCTTCGGCCCAGGTGCTGGCGAGCATGACCGAGAACCGCGAAAGCTTCAGTGAGTTCTCCTTGCGCCAGAGCAAGGTTCACGCCGAATACTTGCGCAGCCAGGCATTGCCTGCCGAGGAACTGCAGCGTTTCGAGGCTATGGCCCGCACGTCGCTCGCCGCTCAGGCTGAACTTGAGCGCCAGGAAGTGGGGGATTTCGACCTGTTCGTCAGCGCCTACCAGGCCAGCATCCTGGCGATCAGCAACTGACATGACCCGTACCACCACTCCACGTAAACCTCGCGCCCGTAGCCAGGCCCGCATCGACTCCATTCTCGATGCGGCCCGCACGCTACTGGCCAGCGAGGGTGTGGCCAGCCTGTCGATCTACAGCGTGGCCGAGCGGGCGCAGATTCCGCCGTCGTCGGTGTACCACTTCTTCGCCAGTGTTCCGGCACTGCTTGAGGCCCTCACTGCCGATGTTCACCGTGCGTTCCGGGCCTGCCTGCAGGCACCCATCGAGCCGACGCGGCTGAACACCTGGCATGACCTGTCACGGCTGGTGGAACAGCGCATGCTGAGCATCTACAACGACGATGCCGCTGCCCGCCAGTTGATCCTCGCCCAGCATGGCCTGAGCGAAGTGACCCAGGCTGATCGCCAGCACGACATCGAACTGGGCGACTTGATGCACAAGCTGTTCGAGCAGCACTTCCAGTTGCCGGTGCTACCGAATGACGTGGATGTGTTTGCACTGGCCATGGAGCTGGGCGACCGGGTCTACGCCCGCTCGATACAGCTTTACGGGCAGATTACCCCGCGCATGGCGGAAGAAGGCATGCGCGTATTCGACGCCTACCTGGGCCTCTACCTGCCACCGTTCCTGCCTCGTCGGTAGTACGCCAACCACCCGCAATATCTCCAGCAATATGTAGTGCCTCCACCACACGCGATGCGTGTGAACTGAAAGGAGCGGCAAACACGGCGCCGCTCAACTTAGTCACGGAGGGCACCCATGCCAGATTTTTTTGAAATCACATTCCCTGAGCCTACCGACCTGGAGGAGACCGTTAGCGGTACTCGCTCCGGTACAGGTAACTCGCTCCACCAGGCCAGCATTGCCCTCAACCAGATCATCCCGGCGTTGCAAGCGCTGATGGCGCAATCCCCTGGCCTGCAGCAATCCATTGCCAGCATGCTCTCCCAGCAGTGGAACATCGATCCACGTCTGTGCGGTGTGCAACACGACGCGACCCAGGTGAGCCTGTTGGACATGTCGGCCTACCTGCTCGCCAGCCCGGCGTTTTCCAATCTGTTTACAGAAGACTGGACCACCTATGGGGTGGATAACAACGCCAGTGCAGCCCAAATGAGCGGTGCCGACTGGGTCCGTCGAATCAACGCCCTGACACCAGGCCGGTTGGTAGCACAGGTCTACAGCACATACTGGGCGCAACGCATGCCCGGGCATGCACACGCTCGCCTGGCGCACGGAGAAAGCCTGCTGCAACAGCATTTCACCCACAGCATCGACCTGTCTTACGGCCTCGGGAACATTGACGAACACGCCTGGTACCAAGGGCATGCGGCCAGCACCTGGGCGGCGGTTTACTGGGAACACTCGGACAAAATGCGTGAGCTGGCGCAGGCCACGCTAGTGGTTCAGCCACTGGCCGAGCAGGCCCCATGGCTGCTGTATCGCCCCGGCGATACGACAACCCTTCGCGCATACGCTGATCGTGCAGCCCTGGAGAGTGGCTTGAACGAACTGCGCGCCACCTTATGGCCAGACCTGCCAGCCACCGAGGATGACGACAATACGTCCGGGGCACCGGTCATCAGCCCGCTTGAAGAAAGCGCTTTCGGCTTTGTACTGAAGCAACTGCTGCTCGACCATGAAGAGCGCGCACTGCCGTTACTCGAGCAGGCCTGCCTGAACCAGACGAAGGACCAGAACCAGGAGCCCGGCAACCTCGACTGGCAGTCGATCACCGACTGGGAGCAACGCAGCAGCCTGCGTCTCGTGGCACCTCTGGCCGATGAAACCTCGACTCTGATCCGCAACACCCTGCAACACGAACAGCAGCTGGCTGAAGAACAACTGCATTTCGATGCACTCAGCCCTGTGCTGCCGCTGCTCTGGCGAACCTCGCGCATCGCGGCCTATCAAGCAGCCCTTGAGCGCTACGTGGGCGACGATACGGCAGTCACTGCGCCAGCCATGGTTACCTTGCGCGCCCTTGAAGAAGCGCTGGAGCAACACCAGGAAAAAACCTCCAGGCACCTGGAACAGTTGCCCGACCCCCTCTCCCCTGCCGACTGGCAAGAACACGTCGAGGGCACCTCTCGCTTCGACTTCATCAGCCACCGCCTGGCTCAGGCACTGCTCGCCGAAGCGCGTCTGCAGCAGACGCTGGGTGAATTGAACGACGCGCAATTCGCGCTCATCGACGCCGTCGTGGCACAACCGGAATACACCCCAGAGCACACGGTCGAGGTTGCCAGGCTGACACTGGTCATAGGCAATCAACAGTGGCCACTGCACGGCTTTCTGACCTTTCGGCCCGCGGCAGAAACAACGACGCAGGAAAATGACGTACTGCTCTATCGGTCTGGACGCGATGGCGGGCTGAAGGCGTTTGCTGACGAAACGCTACTGACACAAGCGCTGCTCGAAAGCCTGTCCGGGCTGTGGGCCAATACCCTGATCGACAGTGTCGGGCCGACAGCGTCCCAAGCGCTGTTGACCGCGCTGGCCAGCAGCCAGGAACCGGCGCGCCTGGAAAGCACCCCGCTGATCACCCACTGCTTTGATCACTGCGTGCAGACGATCATTGACGCCATACAACCAGAAGACGCCGAACAGGTCGAGCCCAGCACTGAAGCTCACGCCTGGTTGAGCACGCTACTGTCGATCCCAAGAAACGAAGCCCGAACGCAAGCCTTCAACGCGATTGCCGAACAGAACAGAACCGAAAACATCGTCAAGCAGTTTGACACCCGGCTAAACCGCCTGTCGGCTGAAGAGAGAAACGCCCTGACTGCCGGCTTCCAACAGTACAGTCAGGCGATGGTAGCCTCCATCGTCTGCCTGGAACAGAGCCTGCCCGAACGCACCCAGTTCGCACGGGACAAGCTGGCGCAGCAATTGCGCAAAGATCTCGGGCTTACGACCGTCCCAACGATCACGGTAAACCTGCCGGACCAGGTCGACATGTACCAAGAGCCGATTGCCGGCTCGGGCCAAGCGCATGCGACCAGGACGGTCTTCGTACCGAGTGAAGCGCGCAGCGATATTCCTCTGGAGAACCTGCTCCTGGGGGCTATGGATGAGAACGTTCTGCAACGCATGAACTACATGCGTTTTGCCTTCGATCCTCCCGAAAGCAGCACACGCTTGAGCAATGCCTTGACCAGCACCTACCTGGCTCGCCTCGACAAGACGCTCGATCTGGCGGGGGCTTATGAAAGTGCCATCCTCGAAGCCTTCAATGGCTCGGAAGGCGACACGGAAATGGCAAAAGAGTGGCGTGATGAAGTACTCCGTCGGCCGTTTGCACTCAGCCTGGAACTCTTTGCCCTGAGCAAACCTGCAGATCTGGACGACCAAGGGCAGGCCCTGCTGCGCGATGCGGCAGCCGGTACGATTGAATGGACACCCTTGAACCTCAACCCCGGTGTTGCCGCTGACGGTTCCAGCCATGAGGTCGCGCTGTCCGGCGTGTTCCTGCTGCAAAACGCCAGCCACGACACCGTCATCCTTTACCTGCCAGAAGCACCCAACGGCCGCATTGTCAGCCAGCATCCAAACGCAACAGCGGCCTGCCAGGCGTTGGAGCAAATGGCGTTGAACAGCATCATGCTCGACTGGCTGGCAACGCGTCCCGTAGCAGGCGACCCGGAACGGCATCGCAGCTACATCAATCAGGCGCTGCTGAAGAGCTTCACAGGCTTTATTGCCCCCGGCACACGCCAAACCCTTTCGCTGGCCACGCACCTGAGCCGGCTGCAAATGGGCCGGTTGATCACTCAGCATCGAAAAACAGCCCGCAGCCAACGCGAGCTGTATCTGGAAGAAGCGGCGATCCGCCACAACCGGGTATACGACTATATCCATCTATGCCTGTCATTCGTGCCGGGTGTCGGTGTCGCGGTGGGGCTCTACGATGGCTGGAACGCCTCCACCGCTGCAGTCGAAGCCTTTATGCGCGGGCAACACAGCCAAGGCGTCGACCACTTGAATTCGGTCGTACTGTCGATCATTGATGCATTACTCGACATTGCCCCAGGTCTGGGTGCCGCGCCAAGCGCACGCGTGGCCAGCGCACGCGCGTACACTCGGTTGCGACAAACCCAAGCGCAGCGGACAACCCTGGGCAAGACCGTGCGCACGGTCTCACCCGACCCATTCAAAGGCTACGAAACAGAGATGCCGACACACACGGTGCGGTTGGACAGCGCAGGCTATACGCGCAATACGCTCGCGCTGGACGGCAAGCGCTACATCAGCCGCTACGGCCGTTACTACGAAGTGCAATGGGACGCGACCTACAACACCTGGCGCTTGAAAGGCAACGCACTCAAGCACTACAAGCAACCCATAAGGCTCAGCGAAGATGGCGTCTGGGAAACCCATGGGCACCTGAGCGGCCTGCTAGTCGAGAGTGGCCTGCAGGGTGGAGGGCAGGAGTTAGGCCGGCTGGTCGAGAGTGGAGGGCAGAGGTTCAGCCGGCTGTACAACAATGGCTGGGAAACCCTGCACGGCTACCTTCGCCGCCTGCGCGGCAACGCCATCGAGCAACCGCGGGATGAGCTGACACGAATGAATCGTGAAACCGATCAGCACAAGATCGCGCTCGCGGCTGCGATCCGACGCTTCAACGAGGTCCGAGCCGTGGGGCCCAACGGCCCGGTCGGAGAGCGTGGATCCCCCGCTCAAATCCGCAGTGCACAGCAAGAGGCGATCAAGGCGTGCAAACGCTTTGTCGAATACCATGACGGCTGCCTTCAGACCCTCAGCCGCCTGAAACCCAGTATTGGCCGCCGGCAATACGCCAGCTTTCTGACAGAGTACCTGCACAATGCTGCCGAACAGAACCTGAAGCTGATCCAGTTACGCAGCCTGGAACTAAGCGAATTGCTAATCGCTGTAGAACGTCTCAACCAAGAACTATTAACGCTCATCGACAACCTGCCCAATGACCTGAGTCAGGCCAGTGCGCTGATACGCCATAAACGGGCAACAATCGATAGCAACAACAAACAGTTGCTGGCGCAACTGCAAGGGCTTGAACGAGACACCCAACGTAATATGGACCTGCGCGACAAATTGCGCGGCGACATGCTGACCCAACACGACATCAAAGCCTCGCGCCTCATCTCGCTCTCAATCGAGCCCCAGGCCTACCGATTTGCGCGCCTGCATGTGACGTATTCAATGCTTGCCAATTTTGACCACATGCATGACGTCGATTTCTACCTGTTCTTCAATCAAGTCAATACACAGAGCAGAGCGCTTATCCGCACGCTACACAGCCACTTCCAGTCACAACAGGCCAGTCTGAGCCGAACCCAGTATGGGGAAGCCCTACGAGCGTTCAAGAATCAGTACATCACCTTCATCGCTCACATTGACTCGTGGTCAGTTAATTTCCAGAACTTCGTCGACGCGACAGCTGCCACCAGCTTACGTGCCGACCTAACGCAACTGGTCGCAGAAATAGACCGAACCCTGGTCAATTATCAACCGCCGAGACGAGGCACTGGCCGACCAAGCACAGCCCGCATCTTCCAAACCGATGAGCAGCAACTGCTGATAGGCCGTCAGGAACACATTGAGGGTGAACAGCGCATGGTGGTAGTCGACGCCATGAACGACGGCCGAACCGAAAGCTTTCGTCGAGTCGACGGGGATCGCTGGCAGAGCACGGCACCGGTCATACGCCGAACGATTAACCCACGCCGTATTAACGAACTGCAAACCCGGGCCCGCGAGCAACTGGCCGGCATCGCGGAGCAAAAAAACCGCTGGCAAGGCTATATGGCTACTGACATGGCGCCAGCCAGCCTGCAAAACATCGCCGAGCACTACGCGACCAACCTGCGCGAACGGGCACGCTATCTCGAGGATGCCCTGGGGGATCAGGCCACCGACGACCAGCGTCAGTTGATGCAACGCCTGAAGGATGCAGCCAGGAATCTGGACCGGCATGGCAAGGAGCTGCGCATCTCTAAAATCAAGACCACCCAACAACCGAACATCGGTCAGTTGCAGTTTCTTCACGAGCAGAATGCCGTCGAGGCGCGGTGGGGACGCATCCTGGAACCGAAAAAAGACAGCAAAGGTCGGCCGATCGAGTACCTGGAAGAGTATGAAGTGATAGATCTGGCGGCCAACACCGTGCTTTGGTACGCCCACTTCCACTTTCCACAGCGCCCCGGCAGCGGTTTCCGCAAATTAAGTGCGGGCCATTTGAAGGTGCGCAGTGAGCGCAATGTATCAAACGCCTGGCACGGACCTATCAACGAGGCAGAGGCGATGAAGCTGTTTGGCGGGCTACGCCCGGCAGCCGAGTAAACCGGCGCAACCACGCCCCGGCGGGTCAAGGCTGGCCCGTCGGGGTGTTGTGTCGCACCCTGCTCACAGCTTGGCGATCGACACCTCGGTGGATTTAACGAAGGCAATCACTTCACTACCAATGGTCAGCTCCAGCTCCTTGACCGAACGGGTGGTGATCACCGAGGTGACGATACCCGAGGCGGTCTGTACATCGATTTCCGACAGTACCGGGCCTTCGAGGATTTCCTTCACGGTGCCTTTGAACTGGTTACGTACGTTGATCGCTTTAATAGTCATCTGCTTGATTCCTTATGGGACGAGAGGTCAATGCGCCCAACGCAGTTGCGTGGGCAAAGGGGCTACAGGTTCCGGCTCGGGCGCAATGCCCGGCACCGACAGAACACGGTTCAGTACTTCACTTTCCAGGGTTGCCAGGCGATGTGAACCGCGCGCCCTTGGCCGTGGCAGGTCAACCAGCAGGTCGAGGCCAATCTCGCCGTCCTCGATCAGAATCACCCGATCCGCGACCGCAACGGCTTCGCTGACATCGTGGGTGACCAACAACACGGTGAAACCGTGCTGGCGCCAAAGCGTTTCAATCAGTTGCTGCATCTCGATACGGGTCAGGGCATCCAATGCACCCAGCGGCTCGTCAAGCAACAGCAAGCGCGGTTGATGGATCAGTGCTCGCGCCAACGCCACCCGTTGCTTCTGCCCACCCGACAGCGCTGCCGGCCATTCATTGGCCCGCTCAGCCAGGCCAACTGCCGCCAGGGCCTCCAGCGCGCGAGGGCGCCAGTCACCGGAAAGCCCCAGGCCTACGTTGTCGATGACCGTTTTCCAGGGCAGCAAACGTGCTTCCTGGAACATCAGCCGGGTGTCTTCACGGGCTTCGCTCAACGCTGCCGGGCCGGCCAGCAACTCACCCGCACTGGGCTGGTCGAGGCCAGCCAGCAAGCGCAACAGCGTGCTCTTGCCACAGCCACTGCGACCGACGATGGCGACGAACTGCCCCGCCGGGATATGCAGGTCGATGTTGCGCAACACCTGGCGCTCGCCGAAGGTTTTCTGCAGGTTGCGCGCAGCCAGCGGAATACCGCGCAACAGCCGTGCGGGTGACGCGTTCAACAGGCTCATGGGCGATCTCCCTTGGCAACTTGATACGCTGGGTGCCAACGCAACCAGACCCGTTCAAGTGCACGCGCAGCAAGGTCTGCGAGCTTGCCCAGCACGGCATACAAGACAATGGCCAGCACCACCACATCGGTCTGCAGGAACTCCCGGGCGTTCATCGCCAGGTAGCCGATACCGGCATTGGCCGAGATGGTTTCAGCCACGATCAGCGTCAACCACATAAAGCCCAGGGCAAAGCGCACACCGACCAGAATCGAAGGCAAAGCACCCGGCAAGATCACCTGACGGAACAGTGCAAAACCGGACAGGCCGTAGCTGCGCGCCATTTCCACCAAGGCCGGGTCGACATTGCGAATACCGTGGTACGTGTTCAGGTAAATCGGGAACAAGGTGCCCAGGGCCACCAGAAAAATCTTTGCCGACTCATCAATACCAAACCAGAGAATCACCAGCGGAATCAGCGCCAGGTGCGGCACGTTGCGGATCATCTGCACCGAACTGTCGAGCAGACGCTCACCCCAACGTGACAACCCGGTGATGAAGCCCAGTGCCAGGCCAAGGCTGCCGCCGATGACAAAACCGACACCGGCGCGCCAGCCACTGATCGCCAGGTGCTTCCAGATATCACCGCTGCGCACCAGTTCGACACCGGCGCTGATGACCGCACTCGGTGCCGGCAGGATTCGCGTCGACAGCCAGCCGGCACTTACCGCCAGTTGCCAGACAGCCAGCAACAGCAGCGGCAAGGCCCAAGGGGCAAGCCTGTGTGACAAGGGCGCGTTAGCACGACTCATGGCCCGGTCCTCAGCGCTGCGCTGCAGATTTTGGCAAGATGTCGTTAGCGACCATCTCGCCGAACGGGCTGACATAGCCTGCGCTTTTTGGCGGTTCAGGACGCTGCACATCCAGGTGCGGGAACAGCAGTTCGGCTACCCGATACGACTCTTCCAGGTGCGGGTAACCGGAGAAGATAAAAGTGTCGATGCCCAGTGCCGCATACTCCTTGACCCGCTCGGCCACGGTTGCCCCATCACCGACCAGCGCCGTGCCAGCACCGCCGCGCACCAGGCCAACCCCAGCCCAGAGGTTCGGGCTGACTTCCAGGTTGTCGCGCTTGCCGCCATGCAGTGCAGCCATGCGCTGCTGGCCGACCGAATCGAAGCGCGCCAGGGATGCCTGGGCACGGGCAATCGTGTCGTCGTCCAGGTGCGAGATCAGTCGCTCGGCGGCCTGCCAGGCTTCGGCGTTGGTTTCACGCACGATCACATGCAGGCGAATGCCGAAGCGCACCGTGCGCCCCTGTTTCGCCGCCTTGGCCCGCACCTGCTCGATTTTCTCGGCAACGGCAGCCGGCGGCTCGCCCCAGGTCAGGTACAGTTCAACCTGCTCGGCGGCCAGGTCCTGGGCTGCCTCGGACGAGCCACCAAAGTACAGCGGCGGACGTGGCTGCTGGATCGGCGGGTAAAGCAACTTGGCGCCTTTGACCTGAATATGCTGGCCGTCGTAATCGACCGTCTCGCCTTCGAGCACGCGACGCCAGATGCGAGTGAACTCCACCGAGGCCTGATAACGCTCTTCATGGCTGAGGAACAGGCCATCCCCGGACAGCTCTTCCGGGTCGCCACCGGTGACCAGGTTGAACAGCGCGCGGCCACCCGAGAGCCGATCAAGGGTTGCGGCCTGACGTGCAGCGACCGTTGGCGAGATGATTCCGGGGCGCAGAGCCACCAGGAACTTCAGGCGCTGGGTTACCGGGATCAGTGAAGCGGCGACCAGCCAGGAGTCCTCGCAGGAGCGCCCGGTGGGGATCAGCACGCCGCCAAAACCGAGGCGATCCGCCGCTTGGGCGATCTGTTGCAGGTAACCGTGATCGACTGCTCGCGCGCCATCGGCGGTGCCAAGGTAATGACCGTCGCCATGGGTAGGCAGAAACCAGAAAACATTAAGGCTCATTGGAGTTGTCTCCTAAGGGTGGCTCAGACCGGGGCGACGCCCCGGCGCAGGCAATGCTTCAAGGCGCGCTGGCGACCTTGGCCGGGGGTGTCCAGATCACATCCTTGATGCTCAAGGGCTTGGGAATCAGCTTCAGCGCCTGGAAGGTGTCGGCGATCTTTTGCTGCGCGGCGACCACCTCTGGCGTCAGGAATGTCGCACCGTAGCCTTGGCGTTTAACCGAGGTCAGGGTGATGTCGGCGGGCAGGCCGAGCAGCGGCGACACCTGATCGGTCACCTCCTGCGGATTGGCCTTGGACCACTCACCCACCGCGCGTACCTCGTCCACCAAGGCGCTGATCACCTCAGGGTGTTTCTGTGCGTAAGGCTTGGTCGCCAGGTAGAACTGATGGTTGTCGACGATGCCTTTGCCATCGCGCAGGGTGCGCGCTTGCAGTTGTTTCTCGGCCGCCGCCTGGTAAGGGTCCCAGATCACCCAGGCGTCGACACTGCCACGCTCGAAGGCGGCACGGGCATCGGCGGGCGGCAGGAACACCGGCTGAATGTCGCTGTATTTCAGGCCGGCATCTTCCAGGGCCCGAACCAGCAGGTAGTGAACGTTGGAGCCCTTGTTCAGGGCAACCTTCTTGCCCTTGAGCGCCTTCACCGAGTCGATTGGCGAATCCTTGGGCACCAGGATCGCTTCGCTGTGCGGTGCCGGTGGCTCATAGGCGACGTAAAACAGATCCGCGCCAGCAGCCTGGGCAAATACCGGCGGGGTCTCGCCGGTGACACCGAAGTCGATTGAGCCGACGTTCAGCCCTTCAAGCAGTTGCGGGCCACCTGGGAACTCCGTCCACTGGACCTGCACGCCCTGCGCCGCCAGGCGCTTCTCCAGCGTACCCTTGGCCTTGAGCAGCACCAGGGTGCCGTACTTTTGATAACCGATACGCAGGCTTTCTGCCTGGGCTTGAGTAATGGCGCCGAAGGACACAGCCGCAGCAAACAGAGCGACCAGACCACGACGCAAAATGACAGTGCGCATAGCGCTCTCCTTTTGCGATTAGGGTTCAGGCTGCACCTGCTTGCCCGTTGGCGGGCGAGTAAGGTGGGACGTGCGAGTAATGCGTTGCGTGTTGCGTGTTGCGGCTCAGATGCTCCAGCGAGCACTGAGCAAACGTTCGTTCAACAGCCCCGGTGCAACGGGTTTTGGCCGACGGGCCAGGGCAGTGTGAAACTGTTCCAGCGATTCGTTCAGGCGCAGCTCCAACGCAGGAAGCAACTGCGCGGCAGCACTGCCTTCGCCATAAGCGATCTGGCTGTCGTCAGCGAAGATCCCTTGCAGGGTCTCTTGCGCCTTGAGTGCCGACAGCACCGGCTTGAGCGCGTAATCAACCGCCAGCATGTGGGCGATACTGCCGCCGGTAGCGATGGGCAATACCACCTTGTGGCTCAGCGCTCGCTCAGGCAGCAGATCCAGCAGGGTCTTCAGCGCACCGGAGAACGACGCCTTGTACACCGGCGTCGCGACGATCAGGCCATCGGCCTGTTCGACCAGTTGCAGGAAGTGCTGAACCTTAGGGCTGTCGAAGCGCGCATGCAGCAGATCGTCTGCCGGGAAGTCGCGCACCTGGAATGTCACCACTTCCACACCCTGGCCTTGCAACCAGTGCCGGGCGCGTTCGAGCAACACACCAGAGCGTGAACGCACGCTGGGACTGCCACCGAGAGAGACAACCAACATTGAAGCGTATCCTTTAGCGGTTTCGAGACGGGTGCGAGCAGCAGATCTCGCGTTGATGGAGTGACCTTAACAGCTGTTTTATATATCTATAAATCATATTTTTTCATTTGGTTATTCAATAAAAGAATATTGAATAACCCGTACGCCGCGCAAAAAAAAGGGCCGTCGAAACGGCCCGAAAATCCCTGCTGTGGCTAAAGCAATGCGTCACACACTCAACGGTTTGGCTGCGGGGTCAGGCGCAGGTAGGGCTTGACCGCCCGGTAACCTTTGGGAAAGCGCCGTTTGATTTCGTCCTCATCCTTGAGTGACGGCACGATCACCACCTCGTCACCGTCCTGCCAGTTGGCCGGGGTGGCGACCTTGTGGTTGTCGGTCAGTTGCAGTGAGTCGATCACCCGCAGAATCTCGTGGAAATTGCGCCCGGTGCTGGCGGGGTAAGTGATGGTCAGGCGGATCTTCTTGTTCGGGTCGATCACGAACAAGGAACGCACGGTCAGGGTGTCGCTGGCATTGGGGTGGATCAGGTCATAGAGGTCAGACACCTTGCGATCGGCGTCGGCCAGGATCGGAAAGTTGACGACGGTGTTCTGGGTTTCGTTGATGTCTTCGATCCAGCGCAGATGAGACTCCACCGGGTCGACCGAAAGGGCAATGGCCTTGACCCCGCGTTCGGCGAACTGCTCCTTGAGCTTGGCAGTGAACCCCAGTTCGGTGGTGCAGACTGGCGTAAAATCCGCCGGGTGCGAAAACAGCACACCCCAGCTGTCGCCCAGCCACTCATGGAAACGAATCGTGCCGGCGCTGGAATCCTGTTCGAAATCGGGGGCGATATCGCCGAGTCTGAGGCTCATGGTGGGGCTCCTTGAAGTACGTTCTGGTGGAGCCACTGTGCATCGACCTGAAGCAAATTAAAAAGAATAAATAATGATTTATTTATAACTTTACGAGCTATTAATTTCAGGTCGAAAAAAAGCCCCGCACCAAGGCGAGGCTTTCTCTACTGACACTTACATGAAGGTGTAGGTGTAGTTGAAGATCAGGCGGGTTTGGTCCTGATCGGCGCTGCTTTCACCGCTGCCACGGTACATACCGTGGCGCAGGCTAGCGCCCAGCCCCTTGAGGGTACCTTCCTGAATCACGTAGTCGATACGTGCATCACGTTCCCACTCGTTGTAGCTGCCATTTCCGCTCTTGTTACGAATGTCATCGCCACGCAGGTAGGCAATCGAGGTCTTCAGGCCTGGAACTCCCAGGCGAGCGAAGTCATAAGCGTACTGACCGAAGGTGGTGTTTTCACCGGCACGCGCAAACTGGTTGATCATGCTGTCAGTGAACAGGTAGAAGCTGGAGCCGCCTGCACCCTCAAAGCTACCGTCGCCATCGGTAACGTTACCTTGGTTCAGCCAGACGAAACCACCGTCGTCGCTAACTTGTTGGTGACCGAGCATGAGCGAGTGTCCGCCCAGGGTGTAGGTGAACATGGCGCTCCAGGTCTTGTTATCGACCTCGTTGTTCTTACCGTAACCACCGTTGTTCTTGAACTCGTAACCGGCTTGGCCGTTCTTGCCATCCGAGCTGCTGTCGAAGTAGCGCAGGTCGGTCTTGAACGACTGGTCGTTCGCAATCGGGTAGACGTGAACCAGGCCCAGGAAGTGCTGTTTGTAGAAATCTTCCAGGTTCGAGTAGTAGTACTGCAGGGTCAGGTCTTTGGTGACCTTCCAGTCGGCGCCGCCGAACTGGAACTTGTTGCTGTCCTGCGTCGCGCCCGCAACCGACAGGCCGGTCCTGTTGCTCGAAGCACGGCCCATGGCGTGCTCAAGTTGACCCCCAGTCAGGGTGACGTTGTCGATTTCCTTGGAGGTGACAATGCCACCTTCAAAGGTTTGCGGCAGCAGACGGCCGTCGTTGGCCACCAGGATTGGCAGGTTTGGTGCCAGTGCGCCACCGAGGTGGGCTTCGGTCTTGGAGAAACGTGCCTTGGCGTTGCCGCCGATGCGCGCCCACTGGCCTACAGCCGAACGGTCAGTATCGCTAGGGAAAAAGCTGCTGTTATCCGGGTGATGGCCTTTGCCGCCATCCAGGTGAATACCCCACACAGCTTGAGCATCAAAACCAAAACCCACCGTGCCCTCGGTGAAGCCCGACTGATAGTCGAGCTTGAAGCCCTGACCTGATTCGCGCTGGTCTTTGTTGTGCTCTTCACGGTTGTCGTTATCGAAATACATGGTGCGCGAGCTGACAGACAGCTTGCTGTCTTCAACGAAACCGGCAGCACCTGCTTGTTGAGCCAGAACCCCAAGGGCCACGGCAAGTGCCAAGGTGGACTTGTACATTTTTTGCTCCTTTCATTTCTAATTCTTGTGATTCTCTGTCGGCGGGGTCTTTTGCCTCGCTCGACGTCGATAGCCGATTAGCACCAAAGGGTGTGGTTCGAGTCAATCGTAACCATTCATTTCAAGACTTTGGTCTAATGCGTCCGGTTTGCGCCGAAGAATAATGACTATCCTATAAATCTAAAAAGAATTATTTATGACGTTTTAAGATTTTTCTGACATAAAAATAGAATTTTTCTCTCCCTGCCTTTCCGTGCAGCCATTTCAATCCTCTCCCACCCGTGCAATGGCGAGGTTGACCGTGGTCAGCCCATCGCCAAAGCAACGCCCCCTCCCCCAGCCACGCAAACGCCTTACAGCAATTGGCTCCTAAGCTAATTCCTAAAAGTTATTTATTTTAATTTTCTTAGATCATTTAGCCTTCTTCTCAATCGCCCATCACCCTCCGCCTGAGAAGGAGTTGTCCATGCCCCTGCATACGCCGCTGCGCCTGTTCGCCGCACTGACCCTGGCCGGTGCCAGCTGGTTCACCCAGGCGGCCGACCTGACCGTGGCCTACCAGACCACCGTTGACCCGGCGAAAGTCGCCCAGGTTGACGGCGACTATGAAAAAGCCAGCAAGGCCAGCATTGACTGGCGCAAGTTCGACAGCGGGGCCGACGTGATCACCGCCGTAGCCTCGGGTGATGTGCAGATCGGCTACCTGGGCTCAAGCCCTCTGGCGGCGGCCGCGACCCGCAAGCTGCCGGTGGAAACCTTCCTGATCGCCACCCAGATTGGCGCCGCCGAAGCACTGGTCGCTCGCGACGGTGCGGGGATCAATTCGCCGCAAGACCTGGTCGGCAAGAAAATCGCCGTGCCGTTTGTCTCCACCGGGCACTACAGCCTGTTGGCCGCGCTGAAGCAGTGGAACATCGACCCGGCCAAGGTACAGATCCTCAACCTGGCGCCGCCCGCCATCATTGCTGCCTGGAAACGTGGTGACATCGACGCCACCTACGTCTGGGACCCGGCACTGGGTGTGGCCAAGGAAAACGGCAAGGTGCTGATCACCTCCGGCGAACTGGCCAAGACCGGTGCACCCACCTTCGACGCCTGGATCGTGCGCAAGGACTTTGCCGCCAAACACCCAGAAATCGTCAAAGCCTTCGCCAAGGTCACCCTGGACGCCTACGCCGAGTACCGCAAAGACCCACAAGCCTGGCTTGCCGACCAAAGCAACGTCGACAAGCTGGTGAAACTGTCCGGGGCCAAGGCTACCGATATCCCGGCGCTGCTTCAGGGCAACGTTTTCCCGCTGGCCAATGACCAGATCGCAGCCCTCGGCGCACCGACCACCCAGGCCATCACCGACACCGCCACCTTCCTCAAGGCGCAAGGCAAGGTCGAGGCGGTACTGCCGGACTACTCGCCCTACGTCAGCGCCAAATTCATCGCCAACTGATCGGAGCCTGTCATGGCATTGCTTGAGCTGGAGCGCATCAGCGCACAGTACCCCGGTGCGGCCGAGCCGGTACTGGCCGACATCTCCCTGAGCCTGGGCCCACAGCAGTTGCTGGTGGCCCTGGGCCCTTCCGGCAGCGGCAAGACCTCGCTGCTGAACCTGATCGCCGGCTTCGTTGCGCCCAGTGCCGGGCGCATCACCCTCGACGGCAAGCCGGTGCAAGGCCCTGGCGCCGAGCGCGGGGTGGTGTTCCAGGACGACGCGCTACTGCCTTGGCAGGACGTGCTGAGCAACGTTGCCTTCGGCCTGGAGCTGGCCGGTTTGCCACGTGCGCAACGGGAACAAAAGGCCCGCGAAATGCTCGCCCTGGTTGACCTTGCCGGGTTTGGCAGCCGGCGTATCTGGCAGCTGTCCGGTGGGCAGAAGCAGCGTGTGGGCCTGGCCCGTGCGCTGGCCGCAGACCCGCGGGTGCTGCTGATGGATGAACCCTTCGGCGCACTGGATGCCTTCACCCGCGAGCAGATGCAGGAGTTGCTGCTGCAGGTGTGGCAGCGTACCGCCAAGCCGGTGTTCCTGATTACCCACGACATTGAGGAAGCAGTGTTCCTGGCCACCGAGCTCGTGCTGCTGGCCCCCCATCCGGGGCGGATTGTCGAGCGCCTGCCGCTGGACTTCGGGCGACGTTACGCCGCCGGTGAATCGGCCCGGGCGATCAAATCCGATCCACGCTTTATCGAAACCCGCGAGCATGTGCTGGCACGGGTGTTCTCACAACGCAGCGCCGCCACGCGGCAGGAGTCCGCATGAGCAGCCTGGACGTTCCGTTGGCCGCAAAAGCCGCCAAACCCTTGGCCCACACTACGGCAGCACGCCGCAGCCTGAGCACCCGCTGGATCAGCGGCCTGACCCTGATCAGCCTGCTGGCCGTCTGGTGGGCCGTCACGGCAGCCGAGTGGATCGAACCGCTGTTCCTGCCCTCGCCTGCCGCGGTGTTGTCCAAAGCCTGGTTACTGCTGACCCAGGGCTACATGGAGTCGACCCTCTGGCAACATTTGGGCGCCAGCCTCGGACGTATCGGCCTGGCCCTGGGTGCGGCGATTGTCAGCGCCATTCCGATTGGCATCGCCATCGGCCACAACCGGATTGCACGGGGCATTCTCGACCCACTGATCGAATTCTACCGGCCCATTCCCCCACTGGCCTATTTGCCCCTGATTGTGATCTGGTGCGGTATCGGCGAGCTGTCGAAAGTGCTGCTGATCTACCTGGCGATCTTCGCCCCGATTGCCATCGCCACCGCCACTGGCGTGCGCACGGTCGACCCGACCAAGTTGCGCGCTGCACAGTCGCTGGGTGCTACACGGGCACAGCTGATTCGCCATGTGATTCTGCCCAGCGCACTGCCGGACATTCTTACCGGCGTGCGTATTGGCCTGGGTGTCGGCTGGTCGACCCTGGTTGCCGCCGAACTGATCGCCGCCACCAGCGGCCTGGGCTTCATGGTGCAATCAGCGGCACAGTTTCTGGTCACCGATGTGGTGGTACTGGGCATTCTGGTTATCGCCCTGATCGCCTTCGCCCTTGAGATGAGCCTGCGTGCACTGCAACGCAAACTGGTGCCTTGGCACGGCCAGAGCCATTGATCGCGCACCGACACTGACCACGCCGACAGCTCGGCGCCGAACCGAACGAGACCCCTATGAGCCTGACCATTACCCCATTGAGCCCGGCACTGGGCGCACAGATCAGCGGCATTGACCTGAGTGTTGAGATCAATGCCGAGCAACGTGACGCCATCGAGCAGGCGTTGCTCAAGCACCAGGTACTGTTCTTCCGTGATCAACCGCTGACGCCTGCCCAGCAAGCACGCTTCGCTGCGCACTTTGGCGACCTGCACATTCACCCGATCTACCCTAATGTCCCTGAGACACCAGAGGTGCTGGTGCTCGACACGGCGGTCACCGACGTGCGCGACAACGCCGTCTGGCATACCGACGTGACCTTCCTGGCAACCCCGGCGATGGGCGCGGTGCTCAGTGCCAAGCAGTTGCCGGCTTATGGGGGAGACACCCTGTGGGCCAGCGGCATCGCCGCCTTTGAGGCCCTTTCGGCACCCTTGCGGCAGATGCTCGACGGCCTCACCGCGACCCATGACTTCACCCAGTCGTTTCCGTTGGAACGTTTTGGCACAACCGCCGAAGACCGCGAACGCTGGGAGGCGACCCGCCGCGCCAACCCGCCGCTTTCACATCCAGTGGTCAGAACCCATCCGGTCAGCGGGCGCAAGGCACTGTTTGTCAGCGAGGGTTTCACGACCCGCATCAACGAGCTCAGTGAGGCAGAGAGCAAGGCGCTGCTCGCCCTGTTGTTCGCCCACGCCACCCGCCCCGAATTCACCATTCGCTGGCGCTGGCAGGAAAACGACGTGGCATTCTGGGACAACCGCGTCACCCAGCATTACGCGGTAGACGATTACCGTCCGCAGCGGCGCGTGATGCACCGGGCGACGATTCTGGGCGACGCACCGTTCTGAACCTCGCGGCAGCCATCTCCCGGTAAAAGGGCAAGATGGCTGCCACCTGTCCAGCAGGTTGCAGGCAGCGGGCTCAGCGCACCAGGTGCAGGTACTGCAGGTGCCGTTCGTACTGGTCGAGGATGTCGTTGATGATCTGCTCCTTGCTGTAGCCCACCAGGTCATAATCCTGGCTGCCTTCACTCAGGTGCACTTCCGCACGGTAGTAGCGACGGTTCTTCAACTCTTGCGTACCCAGCCCTGCCAACGCAAAGGACGGTGTGAAATAGCCGCGCATCTGCACCTGATAGATAAACGGCTGCTCTTCACCATGGCCGATCTTCAGGCTGACATTGTCGTGGCTCGGGTCTTCCTGGGAAATCACCGCCAGGCCTTTCTCGGCAAACACTTCGGTGACCTCGGCAATCGCCGGGCGCACCACGTCATCCATGAACCGATAGACCTCATCCCGCGACGGGAAGTGAATGGCCTGGCTCAAACGTTGACGCCAGCCACCGCGACCACGTCGTGAAGTGGCGAATGGGGCCAGGGAATGCAGTTGGGCAATCTGCCGCTGCGACTCCAGGTAAAACGCCTTGTGCAGCCCCCACATCATGGCCAGCAGAATCACCGAGAAGGGCAACGAGGTCAGTACCACCGCTGACTTGAGCGAGTCGATACTGCCCGCGAACAGCAGGCCAATGGTGATCAGCCCGGTCATGGCACCCCAGAACACCCGCAGCCAGTTCGGCCCATCTTCATCGGCGTTGCCATCACGGGCGGACAAGGTCGACAGCACCACGGTGCCGGAGTCGGCCGAGGTGACGAAGAAGACAAAACTGATGAACACCGTGATGGCGATCACCGCCTTGCTCCACGGGTAGGTTTCCAGCAACAGGTAGAGGGTCATCGACGGGTTGTCGAGGGCCGACTGGGCCAGGCTGGCCATGCCATGGTCAAGCACCTGGGTCAGGGCACTGTTGCCGAAGATCGACATCCAGGCCAGGGTGAAGCCCAGTGGAATCAGCAGCACACCAAAGACGAATTCACGGATCGTCCTGCCCCGCGAGATACGCGCAATGAACAGGCCGACAAAGGGCGCCCAGGCAATCCACCAGGCCCAGTAGAACACCGTCCAGTTACCCAGCCAGTCGTTGGCCTGAGTGTAGGCATAGACATCGAAACTCTTGCGCGGCAAAGCACCGAGGTAATCACCCAGGTTCTGGATCAGCGTGTTGAACAGGTGCTGTGTCGGGCCGGCGAACAGCACGAACAACAGCAACCCACAGGCCAGGAGCATGTTGATGTCGGACATCACCCGCACGCCCTTGTCCACACCGGCCACGGCAACAGCCACTGCGGCGCCCATCATCAGCGTGATCAGTGCAACTTGCACCCAATGGCTATGGGAAATACCGAACAGGTAATCCAGGCCGGCGTTCAGGTGCAGGACACCAAAGCCCATGTCCGCCCCCAGGCCGAACACCGTGGCGATGATGCCGAAGCCATCCACTGCATAGCCTATCGGCCCGTTGATGCGCTTGCCGATCAGCGGGTACAGCGCCGAACGCAGGGCCAATGGCAGGTTGTGCCGGTAGGCGAAATACGCCAGGGCCATACCGACAAAGGCAAAAACACCCCAGCCATGCAGGCCCCAATGCAGGAACAGCAACTGCATGGCCTGGCGCCCGGCCTCGACCGTGCCGGCCTCGCCTTGAGGTGGCTGAAGCAAGTGGGTGAGCGGTTCGGAGACGCAGAAGAAGAACAGGGTAATGCTGATACCGGCGGCGAACAGCATGCCGGCCCATGACAGGTAACTGAACTCGGGCTCGTCGTGGTCGGCACCGAGCTTGATCTTGCCGTAGCCAGACAAGGCGGTGACCACCACGAAGACCAGGTACAGCGTCATCGCCAACATGTAGTACCAGCCAACCGTATTGGCGGCCCAGTTTTGTGCGGCCAACAGCCACTCACCGGCGGCCGTGGGGTTGGCGATCACCACCAGGCCAAACAACAGAATGAAGCTTGCCGCGAAGTAGAACACCGGCGGGTTCATGCGGATCTTGCTGGTCGGGACAGGCGTGGATGCACTCATAGGCAGTGCACCTCACGACGCGTGGAAAGGGTTGGATTGAACGGGTTCAGCAAAGGGTTTCCTCCTGTTGAACACCGGCAGCGGACCACCGTTTAACTTGAACGAGCGTTCAAGTTAAACATGGATGGCGCTCAGATGCGACCCAACCGGTCTGGAAGCCCGCCTACTTCTGCGTCCCGTCATCATGCTGCAGATTGGCCTGGGTCAAGTTGCTGCCCGGTGCCACGCTGCGGGTCAACCAGACGTTGCCGCCAATGGTCGAGCCCTTGCCGATGGTGATTCGGCCAAGGATGGTGGCGCCGGCATAGATCACCACATCGTCCTCGACGATCGGATGGCGCGGGTGGCCCTTTTGCAATTGGCCAGACTCGTCGGCCGGGAAGCGTTTGGCACCCAGGGTCACGGCCTGATAGATCCGTACCCGCTCACCGATGATTGCGGTTTCACCGATGACCACACCGGTACCGTGATCGATGAAGAAGCTCGGGCCGATCTGCGCGCCGGGGTGGATGTCGATACCCGTGGCCGAGTGGGCGATTTCCGAGCTGATCCGCGCCAGCAGCGGCAAGCCTGCACGGTACAGGTGGTGCGCCAGACGGTGATGAATCACTGCAAGGATACCGGGGTAGCACAGCAGGACTTCATCGACACTGCGGGCCGCCGGGTCGCCGTGGTACGCCGCCAACACGTCGGTGTCGAGCAGGCTGCGCAGGCCAGGCAGGGCCGCGGCGAAATCCTGGATCAGACGCAAGGCGGTGGCATCGACCTGTGCCGGGTCCGCCTTGCCCTGACGCGCAACATAGCGCAGCTCCAGACGGGCCTGCGCGAGCAGCGCGGTCAGGGCTGTGTCGAGGGTATGCCCCACGTAAAAGTCTTCGCTCTCTTCACGCAGGTCGACCGGGCCCAGGCGCATCGGGAACAACGCGCCACACAACTGCTCAAGGATCTGCCGCATGGCTTCACGCGAGGGTAATTCGCGCCCGCCCTGCTCCCCACTGCTGCGGCCATTGCGGCTGCGCCACTGATCACGGGCAGCACGTAGCTGGCCGACGATACCCTGCAATTGCCATTGCCCTGTTTGCGCGTTCTCGCTCACGGTTGCTCTCCTGCCACGCGGCAGCTGCTGGATTGGAATGCTCGCCTGATAGCTGACCACTTTACGGCAATTGGCGTCGCTGGAAAAAATAACCCTTTATTCCAATCCGCTATACCGGGGGCATAAGCCGAGCTATTCGCCGAACGCCACCTGCTGCCTATACTCGATTTTTTGTCAGGCACAACTTCCCATGACCGAACTCGAACGCCAGCTCGCTCGCTTCAACCGCCTTGAACTGCTGAGCGGGCCCACGCCACTGGAAAAACTCGAGCGACTGTCCACGTGGGCAGGCCGCGCCATCTATGTCAAACGCGACGACCTGACGCCGCTGGCATTCGGTGGCAACAAACTGCGCAAGCTTGAATACCTGGCCGCCGATGCCCTGGCCAAAGGTGCCGACACCCTGATCACCGCGGGCGCGATCCAGTCCAACCACGTGCGCCAGACCGCTGCCCTGGCGGCACGCCTCGGGCTGGGCTGTGTCGCCCTGCTGGAAAACCCCATCGGTACCGATTCAGCCAGTTACCTGGGCAACGGCAACCGCCTGTTGCTGGACCTGTTCGGGGCCAAGGTCGAGATGGTCGACAACCTCGATAACGCCGATGAGCAATTGCAGTCCTTGGCGGTGCGCCTGCATGCCAGTGGCCGCAAACCCTATCAGGTACCCATCGGCGGCTCCAATGCCCTCGGCGCCCTGGGCTATGTGCGCGCAGGCCTGGAGCTGGCCGCGCAGATCCAGCGCAGCGGCGAAACCTTTGCCGGGGTGGTGCTGGCCTCCGGCAGTGCCGGCACCCACAGCGGCCTGGCCCTGGGATTGGCCTCGGTGCTGCCGCAATTGCCGGTCATCGGCGTCACCGTGTCGCGTACCGACGAAGCCCAGCGACCCAAGGTACAAGGGCTCGCCGAGCGCACTGCCGAGCTGCTCGGTGTGCAGCTGCCGGAGCGCTTCAAGGTCACCCTCTGGGATGAATACTTCGCCCCGCGCTATGGCGAGCCAAACGCAGGCACACTCGCGGCGATACGCGAACTGGCCAGCCACGAGGGCCTGCTGCTCGACCCGGTCTACACCGGCAAGGCCATGGCAGGCCTGCTTGACGGTATTACCCGCCAGCGTTTCGAGGCCGGCCCGCTGATTTTTCTGCACACCGGTGGGGCACCGGCGTTATTCGCCTACCCTGAAGTCTGGAACCCATGAACGGGTGGCATCCAAATAGAATTTAAAGGAATAAATAAACAAATTAATATTATTTAAGGATCTATTAGTGCCACCCCTATAGTCACCGCCACACCCATAACAACAGAGGGGCTAGCCATGAAGATTTCCGTTCTGACGAAACAGGTTCTCGGTGCCAGTCTGGGCCTGCTACTCGGTGCCAGCCTGCTGGGCCAGGCCATCGCCGGGGAGCAACTGCAACAGATCAAGGACAGCGGCACACTCAAGGTCGGCCTGGAAGGCACCTACCCACCGTTCAGTTTCGTCGACAATGACGGCAAGCTCGCCGGCTTTGAAGTGGACTTCTCCGAAGCCCTGGCCAAGGAGCTTGGGGTAAAAGCCAAGCTGCAGCCAACCAAGTGGGACGGCATCCTCGCGGCCCTTGAGTCCAAGCGCCTGGACGTGGTGATCAACCAGGTGACCATCTCCGAGGAGCGCAAGAAGAAGTACGACTTCTCGACCCCGTACACCATCTCCGGCATTCAGGCCCTGACCCTGAAAAAGAACGAAGGCAGCATCAAGACCGCCGCCGATCTGGCCGGCAAGAAAGTCGGTGTAGGCCTGGGTACCAACTACGAGCAATGGCTCAAGGACAACGTACCGAAAGCCATCATCAAGACCTACGACGACGACCCCACCAAATACCAGGACCTGCGGGTCGGCCGTATCGACGCCATTCTGGTAGACCGCCTGGCCGCATTCGAGCTGGTCGCCAAGGCCAAGGACACCGCCGTCACCGGTGAAGCCTTCTCCCGCCAGGAATCCGGTGTTGCATTGCGCAAAGGTGAGCCGGAGCTGCTTGAGGCGATCAACAAGGCCATCGACACACTTCGGGCCAATGGCACCCTGGCCAAGCTGTCGCAGAAATGGTTCAACGCTGACGTCACAAAATGATTGCCGACAGCCTCCAGCTGGCGCTGGATTCCGCGCCCTTTCTGCTCAAGGGCGCGTACTTCACCGTAGGCCTGAGCCTGGGCGGCATGTTCTTCGGCTTGCTGTTGGGGTTCGGCCTGGCGCTGATGCGGCTGTCATCGCTGAAAGTGCTTAGCTGGACTGCCCGCGTCTACGTGTCGTTTTTTCGCGGCACACCGCTGCTGGTCCAACTGTTCGTGATCTATTACGGCCTGCCGCAACTGGGCCTGGAACTCGACCCACTGCCGGCGGCACTGATCGGCTTGTCGCTGAACATGGCCGCCTATGCCTGCGAAATCCTGCGGGCGGCCATCAGTTCCATCGACCGCGGCCAATGGGAAGCCGCCGCCAGCATCGGCATGACCCGCAGCCAGGCCATGCGCCGAGCGATCCTGCCACAGGCGGCGCGCACCGCCTTGCCACCACTGGGCAATAGCTTCATCTCCCTGGTCAAGGACACGGCGCTGGCCGCGACCATCCAGGTGCCGGAGCTGTTTCGTCAGGCGCAGTTGATTACCGCACGCACCTTCGAGGTGTTCACCCTGTACCTGGCGGCAGCACTGATCTACTGGGTACTGTCCAGCCTCCTCGCCCACCTGCAGCACCGCCTTGAAGCGCAGGTCAACCGGCACGACCTGGAGTCCTGAGCGCATGATCGTCGTAGAGCACCTGACCAAGCAGTTCAACGGCCAGACCGTACTGGCCGGTATCAACCTCACCGTCAACGCCGGTGAAGTGATTGCCATCATCGGCCCCAGCGGCTCGGGCAAGACCACCTTCCTGCGCTGTCTGAACCTGCTGGAAACCCCCAGCAGCGGTCGCATTCGCGTCGGCGACATCGAGATTGACGGCAACCGTCCGCTGAAACAGCAACAGGGCCTGATCCGCCAACTGCGCCAGCACGTCGGTTTCGTGTTCCAGAACTTCAACCTGTTTCCCCACCGCACGGCGCTGGAAAACGTTATCGAAGGCCCCATCGTGGTCAAGAAAACCCCACGCAATGCGGCCATCACCCTGGGCCGTGCCTTGTTGCAGAAAGTCGGTCTGGGCGACAAGGAAAATGCCTATCCGAGACGCTTGTCCGGCGGCCAGCAACAACGGGTAGCCATTGCCCGGGCACTGGCAATGGAGCCCGAAGTGATTCTGTTCGACGAGCCGACCTCGGCCCTCGACCCGGAACTGGTTGGCGAAGTGCTGGCCACCATCCGCAGCCTGGCCGAAGAAAAGCGCACGATGATCATCGTCACCCACGAAATGGGCTTTGCCCGCGACGTCGCCAATCGGGTGATTTTTTTCGACAAGGGGGTCATCGTCGAGCAGGGTGAAGCCAAGGCACTCTTTGCCAATCCCAGGGAAGAGCGCACCCGGCAATTCCTTGGCAAGTTCCTCGGTATGCACGCCTCGCAGCCCTGAGCCAGGACGACGACTTTTGCACCCGACGAACACCCTGGTTTCCCCCTCGAAGTAGGACGTCTCCGAAGATCCTGCACCCAGCCCAAGGCGGCGCCCGCATGCCTTGACTCGCTTCCCGTACTCGCCAATAAACCTGAGCAACGTCGTCCTCGACCACTCATTTACTTCGTACGGGAACATCACCATGCACTGTGCAGCCAAAGGAACTGAACTGCCCCCTCCTGCCCTCCCCGACGTTGCCCATGAGGGCATTGGCCTGGCCGCTGCCAGCAACCTGCGTGCCTGCATCCACACCAATGCGGCCATGCAAACGGGTGACGTGCTGGAACTGTTCTGGGGCAATTGCTTCGTTGCCGCACACCAGCTTTCGGCCGACGACCTCGACCAGCACATCAGTTTCCAGGTACCCCGCACGCTGCTGCGCCCAGGCGCGAACCGCGTGCACTATCGCCTGCTCAAGCCCGGGTGCCGGCCTGTAAAGTCACCGTCACTGCAGGTGCTCATCAAACTGGCCTGCCCTGGTGGTGAGACCCTGTGCGAAACCACCGAAAACCCGGCGCTCGCCCCGCTGAGCCTGGCCCCTGCAATTGTTCGCCATGGCCTCGACCTGCAGCGCCTGGGGCCAACGCTGCCCTTTCGCATCGCCCCTTACCTGAACATGGCCGAAGGCGATGAAATCACCCTTCGCTGGGGTGACGTGCGCCTCGACCTGCCTGCACTCGGCGCTGACGCTATCGGCCTCGCCGTGCATGGCGAAATCCCCAGGGCGCTGGTCATCGAAGCCGGAGCGGACGACTTTCTCGACATCAGTTACTGCGTCCTTGACCGCGTGGGTAACAGCTCGCAATGGGCTGCTCCCCTGCAGGTGAAGGTTTACAACAGCCGCCCCTGACCTCCCTTCTATGTATATTCCCAAAAGTTCGTTCATTTAATTTTTACAAACAATTAAGGTATATAAACCGGACCACCGGACCCACGCTTGTTCCGTCGCCGCACCCGCGGCGACTTTCCCATCAGTGAGGTAGGTATGGTCAGGAACACAATCACCCCAGTGCGTAACGCCAGGGCATTGAGTGCAGCCAAGGAGCGGTACTGAAATGTCCAGTCTGGCAATCACCACAGTCCACAGCGACCTGGACAGCGCCCCATTACTCTTGCCGGCCAAGGTTCTGCGCACTGACGCCGAAGCCTTGCAGGCAGCCCACGAACTGGCCGCAGTCGCCCGCACCCAGGCAGCCAAACGCGATCAGCAACGCAAGCTGCCCTGGAGTGAAATCGAAATTTTCACCCACAGCGGCCTGGGCAGTATCACGATCCCCCGGGCCTATGGTGGCCCGCAGGTCTCGTTTCAGACCCTGGCCGAGGTGTTTCGCATCATCAGCGCCGCCGACCCTGCGCTCGGGCAGATCCCGCAAAATCAGGTCGGCATCCTGCAACTGCTGCAAGGCGCAGCAACCGAGCCGCAGAAAGCCCTGCTGTTCACCAGCGTGCTGAACGGCTGGCGCATCGGCAATGCCGGCCCGGAGCGCGGCACCAAGAACACCCTGGAGCTCAAGGCGCGCATTACCCGCCAAGGCGACGGTTACGTTATCAGCGGGCAGAAGTTCTACTCGACCGGCGCCCTGTACGCCCATTGGGTCGCGGTCAAAGCGCTGAATGATGAAGGCCGTCAGGTCATGGCGTTTGTACGCCGGGGCAGCCCGGGGCTGCGCATTGTCGATGACTGGTCTGGCTTCGGCCAACGCACCACCGCCAGCGGCACCGTCCTGCTGGACAAGGTTCCGGTCGACGCGGAGCTGGTCGTCGATAACTGGCGGATCGGTGAAAGCCCGAATATTCAGGGCGCCGTCTCGCAATTGATCCAGGCCGCCATCGATGCCGGGATCGCCGAAGCGGCGCTCGCCGACACCATCGCCTTTGTGCGCGAACGTGCTCGCCCATGGATCGATGCCAAGGTCGAACGCGCAAGCGACGACCCCTACGTGATCGCCGACATTGGTCGCCTGCAGCTTGAACTGCACGCGGCCCAGGCGCTGCTGAGCAAGGCCGCCCGCGTGCTGGATGCAGTGAGTGCCGCACCGATTGACGCCGAGGCGGCCGCTCGGGCCTCCATCGCCGTGGCCGAGGCCAAGGTGTTGACCACGGAAATTTCCCTGCAGGCCAGCGAGAAACTCTTCGAGCTCTCCGGTAGCCGGGCCAGCCTGGCCGAGTTCAACCTCGACCGGCATTGGCGCAATGCCCGTGTGCATACCCTGCATGACCCGGTGCGCTGGAAATACCACGCCGTCGGCGCCTATTACCTCAACGGTACCCTGCCTGCCCGGCATTCCTGGATCTGACCAGACCACTGGAGCCTCTATGAGCCTTTTGTCACCACCGCACGCCAGCGTTGCGGTTATCCACACTGATGCCCAGGCCTTGCAGATCGCCGAGGATATCGCCCAACAATTGCGTCAGGACAGCATCCTGCGCGACCGCGAGCGGCAGTTGCCGCATGCCGAACTGGCGTTGTTCTCGCGCTCTGGCCTGTGGGGTATCACGGTCCCGAAAGCCTACGGTGGTGCCGGGGTGTCCAACGTCACCCTGGCCAAGGTTATCAGCCGTATTGCCCAGGCCGACGCGTCGCTCGGCCAGATCCCGCAGAACCACTTCTATGCACTGGAAGTGCTGCGCGTCAACGGCAGCCCTGAGCAGCAGCAGCGCCTGTATGCCGAGGTACTCGCAGGCCAGCGCTTCGGCAATGCCCTGGCTGAGTTGGGCACCAAAACCGCCCATGACCGCACCACCGCACTGAGCCGTGAAGGCGAACACTGGCGCATCAATGGCCGCAAGTTCTACGCCACCGGTGCGCTGTATGCTCAACGTATTCCGACCTCGGTGGTCGACGAGCACGGTGAACAGCACCTGGCCTTCGTTCCAGCCAACAGCCCGGGCCTGAATGTCATCGACGACTGGAGTGGTTTCGGCCAACGCACCACCGGCAGTGGTTCGGTGGTGTTCGACAACGTGCAGGTAGCGGCCGACGATATCGTGCCGTTTCAAAGCGCCTTCGAGCGGCCAACACCCGTCGGGCCACTGGCGCAGATTCTCCACGCTGCGATCGACACGGGCATCGCCCGCGCCGCTTATGAAGATGCCCTGCAGTTCGTGCGTACACGCACACGGCCCTGGATCGACTCGGGTATCGAAAAAGCCACCGACGACCCGTTGAGCCTGAAGGCCTTCGGGCACCTGGCAATTCGTCTGCACGCCGCCGAGGCACTGCTCGAGCGCGCGGGTGAATACCTCGACAGGGCGCAGGCCGAAACCAATGCCGACACCGTTGCCGCCGCCTCCATTGCAGTTGCCGAAGCACGAGCCATCAGCACCGAAATCTCGCTGGCCGCCGGCAGCACCTTGTTTGAGCTGGCAGGCAGCCAGGCCACACTGGCCGAACATGGCCTTGACCGGCACTGGCGCAACGCCCGCACCCATACCCTGCACGATCCGGTGCGCTGGAAGTACCACGCCATCGGCAACTACTACCTCAACGATGAAAACCCACCACTGCGGGGGACCATCTGATGGCGAAGAAAAAGATCCTGCTCAATGCCTTCAACATGAACTGCATCGGGCACATCAACCATGGGCTGTGGACACACCCACGGGATACCTCCACCCAGTTCAACACACTGGAGTACTGGACCGACCTGGCCAAACTGCTTGAGCGCGGACTGTTCGACGGGCTATTCATCGCTGACATCGTTGGCGTCTATGACGTGTACCAGCAATCGCTGGACGTCACGCTCAAGGAGGCCATCCAGTTGCCGGTCAATGACCCGCTGCTGCTGGTGTCCGCCATGGCCGCAGTCACCCGTAACCTGGGCTTTGGCCTGACGGCCAACCTGACCTACGAGCCCCCCTATCTGTTTGCTCGACGGCTCTCCACGCTCGACCACCTGAGCCGCGGTCGGGTTGGCTGGAACATTGTCACCGGCTACCTCGACAGCGCGGCAAAAGCCATGGGCCTGGACGCCCAACCGGAGCATGACCGCCGCTACGACCAGGCCGATGAGTACCTGCAGGTGCTCTACAAACTCTGGGAGGGCAGCTGGGAAGACAATGCGGTGGTCAACGATCCACAGCAACGGGTCTATGCCCGGCCAGACAAAGTGCACAAGGTACAGCACCACGGCGAGTTCTATCGCGTCGAGGGCTATCACCTCTGCGAGCCCTCTCCGCAACGGACCCCGGTGCTGTTCCAGGCCGGTAGTTCCGAACGCGGCCTGAGTTTTGCCGGGCAGCACGCCGAGTGCGTGTTCATCAGTGGCCAGAACAAAGCCGCGACGCGGGCCCAGGTCGACAAGGTGCGGGCCGCAGCGGTCGCCGCCGGGCGCGACCCGCAGTCGATCAAGGTGTTCATGGGCCTGACGGTCATCGTTGCCGAGAGCGAGCAGAAAGCACGGGCCAAGCAGGCTGAGTACCTGCGCTACGCCAGCGCCGAAGCCGGGGTTGCGCACTTTGCCAGCTCAACCGGAATCGACTTTGCCAAGTACGACCTGGACGAACCGATCCAGTACGAAAAAAACAACGCCATCCAGTCGGCCACGAAAAACCTGCAGAACAACGACTGGACCCGCCGCAAGCTGCTCAAACAACACGCCCTCGGCGGGCGCTACATCACCCTGGTCGGCTCACCAACCCAGGTTGCCGATGAGCTGGAAGCCTGGATCGACGAAACCGGCCTGGACGGTTTCAACCTGGCGCGCACGGTCACCCCGGAAAGCTATGTCGACTTCATCGACCTGGTCATACCCGAGCTGCAACGCCGTGGCTCGTACAAAACCACCTACGAAGACGGCAGCCTGCGGGAAAAACTCTTTGGCGGCAGCGCCCGACTGCCTGACCAGCACACCGGGGCCAGCTACCGCAGCCCTTCTGAAACAACCGTCCAACCAATTGGAGCGCTACAGCATGCTTAAGACCGTTCTGGCCCGCCCTGTTGCGGCCATCGCCCTGACCCTCGGCCTGTTTGGTGCGGCACAGGCAAACGACGCCCCGCTGAAAGTCGGCACCACTGCGGCCTTCGCTCCGCCGTTGGAAGCCGCCGTCAGCGAAGCCAAGAAACAGGGGCTCAAGGTGGAACTGATCGAGTTCAGCGACTGGATCGCACCGAACGTCAGCCTCGCCAACGGTGACATCGACGTTAACTATTACCAACATGTCCCGTTCCTGGAAAACGCCAAGCACGCGGCGGGTTTCGACCTGGTGCCGTATGCACCCGGGATCATCAACAACGTGGGGCTGTACTCGAAGCGCTACAAAAGCCTCGACGAACTGCCTGAAGGCGCCAGCGTCGCGATTGCCAACGACCCGATCAACAGCGGACGCGGCCTGCAGTTGCTGGCCAAGGCAGGCTTGATCACCCTCAAGCCAGGTGTCGGCTACAAGGCGACTGAAGATGACATCGTCGCCAACCCGAAGAAGCTGAAGATTCTTCAGGTCGAAGCGGTGCAACTGGTACGGGCTTACGATGATGCCGACCTGGTGCAGGGTTATCCGCACTACATTCGCCTGGCAAACACCTTCGATGCCAACTCCGCGTTGCTGTTCGACGGCCTGGATCACAAGGAATACGTGATTCAATTCGTGATCAAACCACAGAGCAAAGATGACCCGCGCCTGGCCAGGTTCATTGATATCTACCAGCACTCGCCGGTCGTTCATAGCGCGTTGGACAAGGCCTACGGCAAGCTCTATCAGCCTGGCTGGGAGCGTTGAGATGAGTGCCGCCAACGCCCGCCTGGCGCTGGACGCGCAACCGTTCGCGCCGCCTCAAAACGCTCAGCAAAGGGCCCTGCACCCGGAGCTGAGCACAGCCCATATCCGTTTCATCGGCCTGAACAAGACCTACCCGGGGCAAGCCACCCCGGCGCTGTCAGACATCGACCTGAACATCCAGCGTGGCGAGATCTTCGGCATCATCGGCCGCAGCGGCGCGGGCAAGTCGTCGCTGATCCGCACCATCAATCGCCTGGAGCAACCGAGCAGCGGGCGGGTACTGATCGACCAGGTCGACATCGGTGAGTTCGACGAAGACCGTCTGGTGAACCTGCGTCGTCGCATCGGCATGATCTTCCAGCACTTCAACCTGATGTCGGCCAAAACCGTCTGGCAGAACGTCGAGTTGCCACTGAAGGTAGCCGGTGTGCCAAAGGAGCAACGCCAGCGCAAGGTCGCTGCGTTGCTGGAGCTGGTCGGTTTGCAGGAAAAACACCATGTCTATCCGGCACAGTTGTCCGGAGGGCAAAAGCAGCGCGTCGGCATTGCCCGGGCGCTGGTCCAGGACCCCGAAATCCTGCTCTGCGACGAAGCAACCTCGGCACTGGACCCGGAGACCACCGAGTCGATCCTTGGCCTGCTGCGCGATATCAACCAGCGCCTGGGCCTGACCATCGTGCTGATTACCCATGAGATGGCCGTGATCCGCGAGATCTGCCACCGCGTGGTGGTGCTGGAAAGGGGCCATGTCGTCGAGCAGGGCGCCGTCTGGCAAGTGTTTGGCGAGCCACAGCACGACGTCAGCAAGACCTTGCTGGCGCCACTGCAACCGGCCCTCCCCGCGCACCTGCAAGCCCGCCTCCAGGCACAAGCACCCGGCCCTGAGGCGGCGCTTGTACTGCGCTTGCGGGTCAGTGGCCGGGACAAGCATGCACCGCAGTTGTCGACACTGTTCAGTGCGCTGGGTGGCCGGGTCAGCCTCTTGCAGGGTGGCATTGAGTCGATTCAGGGAAGGCCCCTGGGCCAGTTGGTGATTTCGGTGGAGCAATCACCGCATAGCCACGACAACGTGATCGAACGCGCCCAAGGCTGGGCCGCACAGGTGGAGGTACTCGGATATGTGGTTTGATCGTCTGCTACAGGGTGTACTCGATACCTTGCTGATGGTGGGTGTGTCTTCGCTGATCGCCCTGCTTGCCGGCATCCCGTTGGCGGTGATTCTGGTCACCAGCGGCAAGGGTGGGATCTTCGAGGCACCGACCGTCAACCGGGTGCTCGGCGCCTTCGTCAACCTGTTCCGCTCGATACCGTTTCTGATTCTGATGGTGGCGTTGATCCCCTTCACCCGCCTGATCGTTGGCACCACCTACGGCGTTTGGGCAGCAGTGGTACCGCTGACCATTGCCGCAACCCCCTTCTTCGCACGGATCGCCGAGGTGAGCCTGCGCGAGGTCGATCATGGTTTGATCGAGGCGGCGCAGGCGATGGGTTGCCGACGCTGGCACATTGTCTGGCATGTACTGTTGCCTGAAGCCCTGCCAGGCATCGTCGGCGGTTTTACCATCACCCTGGTCACCATGATCAACTCCTCGGCGATGGCCGGGGCCATCGGCGCGGGCGGCCTGGGCGACATCGCCTACCGTTACGGCTACCAGCGTTTCGACAGCCAGATCATGCTGACCGTCATCGTCATGCTGGTGGTGCTGGTGGCACTGATCCAGTTGGGCGGCGACCGCCTGGCCAAGGGCCTGAACAAACGCTGACCCCCTGTGGGAGCGGGCTTGCCCGCGATACAGTCGCCGCGTACTACTGTACCTGCCACGCGCGCCGCACCTCCGTACAGTCAAGCGTGTTTCGGCTCCTTGATCTTGAACCAGGCCACATACAGCGCCGGCAGGAACAGCAACGTCAGCAAGGTTGCGATGATGATCCCGCCGATCATCGCGTAGGCCATCGGCCCCCAGAACACTTCTCGCGCAATCGGGAGCATGCCCAGACTCGCCGCGGCGGCCGTCAGCAGGATCGGCCGACGTCGGTGATCGGTCGCCTGCATGACGGCCTCCCACGGGCCATAGCCCTGGGCTTCATACTCATCAATCTGCGTCACCAAAATCACCGAGTTACGGATGATGATACCGATCAACGCCAAGATCCCCAGGATCGCCACGAAGCCCATCGGCGTACCGGTCGGCACCAACGCCAGCACCACGCCAATCAACCCCAACGGGGCGACGCTGACGACCAGGAAGAGCTTCTGCACGCTGTGCAGCTGGATCATCAGAAAGGTCGCCATCAGGAACAGCATCAGTGGCACAACCTTGGCAATTGGCGCCTGGGCCTTGGCGCTGGACTCCACCGTACCGCCGGTGGCCACCTGATAGCCCGCTGGCAACTTGCCGGCGAATTCATCGATCTGCGGCTTGAGCTGCTTGACCAGATCGGTGGGCTGAATCTCACTGCTGACCGCTGCCTTCACGGTAATGGTCGGTTTGCGGTCGCGACGCCAGACCAGCGGCTGCTCCAGCTCATAGCGCACGGTCGCGAACGCCAGCAGCGGGATCGAGGTGCCATTAGGGCTGAGGATCTGCAGGTTCTGCAGGGTCTGTGGCGAGGCACGCTCATTGTCATCGGCGCGGGAGATCACGTCGATCAGGTAAATGTTGTCACGCACCTGTGTCACCGCCGCACCGCTGACAATACCATTCATGATGCTGGCGACATCTTCGGAAGACAGCCCCAACTGCCGGGCCTTGTCCTGAGCAATGTCGATACGCATGACCTTGCCCGGTTCGTTCCAGTCGTAAATGATCTCGCCGATGTTCGGGTTGCTATCAAGCAAGGTCGCCAGCCCGATGGCATGCCGCCGAACCTGATCGATGTCCGAACCACTGACCCGGTACTGGATCGGCCAGCCCACGGGTGGCCCCATCTCAAGCGACTGCAGGTAGGTACTGATGCCGACGAAATCGGTTTTCAGCCGTTCCCGCAAGCGGGCCATCAACGCCCCTCGCTCCTCAAAGCCCTTGCTGACGATGACAAACTGGGCAAAGTAGGGGTTGACCAGTTGTTGGTCCAGCGGCAAGTAGAAACGGATCGCGCCCTGGCCAATGTAACTGCTCCAGTGAACGATATCCGGATCACCCTTGAGCGTTGCTTCAAAGCGGTCAACCGCCTTTCGGGTCTCTTCGATCGAGGCATTCTGCGGCAGGTTGAAGTCGATAAGAAACTCAGGGCGGTCCGAGGCCGGAAAGAACTGGTTCTGCACGAATCGCATGGCGAACAACGACAGCGCAAACAGCAGCACCGTGGCAATGATCGTTAGCCAATGATGGCGCATGCACCAAAGCAAACCGTTCTGGAACGCCTTGTCAAAGCGCCCGGCTTTCTTGTCGTGGGCCTTCACCTTGGCATTGAGGATATGCACACCCAGCACCGGGGCAAACAGCACGGCAACCACCCATGACACCAGCAGGGATGCGGCAATCACCGCAAACAAGGTATAGGTGTACTCACCCGCCGAGCTGGCGTTAAGGCCAATGGGCACGAAACCGGCAACCGTCACCAGCGTGCCGGTCAACATCGGGAACGCCGTCGAGGTGTAGGCGAAGGTCGCCGCTTGCTCTTTGGTCTCGCCCATTTCCAGGCGGGTGACCATCACCTCGACGGTAATCATGGCATCGTCCACCAACAACCCCAGAGCAATGATCAAAGCCCCCAGAGAGATCCGCTGCATGGTGATACCGCTGTACTCCATGAACACGAAGACCATGGCCAATACCAGCGGGATCGAACACGCCACCACCAACCCGGCACGGATGCCAAGGCTGATGAAACTCACCACCAGCACGATCACCACCGCCTCGAACAGCGCACTGGTAAAACCACCAACGGCTTCTTCGACCACCACCGCCTGATCCGAGACGGTATGTACCCCGACGCCCACCGGCAGGTCGGCGATCACTTCCTCCATCTTCTTGTGCAGGGCCTCACCGAATACCTGCATGTTACCGCCGGACTTCATGCCGACGCCCAGGCCAATCGCCGTCTGACCATTGAAGCGGAACATCGGCGTCGGCGGGTCGACGTAACCGCGGCTGATATCGGCAATGTCAGCCAACCGGTAAAAGCGATCGTTGAGACGCAGGCTCACCTGTTCCAGGTCTTTCTCGGAGGCAAACTGGCCTGTGGTGCGCACCGAAATCCGCTCAGGCCCCGCCTCGATGATGCCTGCAGGCGTTACCGCGTTCTGCGCTTGCAGAGCCTGCAATACCTGACGCCGGTCTATGCCCAATGCGGCCATCTTGCGGGTGGAGAAATTCAGGTAAAGCACTTCGTCCTGCGCGCCGATCATCAACACCTTGCCCAGATTCGGTACCGCACGAATCTCGGCACGCACTTGCTCGACATAGTCGCGCAACTGCCGCATGGTCAGCCCATCAGCAGTAAAGGCGTAGATGGAGCCATACACGTCGCCAAACTCGTCGTTGAAACCCGGCCCCTGAACCCCCTTGGGAAAATCGGCCTTGATGTCCTGGATCTTCTTGCGAACCTGGTACCAGATATCCGGGATGTCCTCGGCCTTGGTGGTGTCGAGCAGGTTGACGTACACCGTCGACTCACCCGGGCGGGTGTAACTTTTCACATAATCGAGAGAGTCCAGTTCTTCGAGCTTCTTTTCGATCCGGTCAGTGATCTGATTGAGGGTCTCATCCTGGGTCGCACCCGGCCAACTGGTCTGGATGACCATGGTCTTGATGGCAAAGGAAGGGTCTTCTTCCCGGCCCAGGTTCAGGTAGGAGAACACGCCCATCAACAGGGATACGAACATCAGGTACCAGACGAACGACTGGTGTTTGAGCGCCCATTCGGACAGGTTGAAGCTCCCTTTCATGGGCCCACCTCATCAAGTTTGACCTTTTGCCCCGGCTTCAGGCTGTGTACCCCGGCACTGACCACTCGCTCACCAACCTGCACCCCCGACGCCAACGCGACCCTATCGTCGTTACGCTCAAGTACCTTGACCTCACGGGGCGAGACGGTCTGCTGCTGCTCGTCGACCACCCATACCCGGCTCTGGCCGTCAGCCTCTTGCACAGCGCTGACGGGTAGCTCCACACGTGGCGCTACGGCCGAACTCAGAGAGACACTGATCGCCGTCCCCAGACGGAAGCCGATCGGCGCCTCGGCCAGGGTCAGACGGGCGCGACGGGTTCGGGTCGCCGCATCGGCCTGCGGCTCAAGCTCACGCAGCGAAGCGGACGTTTGGGTACTGGGGTCAAGCTGCGCCTCGACATGAAAACGCAAGCCCTTGGGCAACTGTTCAGCCAGTGTTGTCGGCAGGTCGATGACCGCCTCCTTGACGTCAGGACGGGCCAAGGTGACCACGGGTTGGCCGGCGGTAACGGTCTGTCCGGCTTCGGCTTGCCAGGCCGTCACAACGCCCCCATGGTCGGTGTGCAGCTCGGTGTAGCCGAGCTGGTCACGCGCCTGCCTGAACGCCGCACTGGCCTGGTCCAGGGCAGCCTTGGTGGTCTTCAGGTTGGTCTGGGCAATATCCAACTGGGCCAGCGCGCCGGCCCCCCGGTCGTACAACTGCTGCTGGCGTCGGGCATTGGCCTGGGCATTGATCAATTGGGCCTGGATCTTGGCGAGGTCACCCTCGGCGGCGCGCAACTGGTTACGCTGATCGGTCGGGTCAAGCGTGGCCAGCAAGGCATCCTTGGCCACCTCGGTGCCAACATCCACATGACGCTGAGCGATTCGTCCACCCACCCGAAAACCCAGGTTGGTTTCATAGCGGGCCTGGATGCTCCCGGCATAGCGCCCCCATTGTTGAGTGTCCTGTGTCGTGACCCGCAACGTCAGTACCGGGCGCACAGGCTCCTCACTGTGTTCCTCGGTGCAGGCAACCAGGCACAGGCAGGTGCTGATAAGGATCGCAACAGATTTCATGGCGCCACCCCTTCAGCACTTGCCGGAACCACCTCGACCACTGCACCAGGGTGCAAGGTCTGGCCACCGGCCACGACCACCGTCTCACCGCCCTTCAGCCCCTCCGCGATCACCACCTTGCCGGTCAGGTAGCGGCTGACGGTCACCAACTGCAAGTTGACCTTGCCGTCCTTGTCGACCACCCAGACAGCTGGATCATGCAGCGCCTTGGTCAAGGCCGCCCAAGGCAGCTCGACACTTGTTTTACCCGCAGCATTCACGCTGGCACTGACCACGGAGCCCAGCTCCATGCCCTTGGGAGTCGAGTCCAGCCCGACTTTTACCTGCACAGTACCGCTCTGCGCCGAGACGGTCGGGTTAACCTCACGCACCCGCCCCGAGGCCTGCACCTGCGGGTTATCGACCATACGAACGGTCACACGCCGGTCATTACGTGGGTCAACCGACAGCGACTCATACACGTTGAACACCGCGTCGCGCGGGCCATCGGCAGCCAGGCTGAAAATGGGCATTGTCGCTTGAACCACCTGCCCGACTTCGGCCTGACGCGCGGTGATGACGCCTGCGGTATCGGCTACAAGTGCGGCATAACTCAACTGCTCACGAGCACTGGCCAACTGCGCCTCGGCAGCCTTCAGTGCGCTGCGGCTGCTGAGCAGGGCGGCTTCGGCGGTGTCGTATTCGCTCTGGCTGGTGTAGCCCTTTGGCAGCAGCTTTTGCTGCCGGGCAAACGCCGTACTGGCCTGGGTGACACGTGCCTGCTCGGCAAACACCTGTGCAGCGGCCGAATCGACGGCGGTCTGCAGGTCCTTGGGGTCAAGCCTTGCCAGCACCTGCTTGGCCGTCACCCGGTCACCGACATCGACACTGCGGGAAATGATCTTGCCGCCCACCCGGAACGACAACTCAGTCTGTACACGTGCCTGGATATCGCCCGTCAGCGTCGCTGCGGCAGCGTAATCATTGGTTTCGGCAACCTGAACCACAACACGCGGGCGTTGCGACTCAATGGTTTCTTTCTCGCCACAGGCACCCAGTAGCAACGTTAGTCCCAGGCAGACGATCAGGTTTGGACGCGACACCGGCATGCGAGCTCCTTGCGATACCCAGTCGAAGAGAGGATGCGAGTGTTAGCGTAGATCAGGGTTACAAGCGCCGCTTGCGAAGCCAGCGAAGGAATGCAGGAATCGACGCTACATTGCGTAGGTCAAAAGGAAATGTTGATTCAGATCAGAGAGACAGAAAAGGCCGCCCGGGTGAGGGGCGACCTTTTCGGCGATACCATCATTGCGCAAGCGCATACGCCAGCTGACGTATGCGCTTGCTTGCACTTACACCGAAACGGCAGCAGGTGCCGGCGCGCGACGCACGTCCGGCTGCTTCCACGAGTCGGCTGCACTTTCCTCGATGGCTTGCTGGATAGCCCGACGGCGGCGCTCTTCGGCCCGACGGCTGAAGTACCAGACCAGGAAGGTCACGAACGACACCGACAGCAGAATCAAGCTGGCCACCGCGTTGATTTCCGGCTTCACGCCCAGACGCACAGCCGAGAAAACTTCCATCGGCAGGGTGGTCGAGCCCGGGCCGGAGACGAAGCTGGCCAATACCAGGTCGTCCAGCGACAGGGCAAAGGACATCATGCCGCCCGCTGCCAGCGAAGGCGCGATCATCGGAATGGTGATCAGGAAGAACACCTTCCATGGCCGCGCACCCAGGTCCATTGCAGCCTCTTCGATAGACAGGTCCAGCTCGCGCAGGCGTGCCGACACCACAACCGCTACATAGGCAGAGCAAAAGGTGGTGTGCGCAATCCAGATGGTGAGGATACCGCGCTCCTGCGGCCAGCCGATCATCTGTGCCATTGCCACGAACAGCAGCAGCAGCGACAGGCCGGTAATCACCTCAGGCATGACCAATGGCGCAGTGACCAGGCCACCAAACAGGGTACGGCCCTTGAAGCGGGTTACCCGGGTCAGCACGAAAGCCGCCAGGGTACCGAGCACCACGGCGGCAATCGCGGTGTAGCAGGCGATTTCCAGCGAGCGCGCCACCGAGCCCATCAACTGGCTGTTGTCGAGCAGGCCAACGTACCACTTCACCGACCAGCCGCCCCAGACCGTCACCAGCTTGGAGGCGTTGAACGAGTAGATCACCAGGATCAGCATCGGCAGGTAGATGAACAGCAAGCCCACTACCAGCATCAGCTTGGAGAAACTGAAACGCTTCATGCCCGACCCTCCATCTCTTTGGCCTGACTACGGTTGAAGAGCAGGATCGGTACGATCAGGATCGCCAGCATCACTACCGCCAGTGCCGAAGCCACTGGCCAGTCACGGTTGTTGAAGAACTCTTGCCACAGCACTTTACCGATCATCAGGGTTTCCGGGCCGCCGAGCAGTTCTGGGATGACGAACTCACCCACCACCGGAATGAACACCAGCATGCAACCGGCGATGATCCCGTTCTTGGACAGCGGCACGGTGATTTTCCAGAAGCTGTTGAAGGTGCTGGAACCCAGGTCGGAAGCGGCCTCAAGCAGGCTTGGGTCGTGCTTCACCAGGTTGGCATACAGCGGCAGGATCATGAACGGCAGGTACGAGTACACCACACCGATGTAAACCGCCAGGTTGGTGTTGAGGATCTGCAACGGCTCGTCGATAAAGCCCATGGTCATCAAGAAGCCGTTAAGCAGGCCGTTGTTGCTGAGGATGCCCATCCAGGCATAGACCCGAATCAGGATCGCGGTCCAGGTCGGCATCATGATCAGCAGCAGCAGGACCGTCTGGGTTTCCTTGCGCGCATTGGCGATGGCGTAGGCCATCGGAAAGCCAATCAACAAGCACAGCAGCGTGCTGATGAAAGCCATCTTCAACGAGCCCAGGTAGGCCGACAGGTACAGTTCGTCGTCGGTCAACATGGCGTAGTTGCCGAGGTTCAGCACCAGCTCGAGTTTCTGCTCGACGAAGGTGTAGATCTCGGTGTACGGCGGAATAGCGACGTCCGCTTCGGCAAAGCTGATCTTCAGCACGATGAAGAACGGCAGCATGAAGAACAGGAACAGCCACAGGAATGGCGCACCAATGACCAGGTGACGCCCCTCGGGAACCAGGCGCTGGAAAGCGCGCTTCAGTTTTCGAATTTTCATGAGCGCAATACCACACCGGAGTCATCTTCCCAGCACACATAGACCTGGTCACCCCAGGTCGGCCGGGTTCCCTGGCGTTCGGCGTTGGCAACGAACGACTGCACCACCTTGCCGCTCGGCAACTCGACGTAGAACACCGAATGGCCACCCAAGTAGGCAATATCGTGAACCTTGCCGCGCGACCAGTTGTGCTCACATGACGGTTGCTCGGTGGTTACCAGCAGCTTCTCTGGGCGCAGCGCATAGGTGATGTGCTTGTCTTCCACCGAGGTAGTGACGCCGTGGCCAACGTAGATGCCGCGCTCAAGCTCGGGGCTGGAGATCAGCGCATAGCTTTCGGCATCGTCCACCACTTCGCCTTCGAACAGGTTGACGTTGCCGATGAACTCACAGACCAGGCGGCTGGTCGGGGTCTCGTAGACGTCGATCGGGCTACCGATCTGGGCGATCCAGCCCAGGTGCATGATCGCAATGCGCTCGGCCATGGTCATGGCCTCTTCCTGGTCGTGGGTCACCATCACGCAGGTCACCCCCACGCGCTCGATGATCTGCACCAGTTCCAGTTGCATCTGCGAACGCAACTTCTTGTCCAGTGCGCCCATTGGCTCGTCGAGCAACAGCAGTTTTGGCCGTTTGGCCAAGGAGCGGGCCAGGGCCACACGTTGACGCTGACCGCCGGAAAGCTGGTGCGGCTTGCGCTTGGCATACTGGGTCATGTGCACCAGCTTGAGCATCTCGGCCACACGGGCGTCGATCTCGGCAGCCGGCATGCGGTCCTGCTTCAGGCCGAACGCGATGTTCTGCGCAACGGTCATGTGCGGGAACAGCGCATAGGACTGGAACATCATGTTGATCGGCCGTTCATAAGGCGGCATATCGGTGATGTCGACACCATCGAGGAAGATGCGGCCTTCGGTCGGACGCTCGAAACCGGCCAACATCCGCAGCAATGTGGATTTACCCGAGCCGGAGCCACCCAGCAGGGCGAAGATCTCGCCCTTGCGGATTTCCAGGGACACATCGTCCACGGCGACCGTTTCGTCGAACTTTTTTGTAACCCGATCGATCTTCACCAGCACCTGTTTAGGTTGCTGGCCGCCATCGAGGGCTTTTTTATAGGCACCGGAGGCAACAGCCATGTGTGAAACTCCCAACAAGAATTTTTGCAGCCCGCCCCTGCCGTGACGGGCCCTGGATACTCATTTGCCCGACTTGACCTTGGTCCAGCTACGGGTCATCAAACGTTGCACCTTGGGTGGCAACTCAGCATTGACGTACAACTTGTCCAGCACCTCTTGCGGTGGATAAACCGCTGCGTCGGTCCTAACGCTCTGGTCCATCAGATCGCCAGCCTTTGGATTCGGGTTGGCATAACCGACGTAATCGCTGACCTGGGCAATAACCTCAGGCTTGAGCAAATAGTTGATGAAAGCGTGCGCCTCTTTGAGATTGCCGGCGTCCTTGGGAATCGCCAGCATGTCGAACCAGAGGTTGCCGCCCTCCTTGGGAATTGCATACGCCACCTGCACACCCTTGCCCGCCTCTTCAGCGCGGGACTTGGCCTGGAATACATCGCCGGAGAAGCCAGCAGCCACACAGATGTCGCCGTTGGCCAGGTCCGAGATGTACTTGGACGAGTGGAAATAGGTCACGTAAGGGCGTACCGCCATCAGCTTGGCCTCGGCCTTTTTATAGTCGGCCGGGTTGGTACTGTTGGGGTCCAGGCCCATGTAATTGAGCACTGCTGGGAGCATCTCGTCCGGGGAGTCGAGGAACGCGACACCGCACGCGGACAGCTTCTTGATGTTTTCCGGCTCGAACAGCATGGCCCACGAGTCGATCTTGTCGGTACCCAGCACGGCCTTGACCTTATCGACGTTGTAACCAATGCCGTTGGTGCCCCACAGGTAAGGCACCGCATACTGGTTGCCCGGGTCGTTCTTGTTCAGGCGCTTGAGCAGAGCAGGATCGAGGTTCTGCCAGTTCGGCAGCAGCGATTTGTCGAGTTTCTGGAACGCACCCGCCTTGATCTGCTTGCCGAGGAAATGGTTGGACGGCACGACCACGTCATAGCCGGAACGACCGGCCAGTAGTTTGCCTTCCAGGGTTTCATTGGAATCAAACACGTCATACAACGGCTTGATACCGGTTTCTTTCTCAAAATCTGCCAGTGTGGTCTGGCCGATATAATCCGACCAGTTGTAAATGTGCACCGTGGGCGCCGCTTGGACGCTGATCGCCAGCGTCAGACCCGCTCCAGCCATCAAGGCCTTGCGAAATACAGAAATAGACAAGTGGAAGGTCCTCTCAATAGTGCCCGAGCTAAACGACAGAATGCTCTGCCGGATAACCAAACCGGCGCGCAACTTACCTTCGATACACCCAACCGGCAAAAAATATTTGCCCTCACCTCCCGCGAAAGCGCTGCCCTAGAGCTTCCGGGCAGCGCTCAGCGGGTCAACCCAGGCTTATTTGCCCGACTTGATCTTGGTCCAGCTGCGCGTCAGGATCCGCTGGGTAGCCGGCGGCAGGTCGCTGATTGCATACAGCTTGGCCTTCACTTCATCCGACGGGTAAATGCTCGGATCGCCAGAGATGTCCTTGTCCACCAGCGGCGTTGCCGCTTTGTTGCCGTTCGGGAAGCGTACGGCGTTGGTGATCTCGGCCATGATTTCCGGCTGCATCAGGAAGTTCATGAACTGATAGGCTGCGTCGAGGTTCTCGGCATCCTTTGGAATCGCGACCATGTCATAGAAGCTGCCCGCGCCTTCTTTCGGAATGGCGTAGCTGATCTTGACCTTGTCGCCAGCTTCATGAGCACGCGCCTTGGACTGTTCCAGGTCACCCGAGTAACCCACGGCGACGCAGATGTTGCCGTTGGCCAGGTCCGAGATGTACTTGGAGGAGTGGAAGTAAGCGATCGAAGGGCGGATTTTCAGGAACAGCGCTTCGGCCTCAGCCAACTGCTTCTTGTCCTGGGAATCGGTCGGGTAGCCGAGGTAGTGCAGCGCTACCGGAATCATCTCGGTCGGCGAATCGAGGAAGCTCACGCCGCAGCTCTTGAGCTTGGCGATGTTCTCCGGCTTGAGCACCACGTCCCAGGAATCGATCTTGTCGACGCCCAGCGCAGCCTTGACCTTCTCCGGGTTGTAGCCGATGCCGATCGTGCCCCACATGTAAGGGAAGGCGTGCACGTTGCCCTTGTCGCTGGCATTGCCAACGGCGTTGAGCAGGTCGGTATCGAGGTTCTTCCAGTTCGGCAGCTTGGACTTGTCCAGCTCCTGGTAAACCCCGGCCTTGATCTGCTTGGCCAGGAAGTTGTTCGAAGGTACGACCACGTCGTAACCGGATTTACCGGCCAGCAACTTGGCTTCCAGCGTTTCGTTACTGTCGAAAACGTCGTAGACCACCTTGATGCCCGACTGCTTTTCGAACTTGGCGATGGTGTCTGCTGCAATGTAGTCAGACCAGTTGTACACGTGCAGCGTCTTGTCTTCTGCCTGAACAGCACTGGCCATTGCCCCCATCAGGGACATTGCCAACAGCGTCTTGCCCAATTTCTTCATGCGTAATGCTCCAGAATTTTTATTGACCATCTGTTCAGCAACCGGGACCTTCGGCGCAGGCACTAGGCGACTGAAACAGCCGCTAGTCTGGCAAGGTACAAGGCGCTCTTTCAAGGAAAGAGCAACCCTGAACCCCCTTAATGTCACAACGCTAGCCTAGCAGCAGGCTTACTGGATCGCCTCATAGGTCAGGTCCAGGCATTTACGTGCCTTTTCCACCAGCTCATCGATCTCTTCACGCGTGATCACCAACGGCGGCGCAATGATCATGGTGTCGCCTACAGCGCGCATGATCAGCCCGTTGTCGAAGCAGAACTGCCGGCAGATCATGCCCACGCCTTTGCCTTCATAGCGCGCACGGGTCGTTTTGTCCTTGACCAGTTCGATCGCACCGAGCATCCCCAAGCCACGAACTTCACCCACCAGCGGGTGATCGTTTAGCTCGCGTAGACGCTTTTGCAAATACGGTGCCGTTTCCTCATGAACGTGCGTGATGACCTTCTCGTCACGCAGAATGCGCAGGTTTTCCAGGCCTACTGCAGCGGCCACCGGGTGGCCTGAGTAGGTGAAGCCGTGGTTGAAGTCGCCGCCTTCAGTGACCACGCGGGCCACTTCGTCACGCACGATAACGCCGCCCATGGGGATGTAACCGGAGGTCAGGCCCTTGGCGATGGTCATCAGGTCAGGTTTGAGGTCGTAATAATCGGAACCGAACCACTCACCGGTGCGACCAAAGCCACAGATCACTTCGTCTGCAACGAAAAGAATCTCGTACTTGGCGAGGATTTCCTTGACCTTGGGCCAGTAGGTTTCTGGCGGAATAATCACGCCACCGGCCCCTTGAATCGGCTCGGCAATGAAGGCCGCAACGTTGTCCTCACCCACTTCGAGAATCTTTTTCTCCAGCTGCTCGGCCGCCCAGACGCCAAACTCGTCCGGGGTCATGTCGCCGCCCTCACCGAACCAGTAAGGTTGCGGAATGTGCACGATGCCCGGAATCGGCAGGTCGCCCTGCTCGTGCATGAAGGCCATGCCACCCAGGCTGGCGCCCGCGACAGTCGAACCGTGGTAGCCGTTAACGCGACCGATGATCACCTTCTTCTGCGGCTTGCCTTTGAGCGCCCAGTAATGGCGCACCATACGCAGTACGGTGTCGTTACCTTCGGAGCCGGAACCGGTGAAGAACACATGGCTCATACCCTTCGGAGCAACCGCGGAAATGGCTTTGGCCAACTCCAGTGCCGGTGGGTGAGCGGTCTGGAAGAACAGGTTGTAGTAAGGCAGCTCACGCATCTGGTCGCTGGCCGCTTTCACCAGCTCTTCACGACCGTAGCCAACCGCCACACACCAAAGCCCGGCCATGCCATCGAGGATCTTGTTGCCCTCGCTGTCCCACAAGTACACACCCTTGGCCTTGGTAATAATGCGCGGGCCTTTCTCCTTCAACTGTTTATAGTCGCTGAAAGGGGCCAAGTGGTGCTCGCCGCTCAAGGCTTGCCATTCACGGGTTTGCGGGTTCTTGACGCTCATGTGCTTCTCCAATTGCTGGCGGCCGCGCTCCTGCGGCCCCGGGTTGATCAGACCGCGAACAGCAGGAACTCTCGTTCCCAAGAGCTGATTACGCGTTTGAAGTTTTCATGCTCGGCGCGCTTGGTCGCCACGTAGCCTGTGATGAATTTCTTGCCCAGGTACTTCTCCAGGGCCTTACAGTTTTCCATCCGCTCCAACGCATCCTCGATGGTCAAAGGCAGGCGCAGGTTGCGTCGCTCATAGCCGCGCCCCTGCACCGGCGCACTGGCGTTGATGCGCTCCACCATGCCGATGTAGCCACACAGCAGGCTGGCAGCGATTGCCAGGTACGGGTTGGCGTCGGCGCCCGGCAGACGGTTCTCGACGCGGCGATGCTGCGGGCTGGCATCTGGAACCCGCAAACCGACAGTACGGTTTTCCTCGCCCCATTCGACGTTCACCGGTGCCGAGGTATCAGGCAGGAAACGCCGGAACGAGTTGACGTTGGGCGCGAACAGCGGCAACAGCTCGGGAATGAACTTCTGCAGACCACCGATGTGGTAGAGGAACAGGTCGCTCATGCTGCCGTCGTCATTGGAGAAGATGTTCTTTCCGGTCTGCACGTCCACCACACTCTGGTGCAGGTGCATCGCGCTGCCTGGCTCGCCCGTCATCGGCTTGGCCATGAACGTGGCGGCGACGTTATGCTTGAGCGCGGCTTCACGCATGGTGCGTTTGAACACCAGGATCTGGTCGGCCAGGGACAGCGCGTCACCATGACGGAAGTTGATCTCCATCTGTGCCGTGCCGTCCTCGTGGATCAGCGTATCGAGGTCCAGGTTCTGCAGTTCGCACCAGTCGTAGACATCCTCGAACAGCGGGTCGAATTCGTTGGCTGCTTCGATGGAAAACGACTGGCGACCGGTTTCCGGGCGACCAGAGCGACCGACCGGTGGCTGTAACGGGAAGTCCGGGTCTTCGCAACGCTTGGTCAGGTAGAACTCCATCTCTGGCGCGACGATCGGCTGCCAACCTTTGTCGGCATACAGCTTGAGCACCTTCTTCAGGACGTTACGCGGTGACAGTTCGACCGGGCTGCCAAACTTGTCATAGGTGTCGTGAATCACCTGTGCAGTAGGCTCGATGGCCCACGGGACAAGAAACACTGCGTTCTCGTCGGGGCGGCAGATCATGTCGATGTCGGCAGGGTCGAGCAGTTCATAATAAATGTCGTCATCGACGTAATCGCCAGTGACCGTCTGCAGCAGGACGCTCTCGGGCAAGCGCATGCCTTTCTCGGCAATGAACTTGTTGGTAGGCGAGATCTTGCCGCGGGTAATCCCGGTGAGATCGCTGATCAAACACTCGACTTCAGTGATCTTGTGCTCTTTCAACCAATCGGTGAGCTGATCGAGATTGGTACTCATAAACACCTCTGAAGGTAACCTGCTTCTATTAAGGTGGCGTCAGGCGCGGTGCGATGAATTGGCATCACGCTGACTGGCCCGCTTTCGGCAGGCATCGCCAAACGCCTTGAAAATGGCCAGATAGTCCGGATTGGACATCACGTGCCATTCGGGGTGCCATTGCACCCCCAAAGCAAAAGCCGTGCTACCTTCAATTGATATCGCTTCAATCAAACCGTCTGGGGCCACAGCCTCGATACGCAGGCCTGGAGCCAAACGTGCGATGCCCTGACCATGGATAGAGTTGACCTGAATCTCGGATGCCAGGCCCAAACCGGCCAGTACACCGCCAGGTTGAACCCACAGGGTATGGCTTGGGGCATACTGGACTTCGACCGGTTCGTTTGAAGGTTCACGGTGATCCATGAAGGTTCCGGTTTCATGAACCTTCTGGTGCAGGCTGCCACCGAACGCCACATTCAGTTCCTGGAAGCCACGGCAGATGCCCAGTACGGGTACGCCAGCAGCAACCGCAGCACGCAACAACGGCAGCGTGGTGTGATCACGCTGAGGATCGTGAGGGGTGCCCGGGCCATCGGCCGGCCCTTGGTAGTGATGAGGTTCTATATTTGAGGGGGAGCCGGTAAAGAGCAGCCCGTCCAGGCCGTCAATTATTTCAGCCGGGTCGAGCAGTTCCGCCAGCGACGGCAGAATCAATGGCAAGCCTTTGGCTGCCAGCGCAACTGCGCGCACGTACTTGTCGCCACTGATGTGGAAAGCATGCAGACCGATCTGCTTGGTGCAGGCGGTCACGCCGATTATCGGCATGCGAGACATGTAACCCCCGGTATTATTGCTGTTATGGGTTACGTTCGAGCTTAGCCTTGTTCATTTTTTTACACAACACCCCCGTAAAAAATAGAACACGGCCTGCTCAGCATCACCCCTGTTTACCCGATGGACGGGCTATCGGCGCCCTCAATTGCAGCAAAAGTGCCGCTGAGGCGCCGTTTTAGGGCATCATTGGGTCAGCTTGACTTAAGGGTGGCTTTCGGATTGACTGGAGCTGCAAGCCCCCATTGATTGATATATTTAACAACAAAGGTGTTGCATCATGTCGGTACCCCCGCGTGCCGTTCAGCTTAACGAAGCGAACGCGTTCCTTAAGGAACATCCTGAGGTTCTGTACGTTGACCTTCTGATTGCGGATATGAATGGTGTGGTGCGTGGCAAACGCATCGAACGCACCAGCCTCCACAAGGTTTACGAGAAAGGCATCAACCTGCCGGCCTCACTCTTTGCCCTGGACATCAACGGCTCGACGGTGGAAAGCACCGGCCTGGGCCTGGATATCGGCGACGCCGACCGGATCTGCTATCCGATCCCGGGCTCTCTCTCCAACGAACCCTGGCAGAAGCGCCCTACCGCGCAGCTGCTGATGACCATGCACGAGCTGGAAGGTGAGCCGTTCTTCGCCGACCCTCGGGAAGTCCTGCGTCAGGTCGTGACCAAATTCGATGAACTGGGCCTGACCATCTGCGCCGCCTTCGAGCTTGAGTTCTACCTGATCGACCAGGAGAACGTGAACGGCCGTCCACAACCGCCGCGCTCGCCAATCTCCGGCAAGCGTCCGATTTCGACTCAGGTTTACCTGATCGACGACCTCGACGAGTATGTCGACTGCCTTCAGGACATCCTCGAAGGGGCCAAGGAACAGGGCATCCCTGCCGACGCCATCGTCAAGGAAAGCGCCCCGGCACAGTTCGAAGTGAACCTGCACCACGTCCCAGACCCGCTCAAGGCCTGTGACTATGCGGTACTGCTCAAGCGACTGATCAAGAACATCGCCTACGACCATGAGATGGACACCACCTTCATGGCCAAGCCTTACCCAGGCCAGGCGGGTAACGGTCTGCACGTCCATATTTCCGTACTGGATAAAGATGGTAAGAACATCTTCGCCAGTGAGGATCCCGAGCAGAACGCCGCACTGCGTCACGCGATCGGCGGTGTGCTCGAGACCCTACCCGCGTCGATGGCGTTCCTCTGCCCGAACGTCAACTCGTACCGCCGTTTCGGTGCACAGTTCTACGTACCGAACTCGCCGAGCTGGGGCCTGGACAACCGTACCGTGGCGCTGCGCGTACCAACCGGCAGCTCCGACGCCGTGCGCCTCGAACACCGCGTTGCCGGTGCCGATGCCAACCCGTACCTGCTGATGGCGGCCGTCCTGGCGGGCGTACACCACGGCCTGACCAACAAGGTCGAGCCCGGTGCGCCGGTGGAAGGCAACTCCTACGAGCAGAACGAGCAGAGCCTGCCGAACAACCTGCGCGATGCCCTGCGCGAGCTGGACGACAGCGAGATCATGGCCAAGTACATCGATCCGAAGTACATCGACATCTTTGTCGCGTGCAAGGAAAGTGAGCTGGAAGAGTTCGAACACTCGATCTCCGACCTCGAGTACAACTGGTACCTGCACACCGTGTAAACGGTTTGCGCTGCACTGAAAAACGCCGTCGGCCCGCTGGGTCGACGGCGTTTTTTTATGCGCCTGCTGTCTCGTTATCGCCGGCTCTACCGGCGATAACCTCAGAGGGCTTTCTCGAAGATCTTCGAATTACGCTGGAAGTTGTACAGTGACGCCCGCGCCGCCGGTAGGCGTTCGACGCCACTTGGGGAGAACCCGCGCTCACGGAACCAGTGCGCAGTACGGGTCGTCAATACGAACAGGGTCTTCAGGCCCATTGCCCGCGCGCGCGTCTCGATACGCTCGAGCAGTTCATCACCGCGCCCCCCATGGCGGTACTCGGGGTTGACCGCCAGGCACGCCAGTTCACCCGCATCGGAATCGGCAATCGGGTAAAGCGCAGCACAGGCGATGATCATGCCCTCGCGTTCAACCACACTGAATTGCTCGATCTCACGCTCCAGCACCTCGCGCGAACGACGCACCAGAATCCCCTGCTCCTCCAACGGGCTGATCAGCTCGAGCAAGCCACCGACATCCTCGATGGCCGCCTCGCGGACCTTCTCGAACTGCTCCTGGGCAACCAGCGTACCGCCACCGTCACGGGTGAACAGCTCCGTCAGCAAGGCACCGTCTTCGGCATAACTGACGATATGGCTGCGCGCTACGCCGCCACGGCATGCCTCGGCAGCCGCATCCAGCAACTCGCCCTGATAATCGCTGCCCAGCCGTTGCAGATGCGCCGGTACCTGCTGCGGGCGAAGCTCACGCACCAGGTTGCCGTTCTCGTCGATCAAGCCACGCTCGGCACCGAACAACAGCAGTTTATCGGCACCCAGGTCTATGGCGGCGCGGGTCGCGACGTCTTCGCAGGCCAGGTTGAAAATTTCGCCGGTGGGCGAGTAGCCCAGTGGCGACAGCAACACGATCGAACGCTCGTCGAGCAGCCGGTTGATACCTTTGCGGTCGACCCGGCGCACTTCGCCAGTGTGGTGATAGTCGATGCCTTCAACTACTCCAATCGGCCTTGCAGTCACCAGGTTGCCGGCCGCCACCCGCAGGCGCGAGCCCTGCATCGGCGAGGCTGCCATGTCCATCGACAACCGCGCCTCGATGGCAATCCGCAGGTGCCCGACAGCATCGATCACGCATTCCAGGGTCGCGGCATCAGTAATGCGCATGCCACGGTGGTAATGCGGCGTGAGGCCACGTGCCGCCAGGCGGCTCTCGATCTGTGGGCGCGAACCGTGCACCAGTACCAGGCGCACACCCAGGCTGTGCAGCAGCACCAGGTCGTGGACAATGTTGCCAAAATTAGGGTGTTCAACCCCATCGCCAGGGAGCATGACGACAAACGTGCAGTCCCGGTGGGCGTTGATGTAAGGCGAAGCGTGACGCAGCCAGTTGACGTAATCGTGCATAACCAGAGCCTGTAAAAAATTGAACAAAGGCGGAACAACACACAGCGCTCGAAGGGTTATCGTCGGAACAGGCTTGGCGTCACGCGTACTCTCCTTGAAAAAATACAGTTGAACTCAGCGGGCAACAGCCGGGCTGAGGCAATAATGTTCGATCAACTCACGCAATAGACGCACGGTAGGCTGCAAGCGTGACATTTCGAGGTACTCACCCGGCTGATGCGCACAGGCGATGTCGCCTGGGCCAAGCACCAGGGTCTCGCACCCCAGGCGCTGAAGATAAGGCGCTTCGGTGCCAAAGGCTACTGCTTCAGCACTATGCCCGGTAAGACGTTCGGCCAGACGCACCAGTTCGGCATCAGCCGCCTGCTCAAACGGCGGCACCTCGGGAAACAATGGCGCATAGTCGATACGCACCTGATGACGCTCGGCCAACGGCTGAAGCTTGCCACGAATGGCGGCACGCAACGCTTCCGGGTCCATGCCGGGCAACGGCCGCAGGTCGAACTCCAGAGCACATTGGCCACAGATGCGATTGGGGTTGTCGCCACCATGAATGCAGCCAAAGTTCAGGGTCGGCTGGGGGACACTGAACTGCGCATTGTTGAACTCGCGCTGCCATTGCCGACGCAGGCCCATCAATTCGCCCATCGCCTCATGCATCGCCTCCAGAGCACTATGGCCCAGGCGCGGATCCGACGAATGGCCACTGCGCCCGAGAATATCGATGCGCTCCATCATCACGCCTTTGTGCAGGCGGATCGGCCGCAGCCCGGTGGGTTCACCAATCACCGCCGCGCGCCCCAATGGCCGCCCCGCCGCCGCCAACGCCCGGGCCCCCGCCATCGAGCTTTCCTCGTCGCAGGTCGCGAGAATCAGCAGGGGTTGCTTGAACGGTTGATCGAGCAGGGTGCGCACCGCTTCGATGATCAATGCAAAGAAGCCTTTCATGTCACAGCTACCCAGGCCCACCCAGCGCCCGTCCACCTCGGTCAGCTTCAGCGGGTCGGTCTGCCACAGTTGCGGGTCGAACGGCACGGTGTCGCTGTGCCCGGCCAGCACCAGCCCGCCCGGGCCGCTGCCATAGCTGGCCAGCAGGTTGAATTTTCCGGGGTTCACCTGCTGGATCTCGCAGGCGAAACCGAGGTCGCCCAGCCAACCGGCGAGCAAGTCGATCACCGCACGGTTGGATTGATCCAGCGCGGCTTGAGTGCAACTGACCGAGGGTGCGGCAATCAGCGCGGCAAACTGGTCTTTGAGCGGCGGCAACGGCATGCGGATTCTCCTCGGGTCGGACCTCATCATAGGGCCATCGGGCATCTGGAATAAACCGTCTGCGGCCGACTCCTGTACACTGCACGGCCAAGACGCCCCCTGTCATCCGACGCCGGATTGCCCAGCAATGCATAAAGAAACCGAAATCAAACTGCGGGTCAGCCGCGACACCCTCGCGGCCCTGCGCGAACACCCATTGCTGAAGAAGCGCAACAAGTCCGGCTGGCAGCAGCGCGAGCTGCTCAACCAGTACTTCGACACGCCTGAGCGCGACCTGGCTGCGGCCAAGGTCGCCCTGCGTTTGCGCCGCGATGGCGAGGTCATCATCCAGACCCTCAAGACCCGTGGTCAAAGCGTTGCCGGCCTGTCCGAGCGCCATGAATACGAATGGCACCTGGAAAAAACCAAGCTGGACCTGAAGAAACTCGACGCACAGTGCTGGCCAGAACAACTGGCCGAGGTCGACAAGAAAACCATCAAGCCACTGTTCAGCACCGACTTCACCCGCGAATACGCGGAAATTGCCTGGGGCCGTGGCAAGGCCAAGGTCGTGATCGAAGCGGCCCTGGACCTGGGCAAGGTCATCGTCGGCAAGCAGCACGAAGAGATCTGCGAACTGGAGCTGGAACTGCGTGAAGGCCCCGCCGAAGCCCTGCTGGAGCTGGCCGCCGAACTCGCCGCCAGCCTGCCGATGATGCCCTGTGATATCAGCAAGGCCGAGCGTGGCTACCGCCTGCTCGACCCGGCCAGCTATGACCTGAGCCTGCCCGCGGCGGAACTGAACGCCGAAATGACCCTGGACGACGCCTTCGCCGCACTGGGCTGGCAGTTGCTGGGCAGCAGCCAGCGACTGGCCGAGCAGTACCGCTTCAATGGCCACTGGCGCCTGCTGCAGGACTGGGTCGAGAACCTGACCGAACTGCGTGCCCTGGCCAGCAGCCTGGGCCAGGCTGCGCCACGCGCCAGCACCCGCGAGCTGCGCAACAGCCTCGACGCCCTGCTGGAAGACTGGAAGCCGCTGGTACAGGCCGGCCTGGAGGACGAAGACGTCCGTCGTGCCGCACCGGAACAGTTCGCTGAAGAGCTGCTGGAAACCCGCTGGGGCCAGTTCTCTCTGGACACCTCGCGCTGGCTGCTGGCCCGTGCCTGGACAGTCGAGCGCAACAACCGTGGCAATCGCCAGGGCGCTGCGCAACTGGGTAACTGGCTGACCCACCTGCTGGCCGAGGAAGCCCAGGCCCTGCAACTGCCGCGCTACCAGCAGCAGCCTGAAGACCTGGCCGAGCAACTGCCACGCATCGAACGCCTGCTGGCCTGGCTGCATCACGCCCGCAACGTGCTTGAGGTGCCGGAAGTCGACCGCCTGTACGGCGAGCTGAACAAGCTGCAACACCTGGCCCATCAGCCCATCAACGACGAAGCTCTGGATGCCCGGGTACAACAGGCCATTGCCGTGTTCCAAAGCCGTGCCTGGAAATACCTGCTGCGCAAGTAAGCCTCAGAGCACCGGCAGACTCGTCGTGGACTTGATTTCAGACAAGGCCACGATCGAGTTGACTTCCTGGATCCCCGGCACCATCGACAGCTTTTCGAAGAAGAACCGTTCGTAGGCTTCGATGTCCGGGGTGACAATACGCAAGAGAAAATCCACAGCCCCCATCAGCACGTAACACTCCAGAACTTCAGGGAAGCCGCGAATCTGCTCGGTGAACTCGGTGAAGTTTGAACGCCCGTGGGCGTTGAGTTTGACCTCGGCAAAGATCTGAGTGTTCAGGCCGATTTTCTTGCGGTCGAGCAGGGTCACCTGCCCGCGAATAATCCCTTCCTCCTTCATACGCTGTATACGCCGCCAGCAGGGCGACTGTGACAACCCCACACGCTCGGCAATCTGCGCGCTGGACAGCGAAGCATCCTCCTGCAGCAGGGCCAGGATGCGTCGGTCATAGGCATCTAACTCGCTCTGCATAATTTTTTCTCCAGACGACTTATTCAAGAATTAATCAATTCAATTGATGGTAATAACTGCGGATCATAGAGAAAAAATACCCCGCGCATCATGCAAAAATCTTCTCATCAACTTCGGAGAATTCCATGAGCGCACTCGAACGGCTGGACCACCCTGTCACTGCGCTGCGCACCGACGCGTGGGCCAGCAATGCCACGCACGCACACGTTCAGTACCGATTGCAGGCTGAAGCCGAGCCGGACAGCCTGTGCCGTATTCTCAATCTGTTCGCATTACAGTTCCTCGTGCCTCAACAGCTACAGATGAAACAAGAAGATGAGCTGATGCACATTGAGGTACAGATCGGCGGCCTGAGCTGGCATCGCGCCGAACTCATTGCGCAAAAAATGCGCAACCTGATCAGTGTTGTCGAGGTACACCTTGAGCCCTGCCTGCCACCGGTCAGCGCCTTCGGATCACGACCCGCACGCTGAGCCACGACATACCCGGAAAACCTTGCGCCCGACCGTCGAGCACGGCAGCAACTAGCCTTGACAGGCCATAACCGACCTGCAAGGAAGCCCCATGCCCGCGCTCGCAGAGGATCGCCCACTCGACCTTGTTACCCTGCTGGATGCACTGGTTGCACAACACGTCATCCACGCCGAAGACGCCCAACGTGTTGTGCCAACCGCCGACGACCCTGACCATCCGCTGGAGGTCATCGCCCGCCGCAGGCTGCCCGACGCGCGCCAGCCTGGCCAGGTGCTGGAGCTGGAAGGGCTGTGCCAATGGCTGGCCGCCGATGCTGGCCAACCCTACCTGTGCATCGACCCGATGCGCATTGATGCAGCCCACGTTACCGCCCTGATGTCTGCAGCATTTGCCCAGCGCCACGGCATACTTGCAGTCGCGGTGGATGCCGACAGCGTGACGGTGGCCAGTGCACAACCGTTTGTACGCAGCTGGGAGAGCGACTTGGCCCACGTCCTCAAACGGCAGATCAAGCGGGTAATCGCCAGCCCTGAACGCATCCGCAACCTGAGCCGGGAGTTTTTCAATGTCGCCCGTTCGGTCAACAGCGCCTGCCAACTGGAAATCGCCCGGCCCGCTGCCAGCATCGAGCACCTGCTCGACCTTGGCACCGCACACCAGGAAGCGGACGCCAACGACACGCACATTGTGAGCATCGTCGATTGGCTGCTGCAGTACGCCTTCGAGCAGCGCGCCAGCGATATCCATATCGAACCTCGCCGCGAGCAGGGCGGCGTACGCTTTCGTATCGACGGCGTGCTGCATGAGGCCTACCGGTTCCCACCGTGGGTGACGCTGGCGGCGGTAAGCCGGCTGAAAAGCCTGGGACGCATGAATGTCGCAGAAAAACGCCGCCCACAAGACGGTCGGCTGAAGACTCGAACACCCGCCGGCAGTGAGGTGGAAATACGCCTGTCCACCCTGCCGACCACCTTCGGTGAAAAGCTGGTGCTACGGATTTTCGACCCTGAGCTGCTGCAGCGGGATTTCCAGCAGTTGGGCCTGGTCGGCGATGAGCTGGCATGCTGGCAACGCATGCTGGAACACAACCACGGGATCGTCCTGGTCACCGGGCCGACCGGCTCCGGCAAGACCAGCACCTTGTATGCCAGCCTCAAGCAACTGGCAACGCCTGAGGTCAACCTCTGCACCCTCGAAGACCCGATCGAAATGGTCGAACCCGCGTTCAATCAGATGCAGGTCGACCCGGCCATCGACCTGTGTTTCGCCAATGGTGTACGCGCACTGCTGCGCCAGGACCCGGACATCATCATGATCGGGGAGATACGCGACCTGGAGACCGCACAGATGGCCATCCAGGCAGCGCTGACCGGTCACTTGGTGCTGTCCACCTTGCACACCAACGATGCCTGTACTGCCATTGGCCGTTTGCTGGAGCTGGGCATCCCGCACTACCTGATCCGTGCAACGTTGATCGGGGTAATGGCCCAACGCCTGATCCGCACCCTCTGCCACGCCTGCAAAGTGCCCGCAACCCTGTCCGAACAGGATTGGCATACCCTGGTCCAGCCCCAGCAGTGGCCGTTACCCACTGAGGCCAAGCAGGCGGCGGGCTGCCCTGCCTGCCGACACACCGGCTACCGGGGGCGTACTGGCATCCATGAACTGCTGCCCTTGAGCGAGTCGCTCAAGCCATTGATCTGTGCCGACGGCGACGCTCAGGCGTTACGTCACCAGGCGCTTGCCGAAGGGATGCGTAGCCTGCGCTTGAACGGCGCGCAAAAGGTCGCCGCGGGCCTTACCAGCGTGGCGGAAATTATCAGGGTCGCGCCATGATCAACGTACGTTCATCGGCCCGTTGAGAGCCAGGGAACTTGCCGAGGGGTGACAAGATCAAACCCGCTAGATCACCCCCCAATGTTGGAGTCACCCACCATGCGCTTCAAGCGTGCTGTAGCAACACTTGCATTACTGTCCCTGCCCTTCGGCGCTGCCTTGGCCGACACCTTCTGGCGCGACGTTATTTCCTCGGGTGCAACCACCGCCTCTACCTACCTGACGTTCAGGGATCACAAGTTGATCGTTGCGGCTCAAGACGACGCGGGCAGCTTCGTCGCAAGCGAAGGCAGCATTCGCGGACCTTACCTCGAAGCGGCCATCCAGAAAGTGCGGGCCGACAACCCAAGGCTGAAAGCCAGCGACATGGAGCTGGCCAACGCCATCCTGGCGAAAAACGCCGGCGCCAACGAATAACCCGCCAAAACCATCGCAGGCAAGCCTCCCACAAACCCTGTAGGAACGGGCTTGCCCGCGATCAAGGCGCCGCGACCAGCCCTTCAGCGGTAGTCCTCTACCGGTACACACGCGCAGAACAGGTTGCGGTCGCCATACACGTTGTCGACCCGGTTCACCGCAGGCCAGTACTTGTGCAGCCGGGCATGCGTGCTGGGCGTCACCGCCTGCGCAATGCTGTATGGCCGCTCCCATACGCCGACAACGTCTGCCAGGGTATGCGGCGCGCCTTTAAGTGGGTTGTCTTCTGCTGGCCAGTTACCGTTCTGCACTTCGGCAATTTCTGCGCGGATACTCAGCATCGCTTCGATAAAGCGGTCCAGTTCCGCCTTTGACTCACTCTCCGTAGGCTCGACCATCAGCGTGCCAGGCACCGGAAAGGACATGGTCGGGGCATGGAATCCGTAATCCATCAGGCGCTTGGCGACATCCTCTTCGGTAATGCCGGTCAGGGCCTTCAACGGCCGCAAATCGAGAATACACTCATGCGCCACCCGCGCATTGCGACCGCGATAGAGCACCGGAAACGCCCCGCCCAATTGCTGCGCCAGGTAGTTGGCACACAAGATCGCCACCTCGCTGGCGTCCGCCAATTGCGGCCCCATCATTGCGATGTACATCCAGCTGATCGGCAGGATACTCGCGCTACCCCAGGGCGCGGCGCTGATTGCCGTGTTCTTCGGGTCAGGCCCCGGCACCGGCACCACCGGGTGGCTGGCGACAAAGGGCGCCAAGTGGGCCCGGACACCAATCGGCCCCATACCCGGGCCACCGCCACCATGGGGAATGCAGAAAGTCTTGTGCAGGTTCATGTGCGACACATCGGCACCGATATCGGCCGGCCGGGTCAGGCCGACCTGAGCATTGAGATTGGCCCCGTCCATGTAAACCTGACCACCATGGCTGTGGATAACGTCGCAGATCTCGACAATCCCCTCTTCATACACACCGTGGGTCGAGGGGTAGGTCGCCATCAGGCAGGACAGGCGCTGACCTGCCGCCTTGGCTTTGGCCTTGAGGTCGGTCAGGTCGACGTTGCCGTCCTTGTCACAGTCAACGATGACCACCTGCATGCCGGCCATTTGTGCAGACGCCGGGTTGGTCCCATGAGCTGAGGCGGGGATCAGGCAGATATCGCGCTGGCCCTGCTGGCGGCTGCGATGGTACTTGGCAATCGCCATCAACCCGGCATATTCACCTTGGGCACCGGAGTTGGGCTGCATGCAGACCGCGTCGAAACCGGTAATCGCGCAGAGCCAACTCTCCAGTTCGTCGATCATGGCCTTGTAGCCCTGCACCTGCGCGGCGGGGGCGAACGGATGCAGCTGTGCAAAACCTGGCCAGGTAATGGGGATCATCTCGCTGCTGGCATTGAGCTTCATGGTGCAAGAACCCAGTGGAATCATCGACTGGTTCAGCGCCAGATCCTTGTTCTCCAACTGTTTGAGGTAGCGCAGCATCTCGGTTTCGCTGTGGTGCAGATTGAATACCGGGTGCGTCAGGTAGGCCGAGCGGCGCACCAACGCCGCGGGTATCCCCTCAGGCAGGGCATGGGTATCGAGGGTCGCGATGTCCAGGCCATGGTCGGCGCCCAGAAAGATATCGAACAGGCGCAGCACCGTGCCTTCGTTGCAGGTTTCATCGAGGCTGACACCCAGTTGGCCGCGCCCCAGAATCCGCAGGTTGATCTGCGCCGCCTCGGCGCTCTGGATGATCGCAGTCTGGCTGCCGCCCACTTCCAGGGTCAGGGTATCGAAGAAATGCTCATTGAGCCGCTTGATACCCTTGCTCTCCAGCCCGGCCGCCAGGATGAAGGTCAATCGGTGTACCCGCTGGGCAATCCGTTTCAGGCCTTCCGGCCCATGGTAGACCGCATAGAATCCGGCGATATTGGCCAGCAGCACTTGCGCCGTGCAGATGTTCGAGTTGGCCTTCTCCCGACGAATATGCTGCTCACGGGTCTGCAGTGCCATGCGCAGCGCGAGGTTGCCACGGGCGTCCTTGGACACGCCGATGATCCGCCCCGGCATCGCCCGCTTGAACTCGTCACGACAAGCGAAATAAGCCGCATGCGGCCCGCCATAGCCCATCGGCACACCAAAGCGCTGGGTAGACCCCAGCACCACGTCGGCCCCCAGCTCGCCCGGTGGCGCCAACAGCACCAGGCTCAGCAGGTCGGCGGCGACACACGCCAGTGCCTGCTGCGTATGCAGCTGTTCGATAAACGGCCTCAGGTCGCGCACCTCGCCATGGGTGTCGGGGTACTGCAACAAGGCACCGAACACAGCGTATTTGGCGAGGTTATCCACAGCGTCGATGACCAGTTCAAAACCAAAACCGTCGGCGCGGGTCTGCAATACCGAGAGGGTTTGTGGATGGCAGTGCTCATCGGCAAAAAACACGTTGCTCTTCGACTTGGCAACGCGGCGAGCCAAGGCCATCGCTTCGGCGGCAGCCGTGGCTTCATCAAGGAGCGAGGCGTTCGCCAGGTCCAGCCCGCTGAGGTCAATGATCATCTGCTGAAAGTTCAGCAAAGCCTCCAGTCGCCCTTGGGCAATCTCGGGCTGATACGGCGTATAGGCCGTGTACCAACCGGGATTTTCCAGGACGTTACGCAGGATCACCGTTGGCGTGAGGGTACCGTGGTAGCCCATGCCGATAAGGCTGGTCCAGATCTGGTTTTGCTCGGCGTAGCCACGCAGCTTCGCCAGCGCGGCCTCTTCATCGAGGGCGGGCGGCAAGTCGAGGGGGCGGTTCAGGCGAATGCCGGGTGGGACGGTCTGTTCGATAAGCTCGACACGACTGCCCAGGCCAAGGGCTTCGAGCATGGCCTGCTGCTCGCTGGGGTCAGGCCCCAGGTGGCGACGCAGGAAAGGATTGGCGTCGTACAGTTGGCTCAGGGACGGCGACTGGGACATAGCGGCTCTCTCTTCCTAGACCAAGCCTCGACCAGCCGAGGCATATTGAGTCTAGGAAGAGATTGCCGCTTGTGTCGGAAAACTATTCGCCGATGAGCGCTTTGTAGCCTGCCGCGTCGAGCAGCTTGTCCAGTTCAGCCGGATCGGCTGGCTTCAGCTTGAAGATCCAGGCGCCATACGGATCGCTGTTCAGCGACTCAGGGCTGTCGCTCAAATCCTCGTTGACCGCGATGACTTCGCCGCTGATCGGGGCGTAGATGTCCGAAGCGGCCTTGACCGACTCGACCACACCGGCGGTATCGCCAGCGGCAAACACCATGCCCACTTCGGTCAGCTCAACGAATACCACATCGCCCAAGGCTTCCTGAGCGTGGTCACTGATGCCAACCGTGACACTACCGTCAGCTTCCAGACGGGCCCACTCATGACTATCGGCAAAACGCAGTTCGGCAGGGATATCGCTCATATTGTTGTCCTCGATAAGGTCAGCGGTCGGCCCGCCAGAAAAAATTCAGATCAGAATCTTGCCATGCCGCACGAACGTTGGCTTGACCACTCGCACCGGGTACCAGCGACCACGGATCTCGACTTCAGCGCGATCGGCAGTCGCCATTGGCACCCGTGCCAGAGCAATCGATTTGCTCAGCGTAGGGGAGAAGCTACCACTGGTGATCTCTCCTTCGCCAATTTCACTGATACGCACGACCTGGTGAGCACGTAACACCCCGCGCTCCTCCAGCACCAGGCCCACCAGCTTAAGCTTCGGCCCGGCATCACGCTCGGCCTCAAGCGCGGCACGACCGATGAAGTCTCGCGTCGCCGGCTCCCAGGCAATGCTCCAGGCGAGGTTCGAGGTCAGCGGAGAATGCGCTTCGTCGATATCCTGGCCATAGAGGTTCATACCCGCCTCAAGACGCAAGGTATCGCGTGCGCCCAGCCCACTCGGGGCAATACCGGCACCGACCAGGTCGTTGAAGAACCCGGGCGCCTGAACTGCTGGCAGCATGATTTCCAAACCATCTTCGCCGGTATAACCGGTACGAGCGATAAACCAGTCACCGTCGACCAGGCCCTCGAACGGCTTGAGTTCGCGAATCAATGCCGCACGTGCGGCAGTCACCAGATCTGCGACCTTTTCGCGGGCATGAGGCCCTTGGACCGCCAGGATCGCCAAATCCGTGCGCTCCTGGATACTCACGTCAAAACCAACCCGGCACGCTTGTAGCCAGGCCAGGTCCTTGTCGCGGGTCGCAGCGTTGACCACCAGACGATAACCGTCATCACAGCGATAGACGATCATGTCGTCGATCACCCCACCTTGCTCATTGAGCAGGGTGCTGTACAGGGCTTTGCCTGTGGCACTCAGGCGCTCGATATCGTTGGCCAGCACATACTGCAGCCACGCCGCTGCCTGAGCGCCGCCGATATCAATCACGGTCATGTGAGATACATCGAAAACCCCGCAGTCGCGACGCACCTGATGGTGCTCCTCGACTTGCGAGCCGTAATGCAGGGGCATGTCCCAACCGCCAAAATCGACCATCTTGGCGCCAAGCGCCAAATGCAGGTCATAAAGAGGCGTACGCAGTCCCATGGGTTTCTCCTTCCGCGCGTGGCGAGGCTACGACCGGCGGCAGTGCAGCCACCGACGTAGCGAATGCCGCGCATTGTAGCTGCAAGGCTGGATGCTTACACCCTCAGTGCGCTTGGCCGGGGTGCCGAGCAGACCGTCGAATCAGCCCGATAACCGGCAACAGGCCGACCAACACCAGGGTTAGCGCAGGCAGCGAAGCACGTGCCCACTCGCCCTCACTGGTCATTTCAAAGACCCGCACCGCTAGCGTGTCCCAGCCAAAGGGCCGCAGTAGCAAGGTAGCAGGCATTTCCTTGAGTACGTCGACAAACACCAACAGCGCCGCGCTCAGCGCACCAGGCACCAACAACGGCAGGTAGACCTTGAAGAACAGGCGCGGCCCCGCAACCCCAAGGCTGCGCGAAGCTTCCGGCAGCGAAGGCCTAACCCGCGCAAGGCTGCTTTCCAAAGGCCCATAGGCAACAGCCACGAATCGCACCAGGTATGCCAGTATCAATGCACTGAGGCTGCCCAGCAGTAACGGCTTGCCAGCGCCACCCAGCCAGCTGGACAGCGGGATGACCAGTTGCTTGTCCAGGTAGCTGAACGCCAACATGATCGACACAGCCAGTACCGATCCCGGCAAGGCGTAACCAAGGTTAGCCAGGCTGACGCCAGCCCGGATACCGCGCGTGGGCGCCTGCCGTCGGGCAAATGCCAGCATCAGTGCCACACAGACCGTGATCAACGCCGCCATGGCGCCCAGGTAGAGGGTGTGCACAATCAGCCCGGCATAGCGCTCGTCAAGGTCGAAACGACCACGCTGCCAGAACCACACCAGCAGTTGCAGCACCGGGATGACGAACGCACAGGCAAAGACCAGCAGGCACCAACCGGTCGCTGCAAACGCCTTGACCCCGCGCAGGTGATACAAGGCCTTGCCCCGTGGCCGCTCACTGCCACTGCGGGTTGCACCACGTGCCCGGCGCTCGCCGTACAGCACCAGCATGACCGCCAGCAATAACAGGCTGGCCAGTTGTGCCGCACTGGAAAGGCTGAAGAAGCCGTACCAGGTTTTATAGATGGCCGTGGTGAACGTATCGAAGTTGAACACCGAGACCGCACCGAAGTCCGCCAGGGTCTCCATGAGTGCCAATGCCACGCCTGCACCAATCGCAGGACGCGCCATGGGCAGTGCAACCCGCCAGAACGCCTGCAACGGCGAATGCCCCAATACCCGCGCGGCCTCCATCAAACCCTTGCCTTGAGCAATGAACGCAGTGCGAGCCAGCAGGTAGACGTAGGGGTAGAACACCAGCACCAGCACCGTGATCACGCCACCGGTGGAACGCACCCGAGGCAGACGCATCGGCCCGAACCACTCGCGCAGCAGGGTTTGCACTGGTCCGGAAAAATCCAGCAAGCCGACAAAGACGAACGCCAGTACATAGGCCGGGATGGCGAAGGGCAGCATCAAGGCCCAATCGAGCCAACGACGCCCGGGAAACTCACAAAGGCTGGTCAACCAGGCCAGGCTGACGCCCAACAGGGTGACACCCATGCCGACACCGACGACCAGTGTGGCGGTATTGCCCAACAGGCGGGACATCTGGGTTTCGAGCAGGTGCGACCAGATCTGCCGGTCAATCGTCTCCCAGGACAGGAGCAGAACACTGATCGGCAACAGCACCAAGGTGACAACGGCGAAAACCAGGGGATACCAGCGGCGTTGGGCAGGGTGGGCCAAAGGGCGATGCTCTAGGTTTTAATGACTGTCGCCGGCAACACCTGCCCATCAGAGCTGGCCTTGCCGGCGATGAAGCCGCAAAGGGTCGAACAAGCATAAAGCCTGGGGCTTAGTTCCAGCCAGCCCGGTCCATCAAGCGAATCGCTTCAGCCTGACGCTTGCCTGCGACTTCCACCGGGAGGGCGTCAGCCTTGAAGGTTCCCCAGGCGGCGACTTCCTCGGACGGTGCAACCTTCGGGTTGGCCGGGAACTCCTGGTTGATACTCGCGAACATCTTCTGTGCATCCGCACCGGTCATCCACTCGACCAGGGCCTTGGCTGCCTCTGGATGGGGCGCGTACTTGGTCAGGCCGATACCCGAGAGGTTGACGTGAACACCGCGGTCCGCCTGGTTAGGCCAGAACAGCTTGACCGGCAGTTGCGGGTCCTGCTGGTGCAAGCGACCGTAGTAATAGGTGTTAACGATACCGACATCGCACTGACCGGCCTTGATCGCCAGCAGCAAGGCCGTATCGTCAGAGAAGACGTCTGTGGACAGGTTGTTCACCCAGCCCTTGATGATCTGTTCGGTTTTCTCGGCGCCATGGGTCTCGATCAGGGTGGCGGTCAACGACTGGTTGTAGACCTTCTTCGCGGTACGCAGGCACAGGCGGCCTTCCCATTGCTTGTCGGCCAGTGCCTCGTAGGTGCTCAGCTCTTCCGGCTTGACCCGCTCGGTGGAGTAGACAATGGTTCGTGCGCGCAGGCTCAGGCCTGTCCAGTCATGGGACGAGGCACGATATTGAGACGGGATGTTGGCATCGATCACCGACGACTGGATCGGCTGCAGGATGCCCATTTGCTCGGCCTGCCAGAGGTTGCCCGCATCGACGGTGAGCAGCAGGTCGGCGGTGGCATTCTCGCCCTCGGCCTTGATCCGCTGCATCAGCGGTGCTTCCTTGTCGGTAATGAACTTGACCTTCACACCAGTCTTGGCCGTGTAGGCATCAAATACCGGCTTGATCAGCTCATCAATTCGCGAGGAGTACACCACCACTTCATCCGCTGCCTGGGCGGTGCTACCGAACAGGGTCAATGCCAGGGCGGCCAGTAAATGCTTGCGTGACAACATGGAAGCGGTCCTCGAAAGACAAGAAAGGCAGAAATGGTAGTGAATCCCATTTGCCATCTCAACCTAACTCACAACAGAGCAGTTACCAGATGTTGCAAGCCTCTCAGGGCCGCGCCAATTCGGGCAGATCACCGCTCAAGCCGAGGGCCTGACGCACAAACAGCGCCTTGGCCTCAGGCAATTGCTCGACCCACTTCAGGCCCGTATTACGCAGCCAGCGCAGCGGCAACGGATCGGCCTGGAACAGCCGCTCGAAGCCTTCCATTGCCGCCATCAAGGCCAGGTTGTGCGGCATCCGGCGCCGCTCGAAGCGACTCAGTACCCGCACATCGGCCAGCCGCTCGCCACGGTCCAGAGCGTTTAACAGTTCCTCGGCGAGCACCGCCGCATCGAGGAAGCCCAGGTTGACGCCCTGCCCGGCCAACGGGTGAATGGTATGCGCAGCATCGCCAATCAGCGCCAGGCCCTCGGCCACATAGCGCTTGGCATGGCGCTGGCGCAGCGGCACACACAATCGCGGGTCGGCACTCAGCACCTGGCCCAGACGACCTTCGAAGGCGCGCTCGAGTTCGGCGCAGAACGCCTCATCGGCCAACCCCATCAGGCGCTCGGCCTGCTCCGGCGTGGTCGACCAGACAATCGAGCACCACCCCTGCTCGCCGTCGCGCTGCAGCGGCAGAAACGCCAGCGGGCCATCATCCGTAAAGCGCTGCCAGGCCGTGGCCTGATGAGCCTGGCTGCAGCGCACACTGGTCACGATGGCGTGATGCAAGTAATCCCACTCACGGGTTTCGCATCCCGTCAGGCGGCGCACGGCCGAGTTCGCCCCGTCGGCTGCGATCACCAAGGGTGCACGCAGCGTACGGCCATCGGCCAAGGTCAGCAGCCAGTCCTCTCCAGAACGCCGTATCTGTTCCAGGCGTGCATTGGCCAGCAGGCCGATCTCGCTGTCATGCAGGCGCTCCAGCAGCGCATCCTGGACCACTCGGTTCTCGACGATATGCCCCAGCACCTCGGCATGCACGCTGGCTGCGGAAAAGTGAATACGACCTGTCCCGCTGCCGTCCCAGACCTCCATCTGCCCATATGGGCAGACGCGTCGGGCGCAGATACCGTCCCAGGCACCGAGCCGTTCAAGGATCCGCTGGCTAGCCACCGACAGGGCGCTGACCCGTGGCTCGAATGCGGCCTCGGCATCAAAGGGTTTGACCGACAGCGGGCTGCCATCGACCAGCAGAATATTCAGGCCACTGTGCTGTAGCGCCAACGCCAGGGCGCTGCCGACCATACCGGCACCGACAATCAACAGATCCGCGCGCATTTCCATGCCTTAAGCCTGTATTGCTTGCGGCCGGAGCCGCAGATAAAGGGAAAGTGGTATGTAGCCCTTGCGCATGCTCAACCCTGCAGGTCCGAACGGGTGCCCAGGCCCATCGCTTGCCGGGCGAACCAGCGCTTGGCCGGTGGCAGCAGGTCGAGCCCAAGCAGGCCCAGGTTGCGCCCGGCCGTCACCAGCGGCTGGTTGTTGCCAAACAGTCGGGTGACACGGTCGGAAAAGCCGATGGTCAAGGCCTGATCAAGGCGTTGACGCTCACAGTAGGCTTGCAACGTCGCAAGGTCACCGGGCGCTTGCGGCCCGGCGAGCAAGGCTTCAGACAAGGCCTGAACGTCACGCAACGACAGGTTGAAGCCCTGCCCGGCAATCGGGTGCAGGCTGTGCGCCGCATTGCCCAGCACCACCAGGTGAGGACGCACCTGCTCCTGCGCCTCGACCAATGACAACGGATACAGGTGACGAACACCCACCTGACACAAGGCACCCAACCGGTAGCCGAACACGCCCTGCAATTCGTCGAGGAAGCTGCGCTCATCCAGCTCGGCCAACCGCTTGGCGTCCATCCCCTTGCGGGTCCAGACCAGCGCGCAGCGGTTTTCCGGCAGCGGCAACAGCGCCATAGGCCCTTCGTCGGTGAAGCGCTCAAACGCTTGCCCGCAGTGCGCTTCACTGGGCGTGATGTTGGCGATCAACGCACTCTGGTTGTAAGGCCGCGTCGTGACATGAATGCCCAACTGCTCGCGCAGGCCAGAACGGCCACCGTCGGCCAGCACCGCCAGGTCGCAGTCAAGGGTCGTGTCGTCGTTGAGCGACAGGCGATAACCGTCTTCCAGCGCCTGCAAGGCCGTCACTTCGGCCGGGCAGCGCCAACTGACCACCTCAGGATCCAGCCCTTTCCAAAGGCACTGCCCCAGCCAGGCGTTTTCCACCACATAGCCGAGGGCCGGTACGCCCTCTTCCATTGCGTTCAAACGGGCCGCGCCGAAACGCCCCCGATCAGACACCTGGATCTGCCGGATCGGCTCGGCACGGCGACTGATCGCCTGCCACAGCCCCAGCCGTTCATAGATCTGTCGGGTACCGAAGGATAACGCCGACGAGCGCGCATCGTAGCTGGGCTGATAGCTGTCGCCGGGTGCAAACGGCTCGATCAGCAGGATCGTCCAGCCCCGGGCCTTGGCACCGGCCTGCAGCGCCAGGGCCAGGCTGGCCCCCACCAGGCCGCCGCCAATAATTGCCAGATTGAACCGGTTCATGCGGCCTGGCTTCGTGCAGCAGCCATCAAGGCTTCGATTTCAGCGACTGTCTTCGGCACGCCCGCCGTCAGAACTTCACACCCATGCTTGGTTACCACTACGTCGTCCTCGATGCGTATGCCGATACCACGCCATTTTTTCGCCACGTGCATATTGTCCGCCGAGATGTAGATCCCCGGCTCGACCGTCAGGGTCATCCCCGGCTCAAGTACCCGCCACTGGCCGCCAACCTTGTAGTCCCCAACATCGTGTACATCCATGCCCAGCCAGTGCCCGGCACGGTGCATGTAGAAGGCCTTGTAAGCCTCGGACTCGATCAGATCCGGCACCTCGCCTGCGAGCAGGCCCAACGCCACCAGCCCTTCGGTAATCACCTGCACGGTCGCTTCGTGCGCGTGGTTCCAGTGCTTGCCCGGCGCAATCTCTTCGAAAGCCGCCATCTGCGCCTTGAGTACCAGTTCGTAGATTGCTTTCTGCTCCGGCGAAAAGGTGCCACTGACCGGAAACGTCCGAGTGATATCGCTGGCGTAGCAGTCAATCTCGCAACCCGCGTCGATCAGCACCAGATCACCATTCTTCAGCGGCGCATCGTTTTCCTGGTAATGCAGGATGCAGCTGTTGCGTCCAGCCGCAACGATCGAGCCGTAAGCCGGCATCTTCGCCCCGCCCTTGCGAAACTCGTAATCCAGCTCGGCTTCAAGGCTGTACTCGTGCAAGCCGGCCCGGCAGGCTTGCATCGCCCGCACATGAGCACGCGCCGAAATGGCCGCGGCTTCGCGCATCACCTTCACTTCCGCTGCCGATTTATACAGACGCATGTCATGCAGCAGATGATCCAGGGCAACGAATTCGTTGGGCGGCTGCGCACCGAGGCGCGCCTTGGAGCGAATCACGTTGATCCACTCCATCAAATGGCGGTCGAACTCGGCATTGCTGCCCATCGCCGAGTACACGCGGTCGCGTCCCTCGATCAACCCCGGCAGAATTTCGTCGATATCGGTGATCGGGAAGGCATCATCGGCGCCAAAATCGCGAATGGCGCCCTCCTGCCCGGCGCGCAAGCCATCCCACAGCTCACGCTCAGGATTGCGCTCACGACAAAACAACACATATTCACCGTGCTCACGCCCGGGTATCAGCGCAATCACCGCTTCGGGCTCGGGAAAGCCGCTCAGGTACTGGAAGTCGCTGTCCTGGCGATACACGTGCTCGACATCGCGGTTGCGTATGGCGACCGCAGCCGCCGGCAGGATGGCGATGCTGTTGGGCTCCATCTGCGCCATCAGCGCCTTTCGCCGGCGGGCGTATTCCGACTTGGGGATGTGGGTCATGGGCAGATGGCGTCCAGGCAAAAATCAGTGCAGGGAAGGTTTCGCAGCGGCTGGAGCAGGCTTGGCCAGCTCCGTGTAAAGCAGCAACGGCGCGACGCGCAGGTATTCCATGACTTCCATGTAGTCGCTCTCGCCGTCCTCGGATTCCTCCAGAGCATCCTGGACCTGGGAAATGGCGGCCAGGTCCTGCAGCACTTCCTTGGCTTCAGTGCTCAATGTCAGGCCACCCGAGTTCAGGCCGAAGCCGTCAAGGAAGCCTTGGCACCACTGGCCCAGCGCAACGGCACGCTCGGTCAGCGGCGCGTCATCGCCCGGCAGCAGCAAGACGATGGTGATGTCTTCACCGGTGAGTTCGGCCTTGACCATTTCCTGCAAGCCAATCAGGGCATTGCGAACATTGTCGGCCGGCTCGGTATCAAGCAGGGGGGCTGCGTCGGCCAACCAGCTGTCGGCATCGAAGCCGGCACCTGTGCAGCTACGTCCGAGCAACAGCCCGTGCAGTTCGGCAGGAGAAACTGGATGACCGCCGCTGCTCAGCAGGGCGGCGAATGCGGTGTACGGCGAGTTGGTATTGGGCATGGGCAACTAGGCGCCAGACGGCGCAATGACTAGAATGAAGACCTTGTATCCTAGCACCGGCAGGCGCGCCAAGACCATCGACGCGGCCAACTCGGGGCTGGCAGGGCATAATCGCCGGGAACTCAGGCACACCCAATCGAGTGGCATTTCATGCAAGAGACCGAGCTGCAAGCGCTGATGGGCCGACTCGAACTGTTGATTGAACGGGTCGAGCAACTAAAACGGCAAAACGCACTCTTATTAGCTCAGGAAAAATCCTGGCGTGAGGAACGTGCCCACCTCATCGAAAAAAATGAAATCGCCCGGCGTAAGGTCGAATCGATGATTTTGCGACTCAAGGCCCTGGAGCAAGACTCATGAGTTCAAGCAATAGCGTCACCGTTCAGATCCTCGACAAAGAGTACTCGATCATCTGTCCGCCGGAAGAACGCAGCAACCTGATCAGCGCTGCACGCTACCTGGACGGCAAAATGCGCGAGATCCGCAGCAGCGGCAAGGTTATTGGCGCCGACCGTATCGCGGTCATGGCCGCCCTCAACATTACCCACGACCTGCTGCACCGGCAGGAACGCCCGGCCCCTCAAGTCGGCGGCGCCACCCGCGAACAGGTGCGCGACCTGCTGGAACGCGTCGATCAGGCGTTGGCCAACGATGCCGATACACCATCCAATTGAGTTTCAGGTATACTCTCGATCACTCCCTGGAGTGCTTGCCAGTCGGTCATGTCCCTGAGCCGATACGCACAACCACGGGGGTTGCACGCTGGGGCCGGTGCGCATGTCCGCCTGACGGAAAGCCTTAACGCCCCCTGCAATCTCCACCTTGAACTTTCGGGTTCAAGGGCTACACCGACAGCGGTTCGTCGGGGAGCCTGATTATCCTGCGCCTGCCAGCCTTGGCATGCGCACACGCGCTGCCACCCGCCTGGCAGTTGCTCAAGAGACCGCCCGTGCCATGACCGACACCGCGCTGCTCACCCGCCCCCAGCTACGCCGCCTGCTTCGAGATGCCCGTCGCGCGTTGACGCCTGCCGAACAACGCCGGGCCGCGCAGAACCTGTATTGCCAACTGGCACAGCATCCATTGTTCCGTCGTGCCAGGCACATTGCCTTGTACCTGCCCAACGACAGCGAAATCGACCCGCGCCTGTTGCTGCGCGAGGCCCAGCGCCGTGGCAAGCGTACCTACCTGCCAGTACTGCACGCCTGGCCGAAGACCAAGATGGCCTTTCAACGCATTGAGGCAGGCGAAAAGCTACGCCCCAACCGCTTCCGCATTCCTGAGCCTGTCATTAGCCAGGCACGACAACGCCCCGTATGGGCGCTGGACCTGGTCCTGCTGCCGCTTGTAGGGTTCGATGAAACAGGGGGACGCTTGGGTATGGGCGGTGGTTTCTACGACCGAAGCCTGGGCTACCTGGCCCGACGCAAAACCTGGAGAAAACCACTGCTACTGGGGCTGGCGCATGAATGCCAGAAGGTCGAGCGACTGACTCAAGCCAGTTGGGACGTGCCGCTTCAAGGAACTGTTTCGGACAAGGGCTGGTACCTGGCGAACTAAGCGCAGGCAAGCAGCCGATCAACGCTGTTGCGGGATGACCGACACTTCATAATTGGTGTCGAGGTTGCGCTCCCAGAGGCTTTCCGCATAACCGGTAGTGACCACACCCAAACCGAACAGAAAAACGAGTACCCAGATCATATCCGGTTTGCGATTCATCGATTGCCCCCCTCAGGCAAACTGATCACGATGGCAGCAACGGTTAGCGAGGTAGGCCGTGCAGCAGCGTCATGCTTAAAACCCGCGCATTCTCCGACAACCTGAAGCGACACGCAAACGTTGACGTCAACCGGCTGTCGGTTTCGCGCCACAGGTTGTTTCCAATTTTTTCAGGAGCACCTTCCATGGCCTATTGGCTGATGAAATCCGAGCCCGACGAGCTCTCGATCCAAGACCTGGCCACGCTCGGCGAAACCCGCTGGGACGGCGTGCGTAACTATCAGGCACGCAATTTCATTCGTTCGATGACGGTAGGTGATGCGTTCTTTTTCTACCATTCCAGCTGCCCGGAGCCGGGTATTGCCGGCATTGCCCGGATCACCTCGGACGCTTACCCGGACCCCACCGCGCTCGACCCCGAGAGCCACTACTTCGACGCTAAGGCCACTGCCGAGAAGAACCCGTGGAGCGCCATCAATGTCATCCATGTCGAGACATTCACACAGGTGCTTGGCCTGGGTTACCTGAAACAACAAACAGCCCTCGCCGAGCTGCCACTGGTACAGAAAGGCAGCCGCCTTTCGGTCATGCCGGTAACTGCCGAACAATGGGCCGCTGTACTCGCCTTGCGCTGAACAGGGTAGGATTCCTACTCAATTGACGGATATCAACCCGGCTAAACAGGGAACCGTCACACTGACGTCATTGCCGCAGGATGCTTGAACAATGTCGCTTAGCCAACACACACCAAGACTTTTCGCCGCTGCCCTGATTGCTCTGCTCGTGGCCGCGGGGGGCTTGGGCTACTGGAAATCACTGCATGATCGCCTGCCCGAAGGCCTGAGCCAAGGCAACGGTCGGCTTGAAGCCACCGAGGTGCAGATCGCCAGCAAGGTTCCCGGGCGCCTGGCCGAAGTGCTGGCCGATGAAGGCGACAGCGTGAAGCAGGGACAATTGCTGGCCCGCATCGACACCCGCACCCTCGAAGCTCAACGTACCCAGGCCGAAGCGGAAGTGCTGCGCGCCAAGGAGAACTACGCCGCGGCCCAGGCCAACGTGCAGTTGCGTCAGAGCGAATTGCTGCTTGCCAGCCAGGAGCTGCGGCGCAGTCGTGAACTGTTCCAGCGCAAGTACGCCAGCCAGCAACTGCTCGATCAGCAACAGGCACGCTTCGACACCAGCAGCTCGGCGGTGGTCGCCGCTCGTGCACAACTGGCGGCTATCAATGCGGCCATTGGTGCGGCGCAGGCACAGGTCGAACAGTTGACCAGCGAAATTGACGACAGCAGTCTGCGCGCGCCCATCGACGGGGTGATCCAGTTACGCTTGGCCGAACCCGGCGAGGTGCTGCCGGCGGGCGGACGTGTACTCCTGCTGATCGACCCCAACGATCAGTACATGAACCTCTACCTGCCGGCTTCGACCGCCGGCAAACTGACCATGGGCGATCAGGCACGGATCGTACTCGATGCCCTGCCCGACAAAGCCCTGCCGGCCAAGATCATCTTTGTCGCGGCCAAGGCTCAGTTCACCCCCAAGCAAGTGGAAACCCGTGACGAACGCCAGAAGCTGGTGTTCCGGGTAAAACTGCGCCTGACCGACCCTAGCGCCCTGCCTCAAGCCAAACCCGGTATGCCAGGGGCCGGCTATGTACGCACGGCCCCCGTGGACTGGCCGGCCAACCTGCAATGAATGCGCTGGCGCTGCACGCCAAGGGCATCAGCCATCGCTACGGCACCGTAGTGGCCCTGCAGGGCATCGACTTCGAGCTGCCAGCCGGCACCCGTTGCGGCCTGATCGGCCCCGATGGGGCGGGCAAGTCCAGCCTGCTTGGGTTGATTGCCGGGGTGAAAAAGTTGCAGACCGGCACGCTACAGGTGCTCGACGGCTCGATCGACGAGCGTCGCCATCGCCGCAGCCTGTACTCACGCATCGCCTTCATGCCCCAAGGGCTGGGCAACAACCTTTACCCGGACCTGTCGATACGCGAAAACATCAGTTTCTTCGCCACCCTGTTCGGCCTGCCCCGCGCGGAATGCGAGCGGCGCATGCACGAGCTGCTGCTGGCCACTGACCTGGTGCGTTTCGCCGACCGCCCCGCCGGCAAGCTCTCGGGCGGCATGAAACAAAAGCTCGGGCTGTGCTGCGCGCTGATCCATGACCCCGACTTGTTGATCCTCGACGAACCGACCACAGGCGTCGACCCGTTGTCACGGCGGCGCTTTTGGGAACTGGTCGAGCAGGTGCGCCGCGAGCGCCCGCAACTGACCCTGCTGGTCGCCACGGCCTACATGGAGGAAGCCGAGCAGTTCGAGCATTGCCTGATGCTCGACCGCGGACGCCTGATCGCCGCCGGGCCCAGCCGCGAACTGGCCGCCGTGACCCCCAGCGACAAGCTCGACGACGCCTTTACTCACTTTCAGGGTGACAGCAAGCGCAGCGGGCAACCCTTGCACATACCACCACGTGCCGACAGCAACGCCGAAATCGCTATCGAAGCCCATGAACTGACCCTGCGCTTTGGCGACTTCACCGCGGTCAACAAGGTCAGCTTCGCCATTGGTCGTGGCGAGATCTTCGGCTTTCTTGGCTCCAACGGGTGCGGTAAAACCACCACCATGAAGGTCCTGACCGGCCTGATGCCCGCCAGCGAAGGCAGCGCCAGCCTGCTCGGGCGCCCGGTGGATGCCAGCGACCTGGCCACCCGCAAACGGGTCGGTTTCATGTCGCAGAGCTTTTCCCTGTACGGCGAGCTGAGTGTGCGGCAAAACCTTGAGCTGCACGCACGCCTGTTTGACTTGCCCAACGCCGAAAGCCGTCCGCGCATCGCCGAACTGATCCAGCGTTTCGATCTGAACAGCGTGGCCGACCAACAATCCGGCGCGCTTCCCCTGGGGATTCGCCAACGGCTTTCGCTCGCAGTGGCGGTACTGCACCGGCCGGAAGTGCTGATCCTCGACGAACCGACCTCGGGAGTCGATCCCGCCGCCCGTGACGACTTCTGGCGCCTGCTGATCGAGCTGTCACGGGAACAGGGCGTGACCATCTTCCTCTCCACCCACTTCATGAACGAGGCACAACGCTGCGACCGCATTTCGTTGATGCACGCCGGCCAGGTACTGGCCTGCGATACGCCCTCAGCGCTGCAGACACAGTTCGCCGGCGACACCCTGGAAGACGCCTTCGTGCGCTGCCTGGAACAGGCCCAGGGCCCGGTGGAGGCGCCTGCCACTGACGCGCCGCTGAATACGGCCGCCGCGCCGACGTTACTGCGCCAGCGCCGAGGCTTCAGCCTCAAGCGCCTGTTCGCCTTGGCAAACCGCGAGGGCAAGGAGCTACTGCGGGACAAGGTACGCCTGGCGTTTGCCTTGCTCGGCGCACTGTTCATGATGGTGATCTTTGGTTTCGGGATCTCGCTGGACGTCGAGAACCTCGCCTTTGCGGTCTATGACCAGGACCAAAGCCCGCAAAGCCGCGCCTACCTGGAAGCGTTTCGTGGCTCGCGCTACTTCGATGAGCAAGCACCGATAACCGACCTGGGGCAAATGCACCGGCGCCTGCAGCGTTCCGAGATCAAGCTGGCGCTGGAGATACCGCCGGGCTTTGGTCGCGACCTCTACGCCGGTCGCCAGCCGACCGTAGCCGCCTGGCTCGACGGTGGCATGCCGTTTCGCGCCGAAACCAGCCGGAACTATGTCGAAGCCGTGCATCAGGGCAACCTGGCATTACTGGCGTCCTTGAGCAGTGCAGCTCAGCCGGCGCAGCCACTGGTAAACCTGGAAACACGCTTTCGCTACAACCAGGATGTCGTCAGCGTGAACGCCATCGGCCCCGGCGTCATGGCGCTGATTCTGGCCTTCATCCCGGCCATGCTGACCGCGCTGGGTATCGTCCGGGAGAAGGAGCTGGGCTCGATTACCAACTTCTATGCCACACCCCTGACACGCCTGGAATTCCTGCTCGGCAAGCAGGTGCCTTATCTGATCGTCAGCCTGATCAACCTGGCACTGCTGGTGGCGATGAACCGCTGGCTGTTCGGCGTGCCGTTCAAGGGTAGCGCCTTCGCCCTGGCGTGCGGTGGAGTGCTCTACCTGCTGGCGACCACCAGCATGGGGATGCTGATCTCCGCGTTCACCCGCACCCAGATCGCCGCGATCCTCGGCACCATGATCATCACCAGCCTGCCCACCATTCAGTTCTCCGGGTTGATCGTGCCACGCTCGTCACTCGAAGGCACAGCAGCGGTGATGGGGCAACTGTTCCCCGCCGGCTACTTCCTCGACATCGCCGTCGGCACCTTCACCAAGGCCCTGAGCCTGCGCGAGCTGTGGCCGCAATGCCTGGCCCTGCTGGGGTTCTTCCTCGCCTTCACGGGCTTGAGCCTGGCCATGTTGAAAAAGCAGGAGGCCTGATGCATCGCCTTGCCCACATTCTGCGCCTGGGGCTCAAAGAGCTCACGAGCCTGCGCCATGACAGCGTGCTGTTGCTGTTCCTCCTCTATGCCTTCAGTGTGGCCATCTACATGCCGGCGGCGGGTTCCGTGATTGGCGTGCACAACGCCAGCGTCGCCGTGGTCGACGAAGACCACAGCCTGATCTCGCGCAAACTCACCCAGGCCCTGCAACCTCCCGAGTTCCAGACAGCCACCGCCCTGTCCTATGACCGGATCGACCAGGTGCTGGACAACGGTCAGTACACGTTCGTGATCAACATTCCGGTGAACTTCCAGACCGACCTGCTCGCGGGGCGCTCACCGGAACTGCAGATCAATGTTGACGCCACCGCCATGAGCCAGGCGTTCATGGGGGCTGGCTACATCGGGCGGATCTTTGAACGCGAGTTGCTCGACTACGCCAACCCCGACTCAAGCGTCGAGCGTGCACCGGCCCTGCTGACCAATCGAGCGTTGTTCAACACCAACCTGGAAGGTGGCTGGTTCCTGGCGGTGATCCAGATCGTCAACAACATCACCATCCTGGCGATCATCCTGACCGGCACAGCGCTGCTTCGTGAGCGCGAGCACGGCACCCTCGACCACCTGCTGGTATTGCCATTGACCGCACTGGAAATCATGCTGGCGAAAATTGGCAGCAACGCGCTGGTGGTGGTGCTGTGCACCTGGGTATCGCTGGAGGTGGTGGTCAAAGGCGCACTGGGTGTACCGCTGGCAGGTTCGCTCGGGCTGTTCCTGGCAGTGACCGCGCTCTATCTGTTCGCCAGTACCGCCTTGGGGATTTTCCTCGCCACGCTGGCCCGTTCGACCCCGCAGTTCGGCTTGTTGGCGATCCCGGTGATTATCCCGATGCTGTTGCTCTCGGGCGGCAGCACACCGCTGGACAGCATGCCGCAGTGGCTGCAGTGGGTCATGCAGGGCTCACCGTCGACCCACTTCGTCAGCCTCGCCGCCGCCATCCTGTTCCGCGATGCCGGCGTCGACGTAGTCTGGCCAGACCTGCTCGCGCTCGGCGCGATCGGCCTGTTGTTCTTCAGCATCGCGTTGGCGCGCTTCAGACGAACCCTGACCTCCTGATTACTGCACGATCAGGTTGTTGAACAGCAGGTCCTCGACGATCGGCTTGCCCTCTTCGTCATTGAGCACCTGCTGGACCTGCTTCAACGCTTCCTGACGCAGCTTTTCCTTGGACTCGACATTGCTCATGCTCTCCAGGTTCTGCTGGGTAAACAGTGCAACGAGCTGGTTACGGATCAGCGGCTCATGGTGCTTGACCACTGCCGCTGCGGCTTCACCGGTCACCCGCAGGGCAACATCAGCCTTGTACACGTGCAGCTTCGGCCCACCGTCGAGGGCATAGTTGCCAACAAAGGGCGGCGTCAGAGAGATGTAGGCCACTTTCGGTGCATCTTCCTTGGACTCCTCGGCCATAGCGGCCGCAGGCAGCATCAGGGCCACCAGCATCACGATCCACGCTTTCACGAATTCACTCCTCAAACAGTTGGCGCCAGCATAACCAGCGCTTTTGGCAAACCCAAGCGCAGGCTTATGCCAGCCTATCAAGCCGGGCCATGCTCGTTGGCCCCAAACCTGCCCTTCTACACTTATCGGCCAGCACACGCAAAGGAATAGCCCGGCGGTGCAAATGGCACATCCCCTGACGGCCAACTGAACAAATCCTTGCCAGCGTCGGGATCTTTCCTTGAAACGCGCCCTCCAATCGCCTGACCCGCGTGTCCTAACTGACAAGGAAGACGACCATGACTCGCCCAACCCAACTGCCTGCCCTTGGCCCCAACGACCTGCTCAAGCTGCTTATCGCGCTGCACAGGGCCGTTGCCAGCGAAGACCGACACGCATAAAAAAACGCCGACCCAGGCATCTGCGTCGGCGTTTCAGGTTAGCGGGAGGTCGTGTGAGCCGGCTTGCCTGCGATGGCTTCGGCGCAGTGCCAGTGAGTGCGCGGCGCCTGCATCGTTGGCAAGCCAACTCCTGCAGCGATCCGCGCAGAACACCGTATTTTCTGTGGGAGCGGGCTTGCCCGCGATGCAAGCACCGCGCAAGAGCAATGCGCCCGGCAGGCGCTGGGCGTATCAGAACGCTGGCAGTACCGCACCCTGGTATTTCTTCTCGATGAACGCTTTCACTTCAGGGCTGGTCAGGGCTTTGGCCAGCTTCTGGATAGCGGCGCTGTCCTTGTTGTCTGGACGGGCGACCAGGAAGTTCACGTAAGGCGAGTCGCTGCCTTCGATGACCAGCGCATCTTTGGCCGGGTTCAGACCGGCTTCCAGCGCATAGTTGGTGTTGATCATGTCCAGATCGACCTGATCCAGCACACGCGGCAGCATGGCCGATTCAAGCTCGCGGAACTTGAGTTTCTTCGGGTTCTCGGCGATGTCTTTCGGCGTAGCCAGGGCATTCTTCGGATCTTTCAGGGTGATCAGACCTGCCTTCTGCAACAGCAGCAGGGCACGACCGCTGTTGCTGCCCTCGTTCGGGATCGCAACGGTTGCACCGTCCTTGAGCTCGGAGAGGCTCTTGACCTTCTTCGAGTAGCCACCGAACGGTTCGACGTGAACGCCGATCACCGTTTCCAGGTGAGTCCCTTTGCCTTCGTTGAAGTTCTTCAGGTACGGCAGGGTCTGGAAGTAGTTGGCATCCAGGCGCTTCTGGTCGACCTGAACGTTAGGCTGCACATAGTCGGTGAACACCTTGATCTCCAGATCCACACCTTCCTTGGCCAGCGTTGGCTTGATCAGCTCAAGGATCTCGGCGTGGGGTACCGGGGTAGCCGCGACGACCAGTTTTTCAGCCGCTTGGGCAAATCCGGCTACCGACAGCGCAGTCGCCAGAGCAGTGAACAGCAGAACCTTTTTCATGCACAGTCCTTATTCGAATCATGGCCATCAGACGACGGCGAAAAGAAGATGCCCGTCATTGAAGACTGGCGTGAGGTGGACAATACCGAGATTTTTTATTCCAGAACAATACCTTTTATTTAGAGGCTTATTCCATTTCGAGAATCTGTCCTTCAACCCTGCGCCCGAGTGTCCGCAACGATGAACGCCGGCAAGCTCAGGTGCTCTGGCAGGATCTCGTCACCGGTGCTGACCAGCAAGGCAAAGTGGATAACGTTTTCCAGCTCACGGGTATTGCCCGGCCAGCAATGCGCCTCCAGTACGCGCTGTGCCGCCTCACTGATCAGCGGAACCGGCACGTTCAGCCGCTGGCTGTAGATACCGACGAAGTACTCGGCCAACGGCAAGATGTCTCCGACCCGCTCGCGCAAGGCCGGCAGGGTCAAATGCCCCTCATGCAGGTAGTGATAGAGCCGCTCATGGAACTTGCCCGCACGCACCGCCAATGCCAGGTCGATGCTTGAGGCCGCCACCAGGCGCACGTCCACCGGGTTCGGTTGCTGCGCGCCAACGCGGGTGACTTCTCGCGTCTCCAGCGCGGCCAGTAACTTGACCTGAATCGGCAACGGTAAATCGGCGATCTCATCCAGGTACAAGGTGCCGCCATTGGCCGAGCCGAACCAACCGGCCCGGCTACTGGCGGTCCCACTATGGGCGCCCGCACTGTAGCCAAACAATTCAGCATCGGCGTAAGTCGGGCTGATGGCTGCGCAGTTCACCGAAACGAACAACCCGCTGCGGTCACTGGCCCGGTGGATCTGCCGCGCCAACAACTCCTTGCCGGTACCGGTTTCACCACGAATCAATACCGGCAGGCCCAGCGGTGCAAGCTGCTCCAGCTCCTCACGCAACTGCCGTGAGCGAGGGTCAACGAACACCAGCGCCTTGGCGCGAATACTGAGCGGGCTCTTGTCCAGTTCAGGAAAGGTCAGCAACGGCTGGCCGTGGGTGTCATGAATAGGCATGGCAAACTCCCGCCCGGCCACCAGGCGACCAGGCGTTTCAGATAGAAGTGGTTAACGCCTTGGGATCAGGCGCGGCGCAAGGCGTCCTGTTCCAACCGGCTCTGCAGGCGATACAGGTAAGCAAACCCTTGTTCCCAGCGACGATGCCCGGACTTCACGTTGATGTGACCGGCGCCGGAGAGAATCCCCGCTTCAGCCCCCCAGGCCCGGGCCAGTTGCATCACCCGTGGAGCGCTGGCCGCCGGGTCGTTGTCGGAGCCGACCACCTGGCAAGGGAATGGCAATACCTGTTGCGTGATCGGCGCGAAGTTGCGCAAGGCCGGCGCACAGGTGGGGCGCTCGACATCCGCCGGCGCCACCAGCAGGGCACCACGCACCCGGCGCAACAGGTTGGCACTGGCCTGCGCCGCCCAATGGGCGACAGTGATGCAGCCCAGGCTGTGGGCAATCAGAATGACCGGCGCTGCATCGGCCGCGATAGCCTGCTCCAGCGCTGCCACCCAGTCTTCACGCCGTGGCGTCAACCAGTCAGCCTGTTCGACCCGGGCACTATTGGGCAGGCTTTGTTGCCAGTAACTCTGCCAATGATCCTCTGGCGAACCCTGCCAACCCGGCACTATCAGGTAACGAATCGACGTGTTGGACATGGGACGCCTCCTGCAGGCTTGCGTGCTTGAGGACCAGTATAGGGCGACGGTTATATTCGTAAAGGAATAAGAAGCTATTTGGTAATAACCGAAACCAATACTTCGCGTGGCAATCTGGGCGCTTCGGCGAGCACTGGAGCGCAATAAAAAAGGGGCCGCACCCTGCCAAGGAACGGCCCCTGAAACGCTCGCGTACGGTTAGATGTTCGCGACTTTCTGCCAAACCTTCGGCTTGAAGAACAAGGTCTCGCCACGCACCAGCCCGGTCAGGCTGTCGTGATCCTTGACCACTTCGGCTTCAATCAACTCGCTCTGCCCCTCGACCTTGAGGGTGACCCGGGTCGTCGCGCCCAATGGGCGGATATCCCGCACTTCAGCGACGTGGTGGCCTTCCATCTCATGGCGCGACAACGACACTTCGTGCGGCCGGAACAACACGTGATGACCTTCGCTCAGGTGCAACCGGTTGGAGTCGCCCAGGAAGTGATAAACAAAGTCGCTGGCCGGGTGCTCGTAGACATCCCCCGGCGAGCCGATCTGCTCGATCACGCCCTTGTTCATCACCACGATACGGTCCGCAACTTCCATGGCCTCTTCCTGGTCGTGGGTCACGAACACCGAGGTCAGGTTGATGTCTTCGTGCAGCCGCGCCAGCCAGCGGCGCAGCTCCTTGCGCACCTTGGCATCCAGGGCGCCGAAGGGCTCGTCGAGCAGCAATACCTTGGGCTCTACTGCCAGCGCGCGAGCCAGGGCAATACGTTGGCGCTGGCCACCGGACAATTGCTCGGGGTAGCGGTCTGCAAGCCAGTCGAGTTGAACCATGTTCAACAGTTCGTGAACTTTCTCGGCGATCTTGCTCTCGCTCGGGCGCTCGGCCTTGGGCTTCATGCGCAGGCCGAAGGCGACGTTGTCGAACACGCTCATGTGGCGGAACAGCGCATAGTGCTGGAACACGAAGCCGACGTTACGGTCGCGCACGTCGTGGCCGGAGACGTCCTCGCCATGGAAAACGATGCTGCCCTGATCCGGGGTTTCCAGCCCGGCGATAATGCGCAGCAGCGTGGTCTTGCCGCAGCCGGAGGGGCCAAGCAATGCCACCAGCTCGCCGCTGTGGATATCCAGGTTGATGCTGTCCAGGGCCTGGAAAGCGTTGAAGCGCTTGCTGACGTTACGAACTTCGATCGACATGAATTATTCCTCCGCTGCGTTGTGGCGCAGACGGTTAATGCGGGACTCGCTCCACTGCTTGAGCAGCAGGATGAAGAGCGCCAGGATCAGCAACAGGCTGGCCACGCTGAAGGCCGCGACATGGTTGTACTCGTTGTAGAGGATCTCGACATGCAGCGGCAGGGTGTTGGTCACCCCACGAATGTGCCCCGAGACCACCGACACCGCACCGAACTCGCCCATGGCTCGCGCAGTACACAGCACCACACCGTAAATCAGGCCCCACTTGATGTTCGGCAAGGTCACGTGCCAGAACATCTGCCAGCCGTTGGCGCCCAGCAGGCGCGCCGCTTCTTCTTCCTGCGTGCCCTGCTCCTGCATCAGCGGGATCAGCTCACGGGCCACGAAGGGGACGGTGACGAAGATGGTCGCCAGGACAATCCCCGGCAACGCAAAGACGATCTGAATATCGTGCTCCTGCAACCACGGCCCGAACAGGCCCTGGGCACCGAACATCAACACGTAGACCAGGCCAGCGATAACCGGGGACACCGAGAACGGCAGGTCGATCAGCGTCACCAGGATGCTTTTGCCACGGAAGGTGTACTTACTGACACACCAGGCCGCGCTGACACCAAACACCAGGTTCAGCGGCACCGAGATGGCCACGGCAATCAGGGTCAGCTTCAACGCCGAGAGGGCATCGGGCTCAAAGATCGCACTGAAGAACGTACCCAGGCCCATTTTCAGGCCTTGGGACACCACGATGAACAATGGCAACAACAGGAACACGGCAAAGATCAGCCAGCCAAAACCGATCAGCACCCGTCGTGACACTGCGCTGCCACGGCGAGCGGCATTGGCCGAAGCGGCTGCGCCAAGGGAAGACGTAGACATGGACAAAGCCTCCTTCACGGGGTTTCGATGCGCCGCTGCAACAAGTTGATCAGCAGCAGCAGAATGAAGGAAACCACCAGCATCAACACGCCGATAGCGGTAGCACCGGTGTAGTCGTACTGGTCCAGTTTGACCATGATCAACAACGGCAGGATCTCGGTTTTCATCGGCATGTTGCCGGCGATGAAAATCACCGATCCGTATTCACCGACGCCTCGGGCAAAGGCCAGGGCAAAGCCGGTCAGCCAAGCGGGCAGCAGCGCGGGCGCCAATACATAACGGAACACCTGCAAGGGTTTGGCGCCAAGGCAGGCCGCGGCCTCTTCGACTTCCCGCGGGATGTCGGCCAGCACCGGCTGCACCGTACGCACCACGAATGGCAAGGTGACGAAGGTCAGTGCCAGGGTAATACCCAACGGCGTGTAGGCGATCTTGAAGCCCAGGTCGGTGGCGAACTGACCGACCAACCCGGTCGGCGCATACAGCGCGGTCAAGGCAATACCGGCAACGGCCGTTGGCAGGGCAAACGGCAAGTCGATCATTGCATCAATGATCTTGCGCCCCGGAAAGGTGTAGCGCACCAGCACCCAGGCCAGCAGCGTACCGATCAGGCCGTTGATTAGGGCAGCGTACAACGCAGTACCGAAACTGAGCTTGAGCGCCGCCAGCACGCGCGGAGCACTGACGATGGCCCAGAACTGCTCCCACGTAAGCTGGGAGGCATGGACGAACATCGCCCCCAGCGGTATGAGCACAATCAGGCTGAGGTACACCAAGGTGTAGCCCAGCGTCAGCCCGAAGCCGGGTATGACGGGGGAGATACGACGTGACATAAAGGTCCTTGGTTGAACGCAGTAAGCCCGGAACGAATCCCGGGCCCATGCTGGCTACTGAACGGCTTTCATCCTGGCGGTGACAATTCACTGCGCCGTGTAGATCTGATCGAACACCCCGCCATCGTTGAAGAACTTGGGCTGCGCAGTTTTCCAGCCACCGAAATCTTTGTCGATAGTTACCAGATCCAATTTCGGGAACTGCTTGGCATACTCGGCCGCCACCTTCACATCACGCGGACGATAGAAATTCTCTGCGGCGATCTTCTGCCCGGCCGGGCTGTACAGGTACTTGAGATACTCCTGGGCAATGGCCTCGTTGCCTTTTTTCTCGGCATTCTTGTCGACCACGGCAACTGGCGGCTCAGCCAGGATCGACAGGGACGGTACGACGATCTCGAACTTGTCGCTGCCGCCCTCTTCCTTCAATGCCAGAAACGCCTCGTTCTCCCAGGCCAGCAGCACGTCACCCTGGCCATTGTTGACGAAGGTAATGGTCGAGCCACGGGCACCGGTGTCCAGCACAGGCACATGCTTGAACAGCTCCTTCACATACTCCTGCGCCTTGGCTTCACTGCCACCGGCTTTCAGGCCGTAGGCCCAGGCAGCAAGAAAGTTCCAACGCGCGCCCCCGGAGGTTTTCGGGTTCGGGGTAATCACCGACACGTCTTTCTTGATCAGGTCGCCCCAGTCCTTGATGCCTTTGGGGTTGCCCTTGCGTACCAGGAAAACGATGGTCGAGGTGTAAGGGGTACTGGCGTCCGGCAGGCGGGTCTGCCAGTTCTCCGGCAAGCCTTTGCCGAGCTTGGCGACTTCATCGATGTCGCCCGCCAGGGCCAGGGTGACCACGTCGGCGCGCAGGCCATCAATGACCGCACGAGCCTGTTTGCCCGAACCGCCGTGGGACTGCTGGATCTTCACCTTGTCGTCCGGGTGAGCCTGCTGCCAGTGCTTGATGAACTCGGCGTTGTACTGCTGGTACAGCTCACGGGTCGGATCGTAGGACACGTTCAGCAGCTCGTAGTCCTTGGCGATGGCGGAACCGGCAAAAACGGCACTGGCGAGAGCAGCCAGAGCATAACGGCGAATGGACATGGTGAAGCTCCTGACGTTGGCTTTTCTTCTAATGTGTTGGCAGGTTGCTACGAGGCTTCAGCTCGCCTTGTTGCTGGCGTTCTGCAACCGGAATTTTTCCTTGCGTTCGATCTGGACGACTTGGGCGTTATGAACAGTGATCTCCACCGCGCCGAATCGCAGATCGCGCAGCGCGCTCTGGATCTCCCGCAAAATGGTGGCTTCGTCCTGTCCATCAACGCTACGCAACGATGCGCTCATAACCCGTACTCCTGTGGCTAAAGGGTGCCGTGCAGTAGCAGGGGATGTAAGCGACTGCGCTGGCTTGAGGGCAATCTTAGAGAGGGCTGAATATTCTTAAAAATACTATTTAAGAATTTTTATATAACTGTTAGTGCTTATCGCCAACGCGGCTGGCTCCTACGGGTGCTGCAACGCATGCAGGAGCCGGCCTTACCGGCGATGCACAGGGTTTACCAACGCACTTGCTGCGCCGGAACCGGACGGCCATACCAATAGCCCTGCCCCAGGTCGCACTGCTGCTCCAGCAGACATTGCGACTGCTCGGCATGCTCGATGCCTTCAGCCTGGATCTGCATACCCATGCTTCGAGCCAATGCAATGATTACCCGGACAATCGCCATGTCGTCTTCGTCACTCGGCAAACCGGCCACAAAGCCCTGGTCGATCTTCAGCTTCTGCACCGGCAGGCGCTTGAGGCGCAGCAGCGAGGAATAGCCCGTACCAAAGTCATCGATGGCCAGGCGCAAGCCAAGCTCACGCAAGCGATGCAGTTGCTCAAGCGCCACCTCAGGGTCTTCCATGACCGCACTTTCGGTCACTTCAAGCTCCAGAAAGGCCGGCGCCAGTTGGGTTTCGTGCAGCACCTGGGCGACATACTGGTAGAGGTCACGGTGCACGAACAAACGGCTGGAAACGTTCACCGCAATAAAGTCCAGGGTCTTGCCCTCGCGCTGCCATTGAACCATCTGCAGGCAGGCCTGGCGCATGACCCAGGTGTCGATATCGGAGATCAAACCCGTGCGCTCGGCAATCGGGATGAACTCTCCAGGAGGTACCAGGCCACGTTGCGGATGCTGCCAACGCACCAACGCCTCGACACCAATCATCCGCCCACTGCTCAGGTCGTGCACCGGCTGGTAGTACACCCGCAGCTCTTCCTGCTCCAGCGCCCGGCGCAATTCGGCGGCGGTTTCCACCCGCTGCTGAGCGTGGGCAGTCAGCTCTTCGGTGTACAGCGCATAACCTGCACGACCATTGCCCTTGGCCTTGAACAGGGCCGAGTCGGCATTGCGCAGCAACTGCTCGGCACTGAGTGCATCACTGGGGAACAGGCTTATACCGATACTCACACTGGTGAACAGACGATGATTATCCAGCTCAAAAGGGTCTTTCATGCCATCGATGATGCTCTGCGCCATCACCGCCGCCTGGCCAAGTTGTGAGCAGTTCTCCAGCAACACCGCGAACTCATCGCCCCCCAGACGCGCCAGCGTCACCCCTTCGCCGATCACGCCCTTGAGGCGTTCGCCAACAGACTTGAGCAACTGGTCACCAATATTGTGCCCCAGGCTGTCGTTGATACTCTGGAAGTGATCGAGGTCGAGCAGCAACAGGGCGCATCCGCGCTTGTTGGCTTGCGCCGCCGCCAGCGCCTGGGCGGTACGGTCATTGAACAGCAGGCGATTGGGCAGGCTGGTCAGCGGGTCGTGATGCGCCAGGTAGGCCAGCTCGCGCTCCGTGTGCTTGATTGCGCTAATATCGCTGAAAACAGCGACATAGTGGCTCACAAAACCGCTATCGTCGAGAATCGCGCAGATGGTTTGCCACTGCGGGTAGACCTCGCCGCTTTTACGTCGGTTCCAGATTTCGCCGCTCCACTCGCCCTTTTGCGCGAGGGCCGCGAACATCTCCTGGTAGAACTGCGAACCATGTCGACCCGACTTGAACTTGTTCGGCCGGTGACCGATCACTTCCTCTTTCTGGTAGCCAGTAATTCGCATGAACGCGCGGTTTACATGCACGATCAAGCCCTGGCGGTTGGTCACCAGCACCCCCTCAAGGGTGCTGTCGAAGACGGCAGCAGCCATTCGCAGGCGCTCCCGGTCTTCGCGGCGTAAACGGGCACCGACGCCGATGAACTTCAACAGGCGCACACGCGAATAGAAGATCAACAGGGTGCTGCAGAACACCCACACAAGGGCGTTGACCATCTGCCATTGCAACAACTGGGCAGGATCATCGAAAAGACTGCTTAATATTTGGTCAGACAGCCCAAGCCACAGGACTGATAACACCAGGTAGAGCGCAGCCGTGCGCAGGGCATCTCGTGCAGAAACAGACATAGTGTGTTTGGGCAGCCCAGATCAAAAGTTGGCGCATTATAGGACAGAAACATCCAGCGACCGTCTATCAAAAAGGCCGACTGGTTTTATTTATGTTGCGAAGGATAATGTCACCTGCTGTTTTCTTCGCTTTACGAGGGCCAACCCGGCTATGTGGTACAACGGTTTACTCGATTTATCCGCCTGGCAACTGCTGGCAGTCACGCTGCTGATGACCCACGTGACCATTGTCAGCGTCACGGTTTATCTGCACCGCTATTCCGCTCACCGCGCGCTGGAACTCAACGCCGGGCTCAAGCATTTCTTCCGTTTCTGGCTGTGGCTGACCACCGCACAGAACACCCGTGAGTGGACCGCCGTCCACCGCAAGCACCACGCCAAGTGCGAAACCGTCGACGACCCGCACAGCCCGGTCGTAAAGGGCCTGTCCACGGTGATGCGCAAAGGGGCCGAACTCTACCGGGAAGAGGCACGCAATCCGGAAACCCTGCGTATCTATGGCAAGAACTGCCCAGAGGACTGGATCGAGCGCAACCTCTACTCGCGCTACAAGCTGGGCGGCATCGCCCTGATGGCAATCATCGACCTGCTGCTGTTCGGCACCATCGGCATCACCATCTGGGCCGTGCAGATGATGTGGATTCCGTTCTGGGCCGCCGGCGTGGTCAACGGCCTTGGCCATGCCGTCGGCTACCGCAACTTCGAGTGCCGCGACGCCGCGACCAACCTGGTGCCGTGGGGCATCATCATTGGTGGCGAAGAACTGCACAACAACCACCACACCTACCCGAATTCGGCCAAGCTCTCGGTCAAACGCTGGGAATTCGACATGGGTTGGGCCTGGATCAAGCTGTTCAGCCTGCTGGGGCTGGCCAAGGTGCAACGTGTCGCGCCCATCGCCCACCGGGTTGCAGGCAAGGGCCAACTGGACATGGACACCGCCATGGCCATCCTCAACAACCGTTTCCAGATCATGGCGCAGTACCGCAAGCTGGTAATTGGTCCGCTGGTCAAACAGGAGCTGGCACGGGTCGACGGCTCGGTGCGTCATCAGTTCCGCCGCGCCAAGCGCTTGCTGTCTCGTGAAACCAGCCTGCTGGAAGACCGCCATCACCTGCACATCCAGAGCATGCTCGAGCACAGCCAGACACTGCGCACCATCTATGAAAAGCGTCTGGCACTGCAACAGATCTGGGCTCGCACGAGTGCCAACGGCCATGACATGCTGGCCGCAATAAAGGACTGGGTACACGAAGCCGAGGCCAGCGGCATCCAGTCGCTACGCGAATTCGCTGCCCAGTTGAAAACCTACTCGCTACGCCCCGCCCTGGCCTGATGCCGTTGATCGGCGCGCCCTTCCCAAGGGCGCGCCGACCGGAACTTCAGCACACTTTCCAGCTCTTACAAGCATATCGTCCGCGTGGCGGGCCGGGTCGTGGCCGCACGCCCTTGCCTCTTGAGAAGCTGCGCGCCAATGGTCAAGCACACGCCCACCTCTATGCCCCAACACGCACCGCCCGAGGCCGCTCAGACCCTGCTGGACCTGATGCATGCTCAAGGTGAAGTGGCTCGCCTGAGCGAACGCGAACAGCTGTTCAGCTCGCTGCTCGACAGCGTCAATGCCGTGCTCTGGGCCTTTGACTGGGAAAGCCGCAAGGTGCTCTACGTCAGCCCGGCGTACGAGCGTATCTTCGGTCGCCCCGCCAACTTGCTGTTGGCCGACTACAACGCGTGGCGCAACAGCGTTTTCCCGGAAGATCTGGAGTACGCCGAACGCAGCCTTGCCGAAGTACTGGTCAAAGGTGCCGTGGAAAACCGCGAGTACCGCATCCTGACAGCCGACGGCCAGCTTCGCTGGCTCAGTGACAAGTGCTTCATCAACCAACAGACTGACGGCGATCAGCGAGTAATCGTGGTCGGTATCGCCGAAGACATCACTGAAAAAAAGCAGCTTGAAGGTGAACTGCAACGCCTGGCGACGACCGACGTGCTGACCCAGAGCAGCAATCGCCGGCACTTCTTCGACTGTGCCCGCAGCGCCTTTGCAAAGGCCCGCCAGGATGACACCGCACTGTGCTTCCTGCTGCTGGACATTGATGACTTCAAACAGATAAACGATACCTATGGCCACCCGACCGGCGATCAGGTGCTGCTGCGCATCGCCGACAGCGGCAAAGCCGTCCTGCGCCGCGGTGATCTGTTCGGACGAATCGGCGGCGAAGAGTTCGCGGCGATATTCCCGGACTGCACACCGGAAATGGCACAGCACGTTGCCGAGCGCTTGCAACGCGAGATCCAACGTCTGAGCTTCAGTCACGAAGATCAAACCTTCGGGGTAACCGTCAGCCAAGGGCTGACCGGCATTGTCGATACCGACAAAACCCTCGACAGCCTGTTCGCCCGTGCCGATGCGGCGATGTACCAGGCCAAGCGACAAGGCAAGAACCAGATTGTTCTAGGCTGAGCGCTGACGCGCCAGCGCAGCCGACAGCAATCAGGCACTCACCCCTTGCGCAAACGCCTCAACTCGCTTGCGCCAACCTTGAGCAGGCGTGCTGCCTTGCTCTCGACGATGGCGTCCAGCGACGCCTCGGCGGGCAAGTGCACCAGTTGCCCGACCAGGTTCATGACCAAGGCTTCCCGCGAGTAGACCCCACCGCCAAGGTGGTACACACCCGCGATCAACTCACGCAGCTCCAGCGGCAGGCGCCAGCGTGTACGCAGTGCCGAGCCATAGGCCGCCGCCGATTGCGACAGGGCCAGTTCGACACTGGCTTCGTCCAGCTCACCACCGGCCAGGCGCCATTCCTGCATACAGCGCAACACCGCCAACTCACCCAGGCAATGGAGCAAACCTGCGCAGTAACAGCGTTCCTCATCCAGCTCAAGGATGCGCGCTAGGGTGCGGGCATACTCTGCTGTATGCAACGACAGCGCCCAGTAACGCTCGGCATAGCCAGACAGCAGTGGATCATCGAGCTTGGCGCTGCGCTTGAGCGCAAGGCCGAGAATCAGGTTCATGCTCTGGGTCGAGCCCAGTTTGTTCAGGGCCTGCAACAAGGACTGCACCTGCCCGTCATGATGCACCGCAGCGCTGTTGGCCGCTGCAATCAACACGGCGGTGATCTGCGGATCGGTGCGGATCTCTTCCTCGAGGACCTTCAGGTTCAAACCCGGTGCCTTCAGGCTGCGCTTGACCGCTTTCTGAACATCGGCCAGCAGCGGGCCACCGTCAGCGGTAGCGCGGCGGTCCTCAAGAAAACGCGTCAATGTCATGCTGGCTGGCAGCGACGGCACAGAACAGGCAACGGGCGCACCGGCCGAAAGCAACAACTGCTCCAGACGCTGACGCAGCGAATCCATGTTCAAGGGTTTGCTCATGTACGCGGTAGGCGCCAGCGGCAAGGCCTCTCGCACACTGGCACTGTCGCTACGGCTGCTCAACAAAATGAACGGCAACGGCGGCTGACGGCGCTTGGCACGCACCGAGCGCAGCAGGTCAAGACCATCCAGCCCGGGCAATTCACGCGAGGCAATGATCAGGTCAGGCTGGCTGGCCAGCGCAGAGAGCGCCTCATGACCATCAGCGCACACCTGCAGGGACGCATCACAGCGCACATCCAGCAACACCTGAGTCAGCATGTCTCGTACCCATGGGTCGCCTTCGGCGATCAACACACAGGGCTGGCCGGGTGAATCTGCAACAGTCATACGGTTCTCCTGAAAACGTCTGCATGCAATCCACTGCACCCTCCAAGATGTCCATTGCTGGCTACCTTAGTACGCCGCCCATTCCTTTGGCATAAAAAAAACCCGCCGAAGCGGGTTTTTCTTTAGCGCGTCACAGTTTACGCGAGTTCGGCGAAGCACTCTTCAATGATTGCCAAGCCTTTGTCCAACTGTGCGTCTGGCGCGGTCAGCGGAACCAGGATACGCAGGACGTTGCCGTAGGTGCCGCACGACAGCAGGATCAGGCCCTTGTCGCGTGCCTTGGCTACAACCTGAGCAACGGCAGCAGGGTTTGGCGCGTGGGAGTCCTTACCTTCGAAGACTTCAACGGCGATCATCGAGCCCAGGGCACGCACGTCACCGATCACTGGGTACTTGTCCTGAATCTTGCGCAGGCCAGCAACCAGGCGCTCGCCAACAGCGTTGCTGCGCTCCAGCAGTTTCTCTTCTTCGAACACTTCCATCACGGCCAGAGCAGCGGCACATGCGATCGGGCTACCGGCATAGGTGCCGCCCAGGCCGCCTGGGGCGATAGCGTCCATGTATTCGGCCTTGCCGCAAACACCGGCCAGTGGGAAACCACCGGCGATGGATTTGGCGAAGGTGGTCAGGTCTGGGGCAACACCCATCTGCTCCATCGCGAAGAAGGTGCCAGTACGGCCAGCGCCGGTCTGTACTTCGTCAGCGATCATCAGGATGCCGTGCTGGTCGCACAGGGCGCGCAGACGCTTCATGAACTCTTTAGGCGCAACGTAGAAACCACCTTCGCCCTGTACTGGCTCGATGATGATCGCGGCGATGTCTTTTGGCTCAGCGTCGTTCTTGAAGATGCGCTCGATGCTGGCGATCGAATCGTCGACGCTCACACCGTGCAGTGCGCATGGGTACAGTGCGCGGAAGATGCCGCCTGGCATCAGGCCCATACCAGCCGAGTAAGGCACGACTTTACCAGTCAGGCCCAGGGTCATCATGGTACGACCGTGGTACGCGCCGGTGAACGCGATCACGCCGGTACGGCCAGTGGCAGCACGGGCGATCTTCACGGCGTTCTCAACGGCTTCGGAACCGGTGGTGACCAGCAGGGTTTTCTTGGCGAAGTCGCCTGGAACCTTGGCGTTGATCTTCTCGCACACTTCAACGTACGGCTCGTAGGCCAGTACCTGGAAGCAGGTGTGAGTCAGCTTGTGCAGCTGTTTTTCAACAGCAGCGATGACTTTCGGGTGCACGTGACCGGTGTTCAGTACCGCGATACCGCCAGCGAAGTCGATGAACTCGCGACCTTCAACGTCGGTAACAGTGGCGTTCTTCGCGCTGTCAGCGAAGATTGGATGGATCTGGCCAACACCGCGTGGGACGGCGGCTACACGGCGTTGCATCAAGGATTCGTTGGTCTTGTTGCTCATGAACATGTCCTCATTCGCCACACAGTGGCGTAGTTTCAAGGCTTGGGCGACCGGGGTTCAACTGCCACAGCATGCGCTGATCGACTGCTACAGGATCCGGGGCGCCAGGTATCGGCTTGTGTCTAAAAAGGCCAGCGAGGCGTCACTCTCGCGCCTCGCTGGCAGAGGTAAAACGTTAACCGGCGATCAAACGCTGATGCACAGGTATTTGATTTCCAGGTAGTCCTCGATGCCGTACTTGGAGCCTTCACGGCCCAGGCCCGAAGCCTTGATGCCGCCGAACGGTGCGACTTCGTTGGAGATCAAACCGGTGTTGATACCGACCATGCCGTATTCCAGCGCTTCAGCAACACGGAACACACGGCTCATGTCGCGGGCATAGAAGTACGAGGCCAGGCCGAATTCGGTGTCGTTGGACATGGCGATGACTTCGGCCTCGTCCTTGAAACGGAACAGCGGTGCCAGCGGGCCAAAGGTTTCTTCCTTGGCCACAGCAGCCGTCTTCGGTACGTCGACCAGTACGGTCGGCTCGAAGAAGTTGCCCTCGATCAGCTTGCCACCGGTCAGTACCTTGGCGCCTTTGCTAACGGCGTCAGCAATGTGCTCCTGGACCTTGGCCACAGCCTTGTGGTCGATCAGCGGGCCAGTGGTGGTACCTTCTTCCAGACCGTTGCCGATCTTCAGTTTGGCGACCGCTGCACGCAGCTTCTCGGCGAAGGCATCGTAGACACCATCCTGCACGTAGATACGGTTAGCGCAGACACAGGTCTGGCCGTTGTTGCGGTACTTGGAGATGATCGCGCCTTCAACGGCCTTATCCAGGTCCGCGTCGTCGAACACGATGAACGGTGCGTTACCGCCCAGTTCCAGGGAAACCTTCTTGATGTCCTTGGCGCATTCGGCCATCAGCTGGCGACCGATTTCGGTCGAGCCGGTGAACGACAGCTTGCGCACGATCGGGTTGCCGGTCAGCTCGCTGCCGATGTCGCCAGCGCTGCCGGTCACCACGCTCAGCACGCCTTGCGGAATGCCGGCACGGTGCGCCAGCTCAACCAGGGCCAGGGCCGAGTAAGGGGTCTGCGAAGCAGGCTTGAGCACCATGGTGCAACCAGCGGCCAGGGCTGGGCCGGCTTTACGGGTGATCATCGCCGCCGGGAAGTTCCACGGGGTGATCGCGGCAGTAACACCGATTGGCTGCTTGATAACGATCAGGCGCTTGTCTGGCTGATGGCCAGGAATGGTGTCGCCATAAACGCGCTTGGCTTCTTCAGCGAACCACTCGATGAAGGAAGCGGCATAGGCGATCTCGCCCTTGGCTTCGGCCAGTGGCTTGCCCTGCTCGGTGGTCATCAGGCGCGCCAGGTCATCCTGGTGCTCAATCATCAATTCAAACCAACGACGCAGCTTGCCAGCGCGCTCTTTGGCGGTCAGTGCGCGCCAGGCTGGCAGCGCCTTGTCGGCGGCCTCAATGGCACGGCGGGTCTCGGCGGCGCCCATCTTCGGCACGGTGCCGATGATTTCGCCCGTTGCCGGGTTGTTCACCTTGATCGTCTGACCGTTGTCCGCGTCCAGCCAGATACCATCGATATAGGCTTGCTGGCGGAACAACTGGGCGTCTTTAAGCTGCATGTCGGCGTCCTTAACAGCACCGTGCGCACACGGAGCGAATTGTTGATTGTAAAAAAGGAGCCCTCAGGTGGGGCTGCCGTCAGGAATTCACACACCGGGCCAGCCCACGAAACCACCGTCGCAGGATCAGGCACCACGCAAGAGCGTTTGAAATCTCAAACGAATCCTAGGATTAAAGGGGTTAAAGGACAATAGGCTGTTCGAAAAAAAGAACAAAAAGCTGCTCAAAGAACCTTTTTTCGGATCAACGTCACTTATAGCCCCTTCAGTGTGCGAAATCGACTACAGATTCTGACGATGGACGCCGACAGGTGAGATGGGTATCATGGCGCCCGCGTTGCACTCGTAGCTCAGCTGGATAGAGTACTGCCCTCCGAAGGCAGGGGTCGTGGGTTCGAATCCCGCCGAGTGCGCCATCTTTCCTTACCCTTTGGCTCCAAAGGGTCGGCCTTGCGCCACCAGGGCAAGCATCACCGCCCAACCTTCATCACCCCCACTGTTCGACAAGTACGCTGACGCCTGCCGCTGCCCAGCCAACTGACAACGCCGTTCGCTGTGGACAACCGACAGGACACAGGCGTTCAGCGTCTGGACAAAAGTTGTCGGTCCTTGCTGATGCGCATCAGGAAATCAACGATCTGATGAGCCGACGCCAAGGGCGATCCGACACTCGCATCAATTTCCAGATCGGGTTGCACGGGAGCTTCGTACGGGTCTGTTATGCCGGTAAACAGTTGGATTTCGCCCGACCTTGCCTTTGCGTAGAGCCCTTTGACATCACGGGATTCGCAGACGCCAATAGGCGTATTGACGTAAACCTCGTAGAAACGCCCATATCGCTGAACCATTTCACGCATTGCAATCCTGCTCTGCGCATAGGGCGCGATGACGGCGCACACCGCTATCCCCTCGTGCTTGACCACTTCAGAAGCGACATACGCTAAACGCTGGACGTTGGTCATGCGGTCTTCTCTTGAGAATCCCAACCCGGCACAAAGGTGCTTACGCACTTCATCACCGTCCAGCAATGTAACCCGGCGCTTTGCCTCTTGCTGCAGGTACTCAACCAGATGCCTGGCGATACTCGACTTTCCCGCGCCTGACAGGCCGGTCAGTAACAATGCAAATCCATTCCCACTGGACTCATCACTTTCGTTGGTCATGTTCGACTCAGCTTTGGTGGAACGATACGGTTGAACCATGGGTTGACGATGGCGCTCAAGACACAACCGGCCGAGGCAATGCCCCTGGGCGCAGCGCCGCCTCGACATTGAGTTGGCCCATCAAGGCATCAAGAATCTGTCGATGGGCATTGCCATCACCAAACGGGTTCTTCCAGGTCACCTGCGTCTTGAACAGTGCTTGTGCCGCCTCGACCAGGCTGTTGGCACCCACATGGGAAACCAGGCGGGCACCACCGGTTTCCAGACTTTCCGGGCGCTCAGTGTTGGGGCGAAGTATCAGGCAGCGCCGCTGCAGTACGCACGCCTCTTCCTGCAACCCACCGCTGTCGGTCAAGACCAAGGCTGCGCCTTGCAGCAAGGCCAGCATGTCCAGGTAACCCACCGGATCAATGGTGCGGATACGCGACATACCCTGCAGCACCTTCCAGTGCCGCTGGTCGAGCCGCGGGTGGACGGGAAACACCACCTGCCGCTGTTGCTCTTCAGCCAGGCACTGCACCGCCTGCATCAACTGCGCAAAATGCGCAGGGTCGTCGGTATTGGAAGGTCGATGACAGGTCAGCAACAGGTAGTTGTCGTGCTGCAAACCCAGTCGCTCATGGATGACGGATCGTTCGGCAGCCGCACGCGCATGAAGCAGCGTCGCGTCATTACCCGTGTTACCGGTAATGAGCACATTCGGGCCCTCAATACCCTCTCTGGCCAGCAGCTCAACCTGCAGGGGCGACGGACAGAACCAGAAGCTGGACAGGTGATCCAGCAGCACCCGGTTGGTTTCCTCCGGCATACTCCGGTCGAAACTGCGCAACCCTGCCTCCACGTGCCCGACCGGAATACAGGCCTTGCTGGCGGCAAGCCCACCTGCCAATGCACTGTTGGTGTCCCCTTGGACGATGACACAATCAGGCTTCACTTCCTGCAACACCGGCTCGATGCCCATCATCATCCGGGCCAGTTGCAAGCCTGCAGGGCCAGAGCCCACGCCCAGGTTGAAATGCGCACGAGGCAAACCAAGCTCTTCAAAGAACAGACGATCCATGGCCGCGGCATAATGCTGATTGGTGTGGATCAAGGTGTATCGCACACCGTCACGGATACAGGCAGATATCAACGAAGACAGCTTGATGATCTCGGGGCGAGTGCCCAATACGAATGCTATATGCATTTATCCTTATGCCCCAACTGTCCTGTAGCCTGAATCATGTGTGGATCGGGAATGAACTCATCCAGGGCGCCATTGACCATCAGCAGGCTGCGGTCGGTGTAGCGCAAGACCGTCAAGCGATGAGTGATCAGCAACACCGCCAGGCCCGGCCGGGCAGCGCGCAGCCCCTCTAAAAAACGACTTTCAGTCGATTGATCCAGGGATGCCGTTGCCTCATCAAGGATCAGCAACGACTGAGCGTGGAGCAAGGCGCGCGCCAGACCGATGCGCTGCCGCTCACCACTGGAAATCCGCTGTTCGAAAACCTCCACCGGTGTATCCAGCCCTTCTGGCAGGCGTTCGAGCAACGACCCGATATCCGCGATGTGAAGCGCTTCCACTAATTGCTGGTCAGTGCAGTACTCGCCCAGAAAACTGACATTATCACGCAACGTCCCGGGGATCAGCGTCGTTGATGCACCGGCATAGCCAATGCCCGCGTGCGGGCGCCCTGCACAGAACCACTGGATACGGCCCTGGAGGGGCTGTAACGCGCCAATCAGCAGGTCAACCAGCGTCGACTTCCCGACCCCGGACTCACCGACCAGCCCTGTCCACTCCCCCTTGCGCAGGCAGAGGTTCAAGCCACAGATAACGTCTTGGCCAGCACCGGGATAGCGGTACCGCAACGACTCACAGAGCAGCAATTGCTTTTCTGATTCATCTTCACACGGTGCGATGAGCGCCTCATTGGCTGCACGCGGCGCTACGGCAGTCAGTTGCGCCAAGGCAGGACGAACGAACCTCAAGGTTTGCAAAATGCTCGTGATGCGTCGAAAGCCAAGAATCAAACGCAGCCCCACTGCCGAAAACAGTGCTAGCAAATGGAAGTCCGCCTGCCCGGAACCCTCGCTGGCCACCAATACAGCACTGCCAAGGACCAGCAGGAAAAACAGCTCCATAACCGGCGACTGGATGTCCATGAATGTCCGCTCACGGGCACTCTCTCTGGAGAAATGCCTGGCGACCGGACGATACCGGGCGAGAACCGCAGGCACTCGCTGGTAGAGCCGAATCTCCCGCAGGCAGGCGACACTGTCGGTCACCCAGCGCTGCATCAAGGTCTGATGCCTGAATTTCAGGTCGCCGCGAGCGCCCATCAGTAGGCGTGACACGACGTTGCCAATGCAGAGCGCAACCAGCAAGGCCACAACCATCATCGACGTGGCAACAGGCTCCAGCGCCACCAAGACACTCAGCAGGACACCAATCAGCAGAGCTTCCGTCAGCAGGTCGAGGCTCGGCAGAATGGCCCCCATCACGATCCTTGGCACGACAAAATTGACCGCAACATTGCTGCTCTGCGCATGGGTTTCCTGCCGTTGCCGAACACCCGGCGCCAGCTCTCGCTCTAGGACACTCATCGACACCAGCAGCGTCCATTGGTCGATCAGCCAGCCACGCAACCACAGCAGCAGCGGCGTCAAAATACCCTTGCACAGCACCAGGATCGCCACCAGCAACAGCATTGGCGACAACACACCGTGCAATGGACCATACGAGAAGGCTTCTACCTGTGCATACCAGCCCCCCATAGGTCGGCCCACAGGAAGCATGAGGGCAAGGACGCCTGCCAACAGCAGGGCGGATAACGCGTCAATGCTCGCCTTGCCCAGCAGCAGCAACAGCATCGAAGCAAGGCTCACCCTGCTTGCGCCGCACTGCCTGACAAAGCCCAGGGCACGTGATGGAATCTGCAACAACGCCACAGGCTTGTTGATACTCATGAGCTCACCGCTCGACGCGGCGTAACCAGGCGGGCGTAGTAGGCGGCCAGCTCGGGCGCCTTGCGTTGCCAGGTAAAACCCTCCTTGACCGCCTCAATGACGGTATCCGGCACAGCGCTGCGGGCCGTGCGAGAAAGGCATTCGCTCAAAGCAGCAATATCGCCAACCGCGAACACCTCGCCCCACCCAACCGCGTCGGTGATGGAGCGGCAGCCCTCGATATCCGAGCAGGCAATCGGCACCCCGGCCAGCAGCGCCTCCAATACCACGGTAGGCATACCTTCGCGCTCCGAGGCCAGGACCATCGCATCACAGCCTGCCATCATCTGTTCACTGACAGCGTCATCCTGCCAGCCATGGAAACGCACGCGTGAGGCAAGGCCCAACTGCATGACCAAGGCTTCGAGCCGGGCGCGGTCCTCGCCTCGCCCGATGATATGCAGCACCGCTTGCGCGAGCGGCGGCGTGGCCAACGCAGCAATTACATCGTCCAGGCGCTTGACCGGGTCAAGCCGCCCAACAGACAACAACGCAGGTGCGCCCTCCAGGCGGTCGACGCCAGCCGAGACGGCCTGACGCCGCCCCTCGATACAGTTGGGTACGATCATCACACTGGCCGGATGCAGGCCGCGCCGGGCCAGATCGGCGACCCAACCCTCATGCAGTAGCACCACCACACCGGCAGCGCGCACCAAAGCCCGCTCTATCGTGCTGTCCCAGAGCGCCTTGAGCGCTCGGCGCCACGGCGTCCCCGTGTCGTAGTAACAGTGCGGCGTGTAGACCACCGGCACACCGCGCAGCCACGCGAGAAACGCGGCAGACGCAGCGAACGGGGTGCGGGCACCGTGGACATGCACCAGGTCACTGGCACCAACCGCCGCCCACAGGTGCCTGTACCCACCTTGCTGCACGCGACAGGGGGCAGCGCCCGCATCAATTGTCGGGGCCAGAATGTGCAGTTCAATCTCGGTATTTTCCTGCATTGCCTGGACGAGCCCCTGGATGTGGCGCGCCACACCGCTGGACAACGGCTGGAATTCCTTACTGACATGGAGTACGCGCATCACTGCGTACACGCCGCAGACGACGGCTGGTCGATTCGTTCAAGCAACCCTGTGAGCCCTCCGGACTGGCTGGAAAAACTGGCGCGCAACCACTGGGCCTGCGCCTTGGCCGCCTCGCGACGAAACTCGGCATCCTCGCGCAAGCGCCTATAAACAGCCACGGCCTGCTCGGCCGTATCGGCACGCAATGGGGCGGCCAGTACGCTGCGGGCCGCATGATTACCTTCGAGCGGGAGTTGCAGCGCGACCACCCAATGCCCTGCCAACGCCGCATCCAGCATGGCCGTGGAGCAATAGCCCATGACCAGGCGAGGCGCACACGCACCGGGCTGCAATTCCGGGTGCGGAGGATGCCGGGTCGCCAGCGCCGCGGGCCCCGTATAAGGCTCGCGTTCCAATGGATGCAGGAGGATCCTCGCCTGCGGGGCACGTTTCAAGAGGGCATCGGCAAACTCGCGCAACGCGCTATCAATTCGGTCCCCCAGCACGTACGCATGAGTTTGCGACAGCAAGGCAAGCCCGTCTGGCGCCTCAAGCACACGTAGCGGTACCTGGCCACGGCCCAGTGCGTCCTCGACAAGACGGCTGGACCGGCTGTCGACTGCATCGAACGCCTGACGGCTGCTACCTCCCCAGATCAGGTACCAGTCCGCACGGGTGGGAAAAAATTCATCGGTAGGCACGCCGTGCTGCAAGCAAATGGCAGGCAGGCCTTTGTTGATCGCCGCCCGGCTCATCAGGTCGAAGTCATTGTGCAGCAACAGCACGCCGCGGCTATTGGCCAGCGTCCGCCTGAGACTGCCCTGCCACAGCCGACGCCGGGCCAGGCAGCAGGCCAATAACAGCGGGCGCCGCAACAACAGGGTGCCGACGAGAACACGCAAGCTAGATAACAGATCGGCTACGCCAGCCCGTGCGGGGCGCGCAACCTGCAGATTCGATGGGAAAGCCTTGGAGGATAACCGTGGGTGAGCCAGTATCAGCCGCTCATACCCAGCCAATGCAAGCGCTGGCAGGCTACGCTCCAGCGTACCCCAACCACTGGCGCCATGAAGCGTGGTCAGCAGAATCGCCTGTCGCCCTGCAGAAACCGGCAAACCAGGGCCTGCGCGCAGCAACAATAGCCAGGCATCGCGCAGTAAAGCGCCGAAGGCTCGCAGCCCCGCCGCCAAGGACGTTTTTCCTGCAGCGAGGTAGAACAGCTCGTGACGTACATCTACCGCTTCATCGCCAAAGTGCTGACGCAACGCGGTGAGGTGCTCCGAGAAAGATCCCCGCCAAACCGACGACTTCATCGGGTAATATCCCTATTCGTTGATGGCACTACGCTACAGATGCTTGATTGAGTTGCCAACCTCCCATTGGAAATGGGCCGCGCCCCCACCAAGGATGGATATCCACGCCAATCATGCCCACTCATCGTTCCCCTGCTGCAAGCAGCGAGATACCTCGCGCTCACCTCCAAAATGTACCGTCCAACGACGCACTGTTGCGCGCCACCCTCTGGTTGATGGGCTTCGGCCAGCACGTCGCAGAGGTAGACAGCCAGGCGCTCAACGCTTTTGTACGACACCATGGTGTTGCAGGCCTGCTCGATCGCACGCGCGTCGAAGCCCTCGACCGGACGCACTCAACAGCACTCGCCCAGGAACAGCGACGCATTGCATTGCGGGCCCTGCAACTGGGTGCGGCACTCCAGAACCTGATCCCGGCAATGACCGCACGCGGCTTGCAGCCGCTGGCGCTAAAGGGCCCGGCACTGGCCGTTCAGGCTCACGGCGCGCTCAGCACACGTGGTGGCGTAGACCTGGACATCCTGCTCAGCGAGGAGCAGTGGCCGGCAGCGCTTGAGGTATTGCAACAGCAGGGGTACGCGCCTGCGCCAGGGCAGCGCCTGCCACTTGCCAGAGGCACCCACGAGTTGGTCCTGCTGCACCGGGAACGTCGCCCGCGTGTCGAATTGCACCGTCGGCTGCTGCGCCACCGACACTTGATCGCGGACACCCAGGGGATGGCTCAGGAGGTTGACCTGCAAGGCACCCGGGTGGCCAGCCTCGACCCCATCCATGCCCTGCCTTACCTCATCGCGCATGCAAACCAGCATTGCTTTCGCAGACTGATCTGGCTGATGGATATTCACGCCCTGCTGCAACGAGCCGATCTGGACATGCAGCGCGTTGCCCGCGAGATTCAGCGAACGGGCACCTGCGCGATGCTGGATACCTGCCTCACGCTGCTCGACACATTGTTCGGCACGCCAGTAGCCGCTCCACTCCAGCGGGTTCGCCGCCCTTGTCGGGCCAGCCACATCATGGCCGCGCTGGCGCTGGAGGCGATTCGTGAATCACTGTCCGACGATGAAGTGGCTCAACGCCTTGGCCCCTTGAAACGGGTGTCCATGGACATTGCCCTGCAGGACAGCCTGAGCGGGCGCTTGCATGCATTGAGTGGCTGGCTGAGCCCGACCGACAAGGACAGTAACTGGATGACGCTGCCACCGGCCCTGTCCTTTCTCTATCCCTTAATCCGCCTTTACCGACTCGCTAGACGGTTTCGTTGAATAGCCGCCCCAATGGCCGTGCGGCGCCATCAGCCATTGCACGAACGCCTCTCTGAGCCAGTGCAAGACACGGGGCCGGGCTCAACGGCCTTTCAGTGACAACCTGCCAAGGCGCACGGCCGCGCGCGGATAGCCATTGCGAAGACTCAAGGGCCGAATCTGCCTGTGAATATGCGCGGTCAGTTCGGTCAGTCGTTGCGGGGTTAACGGCGCAGAGGTAACTGCCTGAGCACCAGGCCTGGCATAGACCCGCAAGTTGCCTTCATAAATGCCATGAGCCTCACGGCAGATGCGATGCACCGAGAAGCCATTATTGCGCAGCAGTGCTTCAAGGGTTTGCGCACAAAAATAGCTACGGTGGGAAACATGAATTTGCCACAAGCCCAGCCCAGGCCAATTGGCACCCATATCGGGTACTTCAATGACCAGCCACCCTTGCGGATCAATGAGCCCGGCTAACCATTGAAGCGCCTTGCCAGGCTCTTCCAGGTGCTCAAGGACATGAAACAAGGTGATCAGTTGCGGCTTGAACGGCAACCGAGTGCTTGCATTCAGCCCTTGCGCGCGAACCTTGTCTCCCAACCCCAGCGTGTGTACCGCATGATCGCGCTGCGGTCCGCCAGGCTCCAGGCCCAAGTACTGCTCACAGCCATTGCTGCGACACGCCGCGAGGAAAAACCCAAGGCCGGCCCCCACATCCAGCACCGACTCAACGGCACCGATGACCGAAGTAATCTCACTGTGCCGATAGCCTGCCATAAGGCGATAGTTCCAGAGCATCTTGTCCGAAGGTGGCTGGGCCATCAGACGCGGATAGACCTGTTCATAGAACGACGCCTGAACGTCCCCCTGCAGCCCGCGCGCCAAGTACACCAGACCACAACCACGGCATACCGAGAGATTCACTCGCAAAAAATAACGATCCCGGCGCCAGACCGGATGCGGATCATTTAACCCACAGGACGGGCAAGACAGCGTCACCAGGCGCTGGTCAAGCGTGCGCAGATCGGTGAGCAGGGAAAAGGCTCGAGGCACCGGCATTGATATCCATCCGTGAAGATTAAAGAACGAAACCGTGCCCGAAGAGGCCATGTCGCGCAAGTACCCTATCCAGAAGCACCTGCGAAGGCCTGAAAAAGCGGTCTCGATTAACTAAATGCAGGCGTAAATGCTGGCCAATTGCAACAGCCTGCAGGCTATGGCAAATTCACAACACCTCGACAGCATGGGTGTTCGACCGGATAGCGGACGGACGGCAGGAGGCCATCAGCGTTCCCTTCAGGTTGGATGCATGTACTCGACAGCAGCACAGGGCCCGCAGCGGCCTCAGGATGACGAAACTTCACTCGGCGAATTGTTCCTGCGTGTATTGCGCTTCTACCAACGCTTCGGCCGGTTACTGTTGCTACCAGCGTTGGTCCTGTCGGTGTGCGCAGCGTGGTGGGTTGCCCAACGCCCCCTGTATAACGTAACGGCCTTAGTTGAAGTTCCCGATATTTCGCTTGAAGAATGGCGACAAACTCAGTCGTTCCTGTGGGACGAACGCTGGGTGGCGAAGTCTTTTAGCGATGCGGATGGCGGATCAACACCTCCTCAACTCAAGCGAATGGCGCTAAACCCGGCGTATTGGGCCCGTACGGTACTCTACCGTTCGGCACTGAACAGAGACGATCTGCGCGACGTACCAGTCGCAGAACTCCAGAAGACCCGGGGCCTGGGCCTGAGCCTGTCAGTACAGGCGCGCGATGACGCGCAGGCCAGCCGTACCTTTGAGCTGCTAACCCGACATGTGCGCGAAGCCTTGCTGGCCAACAGCCTGATAGGCCTGATCCGTGAAGGCCAGCAGGCACTTGCCCGGCGCCCGCAGTTGCACCTCGACTTGCTGCAAACAGACTTCGACATCGAGCAGTACCGCCAACGTATCGAAGATATGCGCCGACTGTTGGAGCGTTACCCCGAACTGCGACACATGGAGGCCAACACCGTCGTGTCGGTGAGCGACGGTGGCGGCAAGTACCTCGCACCATTGCCGCAGATCGTGGCGCTGGAAGCGACCGTTTCCGAGCTGCAAGCCAAATCGCGCAAGCTCCGTCGTGAGCTGGAAAAGCTCGACTGGACAACACAATTGCTGACGGGCATGGACCAGACCGTCCGCAATGTCTCCTCCGGGGAGGAGATCATCGACAGGTTACGCGAGAACCGAAACAAACTGCTCGCCGACAACCCGCAACTGCCAACTGTTGCTCAGGAGGCAGTCCAGGACATGAGCCTCAAGCTGGCGCTGGCCGAGGCCCGGCAGCAGGCCATCGGCATCAAGACACGCTCGGCGCTTTCCAGTGTGCTGGTAACGGCACGCAACCCCGTCGTGGTCGGCCTGATCGTTTTCGGGGTGCTGTTTGCGGGGCTGTCGCTGTTGTTGGCGATCCATGCCCTGTTGCACCGGGATCGTGAAATCCTGACCTGGCTGCCACGCCCCCTGCGTCGCAGACTGATCGTCGAGGTGCGCCCATGATGCGCCTGTTGGTCACCGGTGGAGCCGGTATGCTGGGGCGTCGCGTTACCCGGCAATGGCGCGAGGCCGGCGGCGAAGTTGCGGTGCTGGACAACCTGTCGAGCGGCCTGCCGATGCCGGACGAAGCCACCCTGGCGGTGTGCGGCGATCTGTGCAACAACGAAACACTGACAGCCCTGCTGGACGCGTTTCGTCCAGATGCCATCATCCACCTGGCAGCGGTGCATCACATTCCCACCTGCGAAACCCAACGCGCTCACTGCCTTGACGTCAACGTCGTCGGTACCGAGCGATTACTGGCCGCCGCGGAGCAGGCAGATATCAGGCGCATCGTGATTGCGTCAAGCGGCGCCGTCTATGCCTGGCAGGAAGCCCCGCTGGCAGAACTCACCAGCCCGCTGGCGCCCTGCGACAACTATGCCCTGTCCAAGTACAGCAACGAACAACAGTTGAAGTTCTGGGCCAGCCGCGGCCAACGCGTGGGCCGAGCAGCCAGGATCTTCAACGCCATTGGCCATGACGATCCCAATGGGCACCTGATTCCCGAGGTGCTGGCACAACTGCGCAGTGCAAGCGATGGGCGCGTGCGCCTGGGGAACCTGACCCCAAGGCGCGACTACCTGCACGCTGACGACATCGCTCGCGGCCTGATCGCCATGCTGCTCGACCCTCGCCACGATGTTCCGTTCGATACCCTGAACCTGTGTTCTGGCGTGGAGCATTCCGTAGAGCAATTGGTCCGGCAACTGGGCCAGATTCTCGGCATGCCGGTAGCGGTTGAAGTTGACCCGGCGCGCAAGCGCCGAGTCGACCGCCCCAGCCAACTCGGTGATCCCGGCCGCACGCTGGAACTGCTTGGCTGGCAGCCACGTTTGCGCTTCGATGAAGCCTTGCGAAGGGTCGTGTTTCCGGACAGTGTGCAGTGAATCCAGGCGCCTCTCACGAGCCTGCTCAACCGACGCCTGGCAAACACGCTCGACACCCCAAGGCGGGATCGATCAGCCAGCCGTTGCTGTTCGCGGCCTCGACGTACGCGCTGGGCCAAGTGGCCAATTTCCTGTTCCAGTTACGCCTGCTGTACCTGTTGGGCCCTTCGCAATACGGTGAAACCGGACTCGCCCACCTGCTGCTGGTTACGCTGATTTTCCTGGCGGACCTCGGCTACTCGTCACTGTTCCTGCGCGAATCCGGCAACTCGCCCGACTGGCAACACACCTGGCGATATGCCTTGGGACATCGGTTGGCCGCTACCGCCGCGCTGCTGGCCGCCAGCGCACTCGGCTGGCAGCTATGGGGCAGTGAGGGTGCCAGCCAGGAGTACCTGCTCTGGGCCGCGCCAGCCTGCCTGCTCGCGCTGTTCAATTATTCGTCGCCAATGATCGCCGAGGGGCGGCGTTTGGCCGGTCTGCTGGTCACACAAGTCGCTTGGCCCGCCGCACTGCTCTTCTGGTACCTGTTACAGGACACGCTCGCGCAGTCGATGGCGGCCACCGCCGGGCTATCGGTCAGCCTTGGCTATCTGGTGCAGGCACTCGTCAATGTGATCTGCAGCCGCCAACTCAAGCTCTGGCTGCCTTTGGCGGGCAAAGGTCAGATAGGCGCCGCTGTCCATCTCTCGCTGATCGGCATATGCGGCACCCTGCATGACCGGCTCACACCGTTTCTGCTGGCACCACTGGCACCAACTTTCCTGCCGTTTTTCCTGATCTTGAACCACGTGCTCAGCGGCCTTTCAGGGATACAGGCCCAGCTTGCACGGCTCCTGCTGCCCACTGCCAACACGGCACCCGGGCAGGCGCGGATTCTGACTGTGGCCTCACTGTTGCTGTGGGGCACAGCAACAGTATTGCTGGCGGGCCTGCTGATAAAGGACCTGGCGTTGTTTACTGGGCAACGCCCATGGCTGGGGCTGGCAGCAATCGTGATATTCGCTTGGGGGATCTCAGCATCGAGTGGGGTTCTCGCCACACTGCTCATCAGCGCTCGCCTGGAGGGTCGCTTGATGAGGTTGCTGGTGATCGGCATGACCGGCAGCGCACTGCTGCAGATCGGCGCCGCTTGGGCAGGCGACGCCGGTTACCTTCTGTGGGCCCGCATGGCAGGCGTACTCGCGATATTGGTCTGGCAGCTCAAACTGCTCAAGCTGCGCTTCGGGCTCGCTGGGCTGACGACCCTGGCCCTGTCGTTGCTCGCGTGTGTTGCCGACGCAACCGATTGGGCGATGACGATCGGCACGGTGCTGTTGCTGCCAATCCTGATCGGACTGCTGCGGCAGATGCCCTGCTATTTGCCCGTCCGCCGCGCAGGCGCTCACCCATGAACACACCGGAGCAGCTGCCATGTGCGGTTTGATTGCAGTACGCGCGCTCCACGCCTCCGCCGGCCTGGAACAAAGGGCCAGATCGGCACTGGCGAGCCTGGCCCGACGTGGTCCGGATGCAGAAGGGCTACTCACCGTAGAGCAGGCACCCGCGACCCTGCTCGGCCATCGCCGACTGGCCATCCTCGATACCAGCAGCGCTGCCGAACAGCCTATGCGCTGCCCGATCAGCGGTACGGTGCTGGTGTTCAATGGTGCGATCTACAACTTTGTCGAGCTGCGCGAAGAGCTTCGCGCACTGGGCTGCCTGTTCGTCACAGACGGCGACACCGAGGTGCTGCTACAGGGCTGGCGCCTCTGGGGTGAAAAGGTATTTGCTCGCTGCAACGGCATGTGGGCGGCGGTGCTATGGGATGCGCCCAGCGGCGATCTGATCTATTGCCGCGACCGGCTCGGCGTGAAACCGCTGTACCTGCATCACGATGGGCACCACGTAACGCTGGCCAGCGAAATCAGCGCAATTGCCGCAATGCGCGGCGGCTACCCAGCCCCTAACCCAGAGAAACTGTTCGATTTCCTGGTCACCGGCTTTTCCGAGCAAGGCACCGCCACGTTCTTTACCGGCGTTCAGGCGGTACCGCCTGGCCAGGTCTGCCGCATGAGCCGAGCCGGGCGTTTCAGTGCCGCCCCTTATCATGACTGGCCCGAGCCCGGTAGCGCAGAACCGCTGTCGAGCACTGAAGTGCGCGAGCTGGTGGAAGATGCAATTCGCCTGCGCCTGCAGGCAGACGTCCCCGTGGCCAGCCTGCTGTCCGGCGGGCTGGACAGCTCCATCATCACGCGTGTCGCGCTTGGCGCCAGCCAGCAACACCGACAGCGGCTGTCGGGCGCCTTTACCTACGGCTATCACGACGCTGTGCAGTCGGCGTTCGATGAGTCGGCCAGAGCCACAGCGTTCATGGGCGACAGTGGTCATGCGGCCTTGCATCGAATACTGCGCTTTAACCCCATCCCCTCAGCCGATGAGCTAATGAACCTGGTCAGCGTCCAGGGCGAGCCGTTCAGCACGCCCTCGGCGATTGCCGGCTTCAGAACCTACCGTGCCATCCGCGAACAAGGCTACAAAGTCGTGTTATCCGGGGAAGGCGCCGACGAGCTGTTCGGCGGGTACACCGCGCGTTACCACGCCCTGGCGACGAGGGATGCGTTCAAGGCGGGCAAACTGCTGCATATGATTCGCCTGCTCAGGTACCGCACTTTCGCACCCGGCCTGCTCTTGAATCGCCTGGTCTGGGACCTGCCACTGCCTGCGGTGGGGGCATTGCTGCGGCGCAAAAGACCCAGCGTCGGCCTGATGAGCGAGGCACTCTGGGCGTCGCAGCGGCATCGCCTGGAATACCTGCAAGAACGCATGCGCAGCAATCTGGAAACCCGGCTGCGCCAGGATGAACTCGATAACCTGCTGCCCATGAGCCTGCGGATTGCCGACCGCAACAGCATGAGCGCGGGTATCGAACTACGCAGCCCATTCATGGACCATCGCCTGGTGCAACGCGCCTTTGCCACCCCGGCATTGACGCGGGTGGGTGAAGGGCGCTCCAAGGCGCTGCTCCGGGACGCCTTCAAAGGGCTGCTGCCCGAGGCCATCATCGAAACGCCGAAGAACACCGGTTTCGGTCATGCCGAACAGTTTCTCGTCGGTCGTTTGCCATGGCGCGAGTTGCTCGATGACCTGCCCTCCGGGCTGGCGGCATTCATCGACGTGGATGGGCTCCGCGCCCAGCTCGCCCAGCCCCGTCAGCACAGCACGTTGTGGCTGGCACTGTCAGTAGCGCTCTGGTATCGGAGGTTCCATGCGTGAGCACAGCGTGGACTGGGGGTTGGCAGCGGACTGCGGCCAGTGTCGCCTGTGCGGCAGCACCGAGGCACAGCGGCATTTCTGGCCGGAGGTCTATGCCAGATCAGGCCAGCAACTGAGGCGTTGCGGACATTGTGCGGCGGTTTATCTGGCGCCGGGCTTTACCGAAGCCGGCCTGTCGCGGTTCTATGAAGGCGCCTACCGCCGCCTGTTTCCGGCGGAAGTACCCTGGCACAGCACCACGCGCTTCTTTGCCTGGCGCGGCGACCGGGAAACTGCCCGCCTGCGTCTGTCGCTGATTGCGCCGAAGCTGCCACAGAAGGCGCATCTTTTTGAAATGGGTTCGGGCTTCGGTGCTTTTCTCGGCGAGGCCTCAATGCTGCGCCCAGACCTGCAACTGACGGCCAGCGAGCCGGACACCTCGCACCGCGGCGCCTTGCTGGCGCACGCGCAGGTCGCGTTCATCAACGACCTGTCCGCCCTCCCAGCAGAGCACCTGGACGCGCTGGTAGCGTTCCATGTCCTGGAACACCTGATCGACCCTCGGGGTTTCCTGGAACAGGCCGCACGCACGCTCCGAGTAGGCGGACAGCTATGGATAGAGGTGCCGGACCTGATGAGCGACTGGCAGACGCGCCTGTTCGTGCACCCAGCTCACTTGAGTTACTTCTGCGCCGACAACCTGCAACGCCTCGCCGAAGCAGCCGGTCTGCAGGTCACCTACTGCGGCGCTCATCCACTGACGGCATTGCCCGGCACGCTGTGGCTTGAAGCAAAACGCCCGGAACGCCTCGTGCAATCCCCCATGGCGCCCGCTGCCAAGGCAAGCGTCAATACCATTGATCAATGGATTGAACGGGTTGACTGGGGCTTCAAAGACCGCCTGAAGGCCATGCTCAAGCGTGCGGCCCTGAGCCTGCTCGGAGCTGGCGCGCTCGGCGAGCTGCAGCGCTGGCGCCAACATCGTGCCCGGCAGCGTCAGGAGCCGCGCCGATGAGGTTCGTGGCGCTGGTGATCATCATACTTTGGGTCCACTTGGGCGACCTTGGCAGTGCCTGGCTGTATGATGGCGGCGCGTGGCCTGGCGCGGGCGTGCTGCGCAATCTGCGCGACCTGCTGGTCATCGTCCTCGCGGGCTGCTGCCTACTCAGCGTACGCATGCCGACGCGCCTGCTGCTGCCAATACTGGCCTATGGCAGCCTGGCAATGCTGTACCTGCTGTTCAATCGCGGCGGCGTCTCCTTTGGCATCCTGGTCGGCTCATTCGGCACTCTGCTGATACCCATGCTGTTCTTTCTGGCGGGCTATTACTGCGTCCGGGAACGCCAGCAACTGCGCAGTTGTGCCGCCCTGCTGATAACGCTGGGCATCGCCAGTACCCTGTTCGGCGCCTGGGAACAACGAAACACCCATTTCTGGATCGACACGCTCGCGTATCCGAGCTACATGCTGCATGTCAAAGGCTTGCTGCTGGGGGCTCAACCGGACACCGGGTTGCCATGGAATTTCTACTCCAACCTTGAGCTGGATCGCCGGGCCGCAGGCCTGCTGGCCTCGCCTTTGGCCCAGGGAATGTTCCTCGCCGTCGTCGCGCTGACCGCAATCGCTTGGTTAGAGCGGCGCGCACGCTGGTTCGGCCTTGCCTTGTGCGGCCTGATGTTCATCGGTATCTGGATGTCCGGGACCCGAGGCGCCATGCTCGCGGGCAGCCTGGCGCTGGTCGGTTACCTGATGACCGGCACGACCTTGTTCCGCTCCCGGTATTCACGCCTGGTGATCGCGGGGTGTGCCTGTATTGCTATCGCTATTGCGTCATACGGCATCGTGCTCATCAGCATCCGATTTCAGGATGGTTCAACCATCGGTCACTGGATGGCCTTGCAGAAAAACCTTCAGGACTTGCCCAAGGTATTGCTGCTGGGAGCCGGGTTAGGTGAGCAAGGCGCAATCGCCGCACAAGAAAGCCGCCCGGCCATCGGTGGCGGTGAAGGGGCCATCTTCAGTATCGCCTTTCAATTGGGCCTGCCCGCCGCCCTGCTCTTCCTGTACTTCTATGCCAACGTCGCGCTGGCCTTGTGGCGCGGCTATCGCCAGCACCGCGAGCCCATGGCCCTGGCGGTTTTCTGGCTGTCGCTCGGTGTCGCCACGACCCTGATCAGTTCCGAGCACGTACTGGCAGTCTCCGGTACCGGCGCTTTCTGGCTGCTCTGCGGTGCCACACTGCGCAGCCTGCCCAAAACACAACATTATGCAGCAGGGATGCGCTATGAATACTCAGCCCGGTAACCGTCGGATCGACTTTCTCGGATGCCCCCTCGACCTGATCGCCCCACACGATCTGATGGAGGAAGCGAAGCGCTCCCTTGCCGGCGAGCGCCGCCTGCACCTGGAGGGCCTGAATGTTGCCAAGCTGGTCGACGCCCGTCGCGCACCGCTGCTGATGGGCGCGCTGAACGAAGCCGAGTGGGTGCATATTGACGGTGCCGGCATTTCACTCGGGCTCAAGCTTCTGGACATACCGGTCCCACCACGCCGCGCGGGCATCGATCTGTTGGGTGATCTGTGCGCCCTGGCAGCGGAAACCGGGGCTTCTGTCTATCTGCTGGGCGCTCGCAGGGAGGTGGTGCAACTGACTGCTCAGCGCTTACTCGGCCGCTATCCGAAACTGCGCATTGTCGGGGTGCGTGATGGTTACTTCAGCGCCGAAGAAGAAGCCGATGTGGTCGAAGCGATTCGCACCAGCGGTGCAGACATGTTGTTCATCGGCATGAGCTCCCCGAAGAAGGAGCTGCTACTGCAGAAACACTGGCAGCACCTTGGCGTAAAGATAGGCATGGGGGTCGGCGGCTCGTTCGATGTGCTTTCCGGCACACTGCCGCGTGCCCCTCGCTGGATGCAAGTCATTGGCATGGAGTGGTTTTTCCGGCTGCTCATGGAGCCCCGTCGCTTGCTATGGCGCTATGTACGGACCAACGTCGCCTACCTGTTTCTGTTGATCGTCGCCAAGTTCAAAGGCCTCTTCCAGCGCCACGCCGGGTCGGGCACCAATGCGTAAGGCACGCCTGGTCAAAGCCGCCCGGGCGTTCGGGCTGAGCAAACGAGGCTTCCCCTTCATGGTTCTGCGCTCCTCGCGCACACCCATGGGGCGCATTCGTTCGGTGGCACGTTCTGAATACTTCGCCCATCGACCGTTGCTGCAGCGCTGGGCCTTGCGCGCCCTCATGACCCTGGCCTGGCCCATCGGTGCCCTGCTGGAAACCCGACGCAACCTGCGCCAAGCACCAGCGGACATACGTCCGAGCAGCCCCTGGGAGAGCGTTCGGCAGGGTTGGCAGATGTGGCGCCTGGCAATGCTGCACAATGTGCCGCCAGTGGAATTCAACAGCTACCGACTCGCCGATAAATCGCGCCAGCACCTGGCCGGCGATTACTTTTACTGGTGCGAGGCAAACCTGCTACGCACCTTGAATACGCGACGCGGCGCCTCGCATTCGGACGTTCAGGACAAGGCGCGCTTCGCTGACATTTGCCAGCGCCATGCCCTGCCCTGTATCCCCACCCTCGCCGTATTCCGCGAAGGGCGACAAGACCCTTCGCACACCCCGTTTCTGCCAGACCAGGCCAGGCTGTGGGTCAAGGACCTACACGGCAGCCAGGGTAGCGGCGCGCAACAGTGGCTGCGCGAAGCAACAGGCTACCGCGACATCAATGGCCAAACCCTGCAGCCCACTGCACTGGTGGAGCACTGGCGACAACGCGATTGCATTGTGCAACCCTGGTTGCACAACCATCCCACGCTTGCGGAGCTGTCCCACGGGCCGCTGGTAACACTGCGCATCGTCACCGGCATCACCCTGGCAGGCGAGGTGCAGGTGGTCGCAAAACTGATGATGCTGTTCACCGATGAACACCATGGCAGACGCCGCCCCATCCTCTGTGCGATCAATGCAGAAACCGGCAAGGTCACACGCAGCCTCACCGCCAAGGGCGACGTGGTTACGCATCATCCGTTGACGGGCAAGGCCATCACCGACCTTACGATCCCTCACTGGCAGGCCTGTGTGGAACTGGTGCAACGCGCCCATCGCCAAGCGTTTGAACGTTTCGTCTTTCTGGGCTGGGATGTCGCGGTAACGCCTGACGGTCCCGTGCTGATCGAAACCAACGCCGGCTGGGGATGCTTGTTTCACCAATTGATCGACGACACTGCGCTGGGTGATACGCCCTTTGCCACCATCGCACTGGAACATCTGGAAGCCTACCCATGCGCCTGATTTGCGGATTTGTACATCTGGATGGCCGAGCAGCCGAGGCCACATGCCTGGAGCGCATGGTGAGTGCGATGATCGAGCCAGGCTTGATACCGAGTGTCGCCCGCCTTCTGCAAGGGCCTGCCGCACTGGCAGTGCTGGATTTCAGTGGGGGGGAAGCCTCGTTGCCGCACGCAGCAGGCGGTGCAGTGATGGCTGCCGACGCCCGTATACACGAACCACAGATCGACGGCGAAAGGCAGCTACTGGCAGCGCTGGAAGCCCCCCACACCGAAGCGCTGAAAGGCATACTCGGAGAGTTTGCCGTGGCGCTCTGGGATGCACGTTCGCGTACCATGACCTGCGCCCGCGATGGCATGGGGGTACGACCGCTGTTCTTCACCCATCAGCCAGGCAACCTGTTCGCCTTCGGCTCACTCCCCCGGGCCATCCACGCTGGCGGTTTCGTCACCCGAGAGCTTGATCAGGACTACTTCCTGAGTGACCTGCTCGGCGCCTTGCACGGACCGGAGCGTTCGCTTTTCAGAGGCATCGAACGGCTCGCACCGGGCGAGCGGATACGCGTATCGCCGCTGCACATCGAGCGCCAGCATCACTGGCGACTGGAGCCAACCCTCGGCGGGCAGCGTACCTGCAGCCCGGAAGAGGCCGCCGAAGAAATGGCCACGCTCGTCCGCGAAGCGGTGCGTTGCCGCTTGCCTGCCGAAAGGCCGGTAGGCGCTCACATAAGCGGTGGCCTGGATTCTTCGTCACTGGCAGTCCTGGCGGCCCGCCTGCAACGCCAGGCAAACCAGCCACTGTTGGGCTACTCCTTTCTGCCCGGCAGCCTGACCGGGCTGGACCTGCAAGGCGAAGGCGATTACGTCGAGGCCGTATTGCGTCAGGAGCCGGACATCGCCTGGCAGCCGATCCGGATCGACAATCAAGCAGCGTTTGTCTTCCCACGCATGGATGTCGATCAATTGGTACCGTGCGACCCGGCTTTTCCGGATAACCAGGTCTGCGCACATGCCGCCGCTCACGGCGTGACGACCCTGCTGTCGGGCTGGGGTGGCGACGAAGGGGCCACCTACAACGGTCGTGGGGCGCTGGCAGAAGCGTTACTGGGCGGGCAATGGCGCTACCTGGCCGGAGAGTTTCGGGCGCTGGCCAACGAACACGGCCAATCCCCACTTCGAACAATACGCGCCGAATTGTTGCCTTACCTGATACCGGGCGCCGCCCTCGCTTTCTTGCGCCAGCGGCCTACCGCCGGGGCTCATCCGTACAAACTGCAAGACATGTTGAGGCTCGACGACCATCGCATCATCGGCCCAGGCATCAGGATTGGCGCCAATGCGGTGGGCAATCGCTGGCAACTGCTGGCGGCACAGCCGCACCTGGCACGCAGGACCGAACACTGGGCGTTAATGGGTGCGCGCTATGGCATCGCGTTTACTTTTCCACTACTGGACCGCCGGGTCGTCGAGTTCGCCTGGTCGTTACCCAGCACGTTGTTTTGTCGCGGCGGATGGAAACGACGCCTGTTCCGCGATGCCATGGCCAATGTACTGCCCGAGAAAATTCGTTGGCGGCGTAACAAGCTCAGCCCATTTCCCGAACTACTTATGATCCAGGCGGCGCAACGCGACGCGCTGCACGCGCAGATGGAAGCACTGCGCGCCCATCCCCTCGCAGGCGATCTTTTTGACCTGCAGGCGATACAGCGCCGCATCGACCACCTGCCCACGGTAGAGGATGCAAAACACCTTGTGCTGGCCGAGAACCGGACGCGCATGGCCAGCGCAGGCGCCATTGTGCCGATGTCGCTGCTGCGCGCCATGGCCTGGTTGCTGCAACATCACTGAGCAGGGGGGGCGCCAGATGCTTCCTGGGAAAAACGAGCCAGCTCGCTAAAACCCTGGCTGGCAGGTATGCCGATCACCCCTTGCTCGCCTACGGTCAGCCAGGCATGGGCCAACATGCGGCGACTGCCATCCGTGCTGAGCGCCATACCAAAATGCAGGGTGGAGGCGATACCACGCCGACGCAGCATGCGCTGGGCAGCAATGGCCTGGGGCAGGCATAGCAGCGTCAATGGCAGGTGCCGAGCAGCACGCACCACGGCCCGCCCGACCTGCCCCGGCAATGCAGGGTGCAAAGGCGGCAGCGACGACACTTGACCCCGCTGCGTTTGCCCTGACAACTCCCCGGCCCCTCTGGCGATCCAACGAAACGGTAAAACCTTGAGCATGGCCGCCGCGAACACGAGCGATACCGCAGCCTCCAGCGTCAGCCAGCGGTCGGCGCGGGACATACGCCTGTATTTAGCCAGCCAACGCATCGCTGACCGTGACCAAGCCGCGTTCATGCAAGGCGCCGAGAAAGGTTTCCAGCTCCTGGCGTGCCACCTCAGGGGTAACATCGTATTCGGCAAGCAAAGTAGCAAGCATGGCCTGCACCATCAGCGGCTTCTCCAGAAGCGCCCAGATCCTGGCGCCAACCGCATTGAGGTTGAAGTACTTGCCCAGATCAACGCTCATCATCAACAACTCTTCACCCGCCTCAGCCGCGAGCAACCCTTCGGTGCGCTGGAACACGCCCTCTGAAAGCAGCCTTGTATCGATCATTAAACTCTCTGCTCCATGATTGTATGGGTCATCCGATAAAAACCATTACCGCGCGCGGCTCATAGGTAACCCAGACGCTCCATGAGCGGACGATGGGCGCACACAATGCGCTCTTGCTGTGCAAGGGATAACACCTCGGACCACGCCCCCGCCCGCCCCGAGCGGAAGAACGGCGCGCTGGCTCGGCCAAGCTTTTCCCGAAAGCCATGCGTCTGCTCCTGGCGCTGCAATTGATCGAACGCAGCAAAGTGCACGGCACGCTCTATGGCTTGGGCCGACACGTCGAGGCCCAGAAACGCAACAGCCTCAGCAAATGCTGCCGCACCATTGGCCAGCAAGTCCTCATAACGCAGCAGGTGCACAGGAACCTCGCGCTGCTCAAGCCAACTGCTCACATGCTGGCTCCAACTGTACAAGACGCTGTCGAATCGAGCGACATACCGGCGCGGAACACGGCCCACGTCACCGGAGCCGTCATTCAGATAGCCAATGGCCTTGTCGAGCGAACAGCCGAAATGATGGGACAGCGATACGGCCACGTCTCGCGGATCACGAACGACATACATCGCAACACTGTGGGTGAGTCGGCCAAGTATGGGCTCACCGGCAGCGTTGAGGCGCCAAAGGTCGTGCGTTTTGATATAAGAGCGTTCCGTCGCATCGGCTGTTGCCAATCGGGCCCACTGAGGTCGCAGCCGGTCCACTTCGCTGTGGGTCAACAGGCTGGTATCGATAAGTGTCAGCGCTTCAATGGTATGGCGGCTAATGGGCGAGTTGCCCGGCAAGGTAATGTGGTTGATATCGACCGGCTGCTCATCGGCATACAACAGATTGGACAGCAACAACCGTAACCAGGTATTGCCTGACTTGGGAAAGGAGGCCAACCACACCACGCCGTGATCGCGTGCTGTCATTTGGCGCTTTCCAGACAGCCCAGAACCAGACGCACATCATCGCCAAGCCGAGCAAAATCGGCGTGCCGATCAAGCCGAAACACCTGAACCTGCCCTAGCAACGCGGCTATCTGGACAAACAACTGCGCATCACGCCCCAGGCGCGACGCGAACAGCCCACGGAACACGTCATTACGAAGCAACGCGACGGCATCAGCGGACGAGAGCTGCACAAGCCCAGGACGGTGCGCCCCCCGCGCCTCACGCAATACTACGATGGCCTGCAAGGGAACGGGCACCGGTTGGCCTTCACTGGCCGGATCCACATGAAACTTCTGCAGGCTGGCCCGCACAGCTGCACCCTGACGGTCGTTCAGGGAAAGGCGTTCAACGCTATCAGCCCATAGCCGATGCTGACGCCCGTCCGGAATCACCAAGGGCCTGCCCGCAGTGGCCGTGTGAATGACCGAAACATCATCACTGACAAAACTGCAGCCCGCCTCACACAACGCCGCCGCCAAGGTGGATTTGCCTACCCCACTCGGCCCGCAAATCGCGATAGCCTGACCCTTAAAAGAAACGGCGGACGCATGCAACACCAGGCGCTGGCGTTGATGCAGCAGCACTCCGACCACGGTACTGAGAAAAAACGGCACAACATCGTCGTCGCGGCCAGAGGCTTCGAGCTCGAACTCAACCTGTCGGCCACCGGCAATCAGAAACCGAACGATCCCCGGCACCCGGAACAACACATCGGCACCGTCGACACGCCAATTCAGGCCGTGCTCCTGCTCTGGCGTATAAGGCAAAGGAACGGTTGCCCGTTGCACCAGCACATCCGGCTCGCTCACCAGGGCCTCGGCTCTTACGATGCCGGGCAGCAGCAACTCGGAACGGACAGAGAGCCCACAAACAAGATAATCGACCAAGGTGGACCTACGTGTATTAGCAATGAACTCATTCAAAATTGCTTGGCCCGGATCCACGAAAGGCTAGGCTGCGATCACTCAGGAACGCGCCGGCCGCCAGTGAGCGCTAGAGGCGTGATGAACATCGTAGATGCCTGTCAGCCGTTTAAACACTTCAGAGACAAAGCGCTAGCGTACAAAAGCCAAGGGATATCACTCGCCGAACGGCTGCGCGGGAAGCAGATTAGGAAACAGGCCCAACTGTTACGGAGGTCTCGGTCGCATAATAGAACTTGGTCGCCTCAGTAAGACTGTTAATGCTTTGATCGCGCACCTCAGGGGTAAACCACTCTTTTTTCTGGCTCTCGGGCTGGGCGCCCTTTGCATCAACAGTATTGTGGGAGGTCACGACCAGTATCCTTTGGCAGGTTTTACTGCAGCCAATCCGCAGCAAAAAAACGGTTTAAAGCCTACATAATTGCTTTTTGCTATACAAGACATGCCCGTCAAAGTACTCCTGTCGATGGGCGCCAGATCATATGCCAATAGGGACCTGACTGGCCGGTCTGCTCGAAGCCCAGACGCCGGTACAGCCGCAGAGCCGGGTTGCTCATCTCCACGTTGAGGCTGACGGTCTTGCCCTGCATGCCGGCCTGACGCTGCACCGCACGCAGCAGCGCCGAGCCAAGCCCGATGCCGCAGCTCTCCGGGGTCAGGGATACATCGACCACCCGTACATCGTGATCCGTCCCGAACAGGCAAAGCCTGCCAACGGCGCATGCATTGTGTTCGACGATATAGAAATCGCCCCCGGCATAGGCGTTGGCATAATGACGGCGCTGCAAATCAAACTGGCTGGCCAGGAACGTATGCCGCATCTGTTCCGGCCACGCCGCAAAACCCGGGTCCGCAGCTCGGTTCGAGACGAAAAGCCGTTCCAGGAACGGCCTGTCGTCAGGGTTCTCGCCGCGCAATGCCAAGCCCGACAGCAGATATTCCATGGGCAACACGCGCATACACCTCAACTGAAACTAGGGTAAGTACCGTTCCAGCAAATGCAGAAATCAAGCGCTAGATAGGGTTGTCGGTTTTCATGGGGGGCTCCTGTGCCCTGAACGGATAACGTCGTGCCGGAAAGCTGAACATTCGAAGCCCCTACATAGGCCGGTATTAAAGCTAGCGGCGTACTACTCAAGACCGTCGCTCTGGCCAGCCATGATGAATTGGCGTCCGGTGTAGCCTGCATATCGGTTGCTGCGCTTGCGAGCACGGGGTACTTAACCGTCACTGAGTGGTTATGGGGGGGTACCTGAGCCTCGGTCAATGCTACCGCTGCCTGCCCGGCCGTGTCGGCCCAGGTACGGGGGGTCAGGTTTGGGCCTGCACCACTGCCCATGACCACGCGCTGCCTCAGGTCAGGCAGCGCGAACGTCTGCTTGCCGTCCCCTCCCCACTTGTTGCCAATGAGCGAGTACAGCGCTGCGTATGCCTGTATCAACAGAACGGTACCGTCACAGGCCAGCCAGCCGTCAGGGACGTATCCATAAGGAAACGACCTGATTTCACCGATAAAAGCATCCATGTTGAGCGTTCCTGATATCAAGATTGTGTTGGGTAGATACCGACCAGGGCAATGATGTACGTCAAAACCGCGCTAGGCATGACGTTGTTGTGCGCCTGACCTGATCCCACAAGTGCGACGGTGTCACCAGACAGCTGTACTTGCTGTGAAGAGGCTGCGCCATTCTTGAGGTACTGCGCTATAGATAAATCCGTATTGGCCAAGGTCATTCCTGGCCCTGGCGTGGCAGTACTAGCGCTTGCACCCGCAGTCATGATCACGTGCGAGTGCGCTGGCATCTGTGACGTGACCAAGGCCACTGTCTCGGTACCACCGGCAGCACCGACAGACCTGAGCGTCAGGCCAACTCCCTGCCCCTGCCCGATAGGCACACGACCACGTAGATCAGGAAGCCCAAATGTCGTCACCCCATTTCCGCCATAGGTCGTGCCAATCAAGGAATACAACACCTCGTTGCCGCTGATCGACAGCTGAGTGCCGTCACACGCATGCCAGTTGTCGGGGACTCTCGAGCCAGCAAACAAACGCACTTCACCTACATAACAATCAACCATGTCTTTGATTCCTCAATGCTGGGGTCAACTAGCGTCAGCTGCGTGGCGGGAATATGCCCGAGACGGCAATACAAGGATTGAGCACCAGGAACGGCTGCATGTTTGTATGCGCTGCACTACTGCCTGACACCGATACACTTTCACCGTTCAGCGGGATCATGGCGGCAGGTGTGCCAGGCGTCCCGTAGAGATGTGGGTCAGTCACGCCACCCGCTGCAGCGGCATGCGCCAGAAAATTGTTCTTCGGCTGCGGAACCGTTCCCGCTGCCGTTGATGCATTGAAGGCATGTGTATGTGCAGGCATTTGTGCAGCAGTCAGCGTGACGGTTTCCGTACCCGCCTTGACTGCAAGGGAATAATCAGGTTTGCCCGCGTCACAGTGCAGGGCTGCACGGCCGCGCAAGTCCGGTAGCTTGAACGTCGTTACCCCATTCCCTCCGTACCTTGTCCCAAGCAAGGCATACAAGGCCTGGTTCTGAGCGATTGGCATGTCTCTTCCATCACATGCAAGCCACCCGCTGGGCGCCCAACTCGTCGGAAACCAGCGAATTTCACCCAAAAAATAATCTGACATCCCCCGCTCCTTTCCTTAGAAAAGCATGTAGTTAAGACTCAACCGATTAACCTCGACGCACGCAATGCACATCGCAGCCCAAGGCAATAACGCACCCTGTGCTCACGTGCACTTTTTAATCATAAAAACGCTGGCGATTATTGGGATGGGCCTGGGCAAAAGACGCCACCCGCCGGAACACGGTATCGAGACGGTGTCGACACTTCAGAAGATTGGGTGAATAGAGAAATGGGTTTGCTTTGTCAGTGAAGTGACCTGTCGCAATTCCCGAAAAGTGTTGCGCAGTCAACGGCGACATCCGTGCCTCCAATTGAAACGTTCATCCTGTTTTAAACCCGTCGGGAGAACTCCAGCCTTTTCGACGGTTTCGCCTCTACTCCATGGCTGGATTGCCCATGCCACACGAGCGTAAAGTCAAAACGATATCAACGACGGTTATATATCTAGCAGATATCCAACCCAATGCAAATACCTCAAGACCCCAACAGAAAGGGTATCGAGAGGTACGCGCCAAGTATGTTGGCTCACCGTCTTTTAATGACTCAAATGTTAGATTTTGATTCGAATAGGCAAAATGGCTGGCTGATCTTGCGTCCTAGGAAATACCCTACGCAGTCTGTCTATGCGTGATGACTTGTCCCCAGAAACCCGGCCCTCTAGGCTGGCTTCGTCGCTGAATGTACAGCGATCGGGTGTGGTAACCCGGGTACAACGTCATCAGTCTTCGGCCATTTATGGCGGCTGTGCGCGGGAGGCCTCACGGCCTGCCGGATGTTCCTGTGCCCCGGTTTACCACCCCGCGTACAGCTGCCACCCTCTCGTGTGGTAACGAGTGGACGCAGCTTCATCCTCACAGGAGAACTCGTCATGAAAAAGATCGTCCCCGATCCGCCCCTCGATCACACCTACGTTACCGCCCAAACGATTTTCGGCAGCTGCGCCGCTGGCCACGCCCCGCTTTTCTCCGTATGCCCCGGCATCGCTGCCCATGATGTACTGGTACACGTCTCGCTCTACCTGGGCTGCGCCTACGATACTGCCGACACGCTGTTGACCGAAACGAAGACGCCCAACAGGAACCTGCTGCGCTCGACACTGCACTCGGTTGAAATGGCCAAAGGGCTGGTGGACGCGCTGCTTGATGGTATTGAAGCGCGCTAGAGCGAGACCCCGGCACACCGCGCTGCAGACGCTTAACCAACACCCTCGCAGGCAAGCCTGCTCCCTTGAGGCCAGCGCCTACAGAGTCGCTTTCAGGGGAGCAGCGCCTTGCGTCAGGTAGGCCAGCAATTCGTCAATCGGGAGCGGACGACTGATCAGGTAGCCCTGCGCCTGGTCGCAGTCGAAGCTGCGCAGCAACGCCATCTGTTCTTCAGTCTCAACCCCTTCGGCCACCACTTCCAGCTTCAGGTTGTGCGCCAGGTTGATCATGGCGTGAACCAATTGGCGGTTTTCTTCGCGCTGCTCCATGCCACCGACAAAGCTGCGGTCCACCTTGAGCAAGGTAATCGGCAGGCTGTTGAGGTGCACGAACGACGAGAACCCGGTACCAAAGTCATCCAGGGAGAAACGCACGCCAAGCCGGCCCAGCGCATCCATGGTCTGTTTGACCAGATCGCTACGGCGCATCACTGCCGTCTCGGTCAACTCAAACTCCAGCCAACGTGCGTCAACCCCATGCTGGATGATCAACCGGCTCAAGGTGGCCAGCAACTGGCTGTCCTGGAACTGGCGGAACGACAGGTTAACCGCCATATGCAGAGGGGCCACCCCATGCTCACGCAGTGCCTGCATGTCGCGCAGGGCACGGGAGATCACCCAGTACCCCAACGGCACGATCAGCCCGCTCTGCTCGGCCAGCGGCACGAACTCGCTGGGCGGCAACAGGCCTCGCTCGGCATGCCGCCAGCGTACCAACGCCTCAAGCCCGACGATCTGGCCACCCTTCAGGTCAAAACGAGGCTGGTAGTGCAACTCCAGTTCGTCACGGCGCAGGGCGCGGCGCAGTTCGGTTTCCAGGTCGGCCAGGCTGCGCGCATGGCGATTGATACGCTCGTTGAACACATGGAACGTACACCCCTGGGTGCCCTTGGCCTGCTGCATGGCGATATGGGCATGCCACATCAGTGGGTCTGCACCGCCCTCGGCACGGGCATGCGCCACGCCCAGGCTGCAGCCTAGCAAGAGGCTTTCACCGTCGATCCAGTAAGGCTCGGCCAATGCTTCGACGATACGTTCAGCCATCCATTCGGCACGTTGCGGCTCACGGCGGGTATCAATCAGCAGGGCAAATTCATCACTGCCCAGACGCGCCACCTGATCACCCGCTTCGAGCTGGCTTTTGAGCCGACCGACCACTTGCAGGATCAGGCGATCGCCCGCCTGGTGGCCCAAGGCGTCGTTGGCGTGCCGAAAGTTGTCCAGGTCGAGGTGGCCAAGGGCGACACCGCGACCTTCGTTATCGGCCAGGCGTGCGGTGAGCAGGGTCTGGAAACCCTGACGATTGGCGATGCCGGTCAATGGGTCCTGCTCGGCCAGGCGCTGCAAGGTGGCCTCCAGTACGCCACGCTCACGCACATGGCGCAGGCAACGCCGCAGGGTATCGGTGCTCAGCGCTTCACGCACCAACCAGTCGCTGACACCCAGCGGGGGCTGCACAGGTTCTTCTTCCAACAGCAGCAGCATGGGCAGGTCGCAACGACCTGGCGCCGGTTGCAGCGCAGGAGTGGCCAGCACCAGCGCATTGCGGTCACTGACAAACAAGCTGTCGACCGACTCCCAGTTCGGCGCATTGATCAGCACGGCACTACCGGCCAGCGGCTGCAAGCAGTGTTGCAGCGCCGCGGCCCAGCTAGGCTCATCAGCCAGCAGGAGCAAACGCAAAGGTTCGACAGGCGTAGACAAGCTGGCTCCTTAGCACGTTGACGCAGTCTAAATGACGATGAGTAGCAGGGATGCCCTATCCTAAATCATTAGTAGTAATGATTTTCACTTAAACACATGCCATTCCTTTGCCGACATCCACATACGTTGCAGCGCATCCTGCGGGAAAGTAACAGAACCAGCAAATTTAGATCGCGTGCTACGTCACACTGTCAGACGGTCGCGGCACAATCTCGTCGCGCCTGCTAAAATGCCCGGCTATTTTCAGGCGACCCCAGGTTCCCCCATGTCCCGACTCAACCCCCGGCAACAAGAAGCCGTGAGCTACGTCGGCGGCCCACTTTTGGTGCTCGCCGGTGCCGGCTCCGGCAAAACCAGCGTGATCACCCGCAAGATCGCCCACCTGATCCAGAACTGCGGCATCCGTGCCCAGTACATCGTGGCCATGACCTTTACCAACAAGGCCGCGCGCGAGATGAAGGAACGGGTCGGTACCCTGCTTCGCGGCGGCGAAGGGCGCGGCCTGACCGTCTCGACCTTCCATAACCTGGGCCTGAACATTATCCGCAAGGAGCATCAGCGGCTGGGCTACAAGCCGGGTTTCTCGATCTTCGACGAAGCCGACGTCAAGGCATTGATGACCGACATCATGCAGAAGGAGTACTCCGGGGACGACGGCGTCGACGAGATCAAGAACATGATCGGCGCCTGGAAGAACGACCTGGTGCTGCCTCCAGAAGCCCTGGAAAAAGCGCGCAACCCCAAGGAGCAGACCGCCGCCATCGTCTATGCGCATTACCAGCGTACGCTCAAGGCGTTCAACGCGGTGGACTTCGACGACCTCATCCTGCTGCCGGTGAAGCTGTTCCAGGAACACGCCGACATCCTGGAGAAATGGCAGAACCGCGTGCGCTACCTGCTGGTGGACGAATATCAGGACACCAACGCCAGCCAGTACCTGCTGGTGAAGATGCTGATCGGCACGCGCAACCAGTTCACCGTGGTCGGCGACGATGACCAGTCGATCTACGCCTGGCGCGGCGCGCGCCCGGAAAACCTGATGCTGCTCAAGGACGACTACCCCTCGCTGAAGGTGGTCATGCTCGAACAGAACTACCGTTCCACCAGCCGCATCCTGCGCTGCGCCAACGTGCTGATCTCGAACAACCCGCATGCCTTCGAGAAACAACTGTGGAGCGAGATGGGCCACGGCGACGAGATCCGTGTGATCCGCTGCCGTAACGAGGAAGCCGAAGCCGAGCGGGTGGCCATGGAAATCCTCAGCCTGCACCTGCGTACCGACCGCCCCTACAGCGACTTCGCCATCCTGTACCGGGGTAACTACCAGGCCAAGCTCATCGAGCTGAAGCTGCAGCACCACCAGATTCCGTACCGGCTCTCCGGCGGCAACAGCTTCTTTGGCCGTCAGGAGGTCAAGGACCTGATGGCCTACTTCCGTCTGCTGGTGAACCCGGACGACGACAACGCCTACCTGCGGGTGATCAACGTGCCGCGCCGGGAAATCGGCTCGACCACGCTGGAAAAGCTTGGCAACTACGCCACCGAGCGAAAGATCTCGATGTACGCCGCCAGTGAAGAGCTGGGCCTTGGCGAACACCTGGACAGCCGCTTTACTGACCGCCTGCAGCGCTTCAAACGCTGGATGGACGGCGTACGCCAGCAGGTCGCGCAGAACGATCCGATCGCGGCCCTGCGCAGCATGGTCATGGATATCGACTACGAGAACTGGATTCGCCAGAACAGTTCCAGCGACAAGGCGGCAGACTTTCGCATGGGCAACGTCTGGTTCCTGATCGAGGCCTTGAAGAACACCCTCGAGAAAGACGAAGACGGTGGCATGACCATCGAGGAAGCCATCGGCAAGCTGGTGCTGCGCGACATGCTCGAACGCCAGCAGGAAGAGGAAGAAGGCGCCGAGGGTGTGCAGATGATGACCCTGCATGCGTCCAAAGGGCTGGAGTTCCCCTACGTGTTCATCATGGGCATGGAGGAGGAAATTCTGCCGCACCGCTCCAGTATCGAAGCCGACACCATCGAAGAAGAACGCCGCCTGGCCTATGTCGGTATCACCCGGGCTCGCCAGACCCTCGCGTTCACCTTTGCGGCCAAGCGCAAGCAGTACGGCGAAATCATCGACTGCGCGCCAAGCCGTTTCCTCGACGAGCTGCCCGACGACGACCTCGTCTGGGAAGGCCTCGACGATGCCCCGACCGAGGTCAAGGCCGCACGTGGCAATAACGCATTGGCGGATATCCGCGCCATGCTCAAACGTTAGATAATCCACCTTTGCCCTGGCACGCTGCCGGGGCCTTTTTGTTACATCGAGGAATTTACCGCCGTGGAAGCACTGCACCAGAAGATTCGCGAAGAAGGCATTGTGCTTTCCGATCAGGTCCTGAAAGTCGATGCGTTTCTCAACCATCAGATCGACCCTGCGCTGATGCAACTGATCGGTGACGAGTTCGCCCGTCTGTTCGCCGACTCGGGCGTCACCAAGATCGTCACCATCGAAGCCTCGGGCATTGCCCCGGCGGTAATGACCGGCCTGAAGCTCGGCGTTCCGGTGATCTTCGCCCGCAAGCACCAGTCACTGACCCTGACTGAAAACCTGCTGACGGCCTCGGTGTACTCCTTCACCAAGCAGACCGAAAACACCGTGGCGATCAGCCCGCGTCACCTGAACAGTAGCGACCGCGTGCTGGTGATCGACGACTTCCTGGCCAACGGCAAAGCCTCCCAGGCCCTGATCTCGATCGTCAAGCAGGCCGGTGCCAGCGTGGCCGGCCTGGGTATCGTCATCGAGAAGTCGTTCCAGGGCGGCCGTGCCGAACTGGACAGCCAAGGCTACCGCGTCGAGTCGCTGGCACGGGTCAAATCGCTGGAAGGCGGCGTCGTTACCTTCCTGTAAGCCCGCCTGCAGGGAATACAGCATCCCGCAGAAACGACAAAGCCCGCACGCGGCGGGCTTTGTCGGGGGAAGCGTATGGCTTAAAGGCCAGACATCTTCTTGATGGCGCCTTTCAGGTCGTCATCCGAGCAATCGGCACAAGTGCCTTTTGGTGGCATCGCGTTGATACCGGTGATGGCCTTGGCCAGGATACCGTCCAAGCCACCCTGCTGGCTCGCACGCTCTTTCCAGGCAGCAGTGTCACCGATTTTCGGCGCGCCGAGCAGGCCGCTACCATGACAGGCATTGCAGTGCTTGGCGATGATCTCGTCAGGCGTCTTGGAACCGCCGCCGCCAGCAGAGGCAGCCACTTCCATACCTTTACATTCCTGGCCTTGAACGCAGACCTGACCAACAGGCTCCAGTCGCTTGGCAATGTCGTCATTGGTCGCAGCTTGAGCGCTGACTGCCCAAAGGGCCAATACGGCAGCTGGTACGGCCAGCATTTTCTTGATTAGATTCACACGTACACCCTCATGGTGGCTAGTCACGCCCGCGGCCACGGTTTCGCAGGCGGTCGCAAGTATAACGAGAACCCTGCCGCACTGAAACAACCCTAAAGACCTAAGGGGATTAGACGCGACAATAAGCCGCGCCTGGCCTATCAGAAGTTGGCAGGGGTCGCCGCACTGATCAGCCGCGCCGGTTCATCGAATGGATTGCGGAAACGGTGCGGCTTGGTGCTTTCAAAATAGTAGCTGTCGCCGGCTTCAAGGATGAAGGTTTCCAGCCCCACGACCAGCTCGAGGCGACCTTCCAGCAAGATGCCGGTTTCTTCACCATCGTGCGTGAGCATCTCTTCGCCGGTATCTGCACCAGGCGGATAGACCTCATTGAGGAAGGCGATGGCCCGGCTCGGGTGCGACTTGCCGACCAGCTTCATGGTCACCGCACCATCGGAAATGTCGATGAGCTCGTTGGCCTTGTAGACGATCTGAGTGGGGTTTTCCGGCTGCAGTTCTTCAGAGAAGAACTCGACCATGGACATGGGGATACCCCCCAGCACCTTGCGCAGCGAGCTGATTGAGGGGCTCACGCTGTTTTTCTCGATCATCGAGATCGTGCTGTTGGTGACACCCGCGCGTTTGGCGAGTTCACGCTGAGACAGGCCCTTGAGCTTGCGTATGGCCTGCAGTCGTTCACCGACGTCCAAGGCTTAAGCCCTCCTAAACGAACAAATGGGGTCGAAATTGAACGTTATCATCGCACAGCGTTCAGTATTTACAACACTTCGACCCACTGCCAGTCCGTCCAGTTGCCTCAATCGCCAGAATAGACCAGCGGTACGCGGCGCAGGTTGCAGAAGATCTGGTAGGGAATGGTCCCGGCCTGAATCGCCACGTCGCTAGCCAGGACATTCTTGCCCCACAGCTCGACCGGGCTGCCGAGGCCGGCTTCAGGTACATCAGTCAGATCAATGCAAAGCATGTCCATGGACACACGGCCAATCAGTTGGCTGCGCTTGCCTGCAACCATCACCGGGGTGCCGGTCGGGGCAAGACGCGGGTAGCCGTCGGCATACCCCATCGCAACCACACCGACACGGGTTGGCCGCTGGCTGATGAACCGCGCGCCATAGCCCACCGGCTCACCAGCCGGCAGTTCACGTACGCTGATGACTTTCGATTCCAGTGTCATCACCGGCTGCAGGCGCTGAGCCTGGGCTTGCGGCACCTCGAACGGCGTCGAACCGTAGAGCATGATGCCTGGGCGCACCCAGTCGCTGGGGATCTGTGGCCAGCCGAGTACCGCCGGCGAGTTGCGCAAGCTGATTTCGGCGTTCAGGCCTTGGCGAGCCGCCTGGAACACCGCGACCTGGTCGTTGCTGGCACTGCAGTCGAGTTCGTCGGCACGGGCGAAGTGGCTCATCAGGACAATGCGCGCCACCTTGCCGGTTGCCTGCAGACGCTGATAGGCCGACTGATAATCCTTTGGGTGCAAACCGACGCGGTGCATACCCGAGTCGAGCTTGAGCCAGACGGTAATCGGCTTGCTCAGGCTGGCCTTTTCAATGGCTTCCAGTTGCCACAGCGAATGCACCACGCACCAGAGATCGTGCTGGACGATCAGCTCCAGTTCGCTGGCCTCGAAGAACCCTTCAAGCAGCAGGACAGGGCCATGAATACCGGCCGCACGCAGCACTAGCGCCTCTTCGATACAAGCCACGGCAAAACCATCGGCTTCGGCCTGCAGCGCCTGGGCGCAGCGTACCGCGCCATGGCCGTAGGCGTCGGCCTTGATCACCGCCAGGGCCTTGGCCCCGGAGAGTTCGCGGGCGAGTTGATAGTTGTGACGCAGCGCTTGAAGATCGATCAGGGCACGGGCAGGACGCATGACGGCAGCCTTCTGGCAGTCTGGTTAGAAGTAAAAAACCCGGTGCTCGCACGTAGCGCAATGCCACAACGGCACCGGGTGAGGGATGGGTTACGGCAGTGCGGCAACTACCGATAGCTCGACGAGAATTTCAGGCTCGCACAGCTTGGCTTCGACCGTGGCACGGGCCGGAGCAACACCTTTTGGCAGCCACGTGTCCCATACCTGATTCATGCCCTGGAAGTGAGCATCGATGTCTTTCAGGTAGATGGTCACCGACAGCAGACGCGTTTTGTCGGTGCCTGCCAGGTCCAGCAGACGCTCGATGTTGGCCAGGGCCTCGCGGGTTTGTTGCTCGATACCCGCGTTCATGTCGTCACCCACCTGGCCCGCCAGGTAGATGGTGCCGTTGTGGGTAACGATCTGGCTCATGCGCTCATTGGTGAGCAGGCGCTGGACTGCCATGCTTTGCAATCTCCTGGTTGTTGCCGTAGCGAGAAATATCGAGGCCTTCAGCACTGATTTGCGGCTTTTTGCGGGCCATCAGGTCTGCAAGCAGGCGACCGGAACCGCACGCCATGGTCCAACCGAGGGTGCCGTGGCCTGTGTTGAGGAACAGGTTACGGAACGGGGTCGCACCGACGATCGGCGTACCGTCCGGGGTGGTCGGACGCAAGCCGGTCCAGAAGCTGGCCTGGCTCAGATCACCGCCGCGAGGATAAAGATCGTTGACGATCATCTCCAGTGTTTCACGCCGACGCGGGTTCAGCGACAGGTCAAAACCGGCGATTTCAGCCATACCGCCAACGCGGATGCGGTTGTCGAAACGAGTAATCGCGACTTTGTAGGTTTCGTCGAGAATGGTCGACGTCGGAGCCATGGCCGGGTCGGTGATCGGTACGGTCAACGAATAGCCTTTGAGCGGGTAGACCGGGGCCTTGATGCCCAGCGGCTTGAGCAATTGCGGCGAGTAGCTGCCCAGCGCCAGTACGTAGCGGTCGGCGGTTTCCAGCTTGCCGTCGATCCACACGCCGTTCACACGGTCACCGGCATAGTCCAGACGCTCGATGTTCTGCCCGAAACGGAACTCGACACCCAGGTTGACGGCCATTTCCGCCAGGCGGGTGGTGAACAGTTGGCAGTCACCGGTCTGGTCATTAGGCAGACGCAGGGCGCCAGCCAGAATATTGGTGACGCCAGCCAGGGCCGGCTCAACGCGGGCGATGCCCTCACGGTCGAGCAGCTCGTAAGGCACGCCGGACTGCTCAAGCACAGCGATGTCCTTGGCGGCGTTGTCCAGTTGTGCCTGGGTACGGAACAGTTGGGTGGTGCCCAGGGTGCGACCTTCATAGGCAATGCCCGTTTCGGCGCGCAGCTCGTCGAGGCAGTCACGGCTGTACTCGGACAGGCGGACCATGCGCTCCTTGTTCACGGCATAGCGGCTGGCCGTGCAGTTGCGCAGCATCTGGGCCATCCACAGGTACTGGTCAATGTCTGCCGTGGCCTTGATCGCCAGCGGCGCATGGCGCTCCAGCAACCATTTGATAGCCTTGAGTGGAACACCCGGTGCAGCCCACGGCGAGGCGTAACCTGGCGAGACCTGCCCGGCGTTGGCAAAACTGGTTTCCATGGCCACCGCCGGCTGACGATCGACCACGACCACTTCGAAACCTTGCCGGGCCAGATAGTAGGCACTGGCGGTTCCGATTACACCGCTACCAAGTACCAGAACTCGCATGTTTGTATCCCTCGACGCGGCGCACCGCAGACATTTGTTGTTAATGGCGTAGATGGGCGCAGTATAGGAAGGTATGGGCAGTGCTTTTCACTATATAAAAGCCTATATTTGGCGAGAATTCTCGGCAGAGTCAGCTTTTACGGAGGGGCATCCCCTATGAGAACCCAGCATCAAAGTAAACGTGAACTGGACAAGATCGACCGCAATATCCTGCGCATCCTGCAAACGGACGGGCGCATTTCCTTCACCGAGCTGGGCGAAAAGGTCGGCCTGTCGACTACGCCGTGCACCGAGCGGGTTCGACGCCTGGAACGTGAAGGGATCATCATGGGCTACAACGCCCGGCTGAACCCACAACACCTGAAGGGCAGCCTGCTGGTGTTCGTTGAAATCAGCCTGGACTACAAGTCTGGCGATACCTTCGAGGAATTCCGACGTGCGGTGCTCAAACTGCCCCACGTATTGGAATGCCACCTGGTGTCCGGTGATTTCGACTACCTGGTGAAAGCGCGGATTTCGGAGATGGCCTCCTACCGCAAGCTGCTGGGCGACATCCTGCTGAAACTGCCGCATGTGCGTGAGTCGAAGAGCTACATCGTCATGGAAGAAGTGAAGGAAAGCCTGAACCTGCCAATTCCGGACTGAGGCTCAGACCAACACCTGACGGGTGGTGGCGATGTAGTGGTGGATCAGTTGCTCGGCCCCGGGATCAATCGGTTCCTCGGGGCCGCGGCCACGCGGGCACGGCAAGCGTGGCGTGGTACCGAACAAGCGACAGATCAACGGCCGCTCTTCATACACCGTGCAACCGTTCGGCCCCAGGTGTACGCAGTTGAGTTCGGCCAGCGCAGCGTCCTGCTCTGCTTCAGTCTTGCGCGGCAGCCGGGCCATTTCTTCCGTCGACGTAGTGACCGGCCCGCAGCAGTCATGGCAACCCGGCACGCACTCAAACGACGGGATCTGCTCACGCAGGAAGCGGATCTTGTGGCTGTTGCAACTCATGGCGGCCTGCGCAATATCGGTGTGAGCGTCGATTTTGCCTGACGGTTGCCTCTGCGCGAAAGCGCGGCTTATGCTCCGTCAAGTTTTCCAAACATAACAATCAGGATAACGCACATGAACGTCCGCGTTCAGCAGCCCGCTTCCAGCACCCTGCATACCGCCTCCTACTACGCGGCCAGCAGCGCTGCACAGCCGGACTACCCGGCGCTGCAGGGCGAGACGAGCTGCGATGTCTGCGTGGTCGGTGGTGGCTTTTCAGGCCTCAACACCGCCATTGAACTGGCTGTACGTGGCATGCGTGTTGTCCTGCTGGAAGCGCACAAGATCGGCTGGGGCGCCAGTGGGCGTAATGGCGGGCAATTGATTCGCGGTGTCGGCCACGGCCTGGACCAGTTCGCCCCGATAATTGGCAGCGACGGCGTACGCCAGCTCAAGCTGATGGGCCTGGAGGCTGTGGATATCGTCCGCCAGCGCATCGAGCAGCATGCCATCGACTGCGACCTGACCTGGGGCTACTGCGACCTGGCCAACAAACCCAGCGACCTGGAGGGTTTCGCCGCCGATGCCGAGGAACTGCGCACGCTCGGTTACCGCCATGAACTGCGCCTGCTGCAACCTGAAGAGATGCATCGCGTGGTCGGCTCCGACCGCTATGTCGGCGGCCTGATCGACAGGGGCTCGGGCCACTTGCACCCACTGAACCTGGCGCTGGGCGAAGCCCGCGTTGCCGAAAGCCTGGGCGTGCGCCTGTTCGAGCAATCGACCGTAACCCACATCGACTACGGCAGCCAGGTTCGCGTGCATACCGGACTAGGCTCGGTCCGCGCCAGCACCCTGGTGCTGGGCTGCAATGCCTACCTCAATGGCCTGAACGCCGAACTGAGCGGCAAGGTGCTGCCGGCCGGCAGCTACATCATCGCCACCGAGCCGCTGAGCGAGGCCATGGCCCGGCAGTTGCTGCCGCAAAACATGGCGGTCTGCGACCAGCGTGTTGCGCTGGACTACTACCGCTTGTCTGCCGACCGCCGCCTGCTGTTCGGGGGTGCCTGTCACTACTCCGGGCGCGATCCCAAGGACATCGCCGCCTACATGCGGCCCAAGATGCTCAAGGTCTTCCCGCAACTGGCCAACGTGCGCATCGACTACCAGTGGGGCGGCATGATCGGCATCGGTGCCAACCGCCTACCGCAGATCGGGCGCCTGCACGATCAACCCAACGTGTATTACGCGCAGGCCTATTCCGGCCATGGCCTCAACGCCACACACCTGGCCGGCAAACTCCTTGCCGAAGCCATCAGCGGCCAGCACAACGGCCGCTTCGACCTGTTTGCCCAGGTGCCACACATCACCTTCCCCGGCGGTAAACACCTGCGCTCGCCACTGCTGGCCCTGGGCATGCTCTGGCACCGCTTCAAAGAGCTGATCTAAGGACGCCAGAAGGGTTTCAACCCCTCATGCAGGGCCTGCTCGCGGGTCAGGCCAACGTCGCGCAACTGCTCAGCGTCCAGCGTCAGCAGTTCGCGGCGGGAGTGCCAGCGGTGCACCATCAGCGCCCATCGACCCATGCCACACGCCACACCAGACACGTCTGGGGTTTGTTGCGCCTGCAACTCACCGCTGTAGATCTTCAGCCGCACATCGCTTAATCCGTTCATCACGCCTGCCTCCTGAGTAGTTCCGAGCGTGGAGCCATGATGCGCGTCAGGCAAAAAGCATTACAGATTCAAAATTCACCTATTATGCCCATACAGAATTGGCAAAACGGCGACTGAATGCTGTATTTTTGCCTAATCTGTATGGAACCATCGCGAACAATCGCCAAGGAAAGAGCCATGACGCTTTACGTCAACCTCGCCGAGCTGCTCGGCGCACGTATCGAACAAGGGTTCTACCGGCCAGGCGATCGTCTGCCCTCTGTACGGGCCTTGAGTGTCGAGCACGGTGTCAGCCTCAGTACGGTCCAGCAGGCGTATCGGGTGCTGGAAGACCATGGCCTGGCGGCACCGCGGCCCAAGTCGGGCTATTTCGTGCCCAGCACCCGATCCCTCCCCGCCCTGCCCGCGATCAGCCGCCCCGCACAACGCCCGGTGGATATCTCCCAGTGGGATCAGGTCGTCGAACTGATGCGCAGCGTGCCGCGCAAGGACGTGGTGCAACTGGGCCGGGGCATGCCCGATGTCGACAGCCCGACCCTCAAGCCCTTGCTGCGCAGCCTCGCCCAACTCAGCCGACGCCAGGACATGCCCGGCCTGTATTACGACACCATCTACGGCACCCAGCCCCTGCGCGAGCAGATCGCCCGGTTGATGCTCGACTCCGGCTGCCACCTCAGTGCGGCCGACCTGGTCGTCACTACGGGTTGCCATGAGGCGTTGTCTGCCAGTATTCGCGCGGTCTGCGAGCCGGGCGACATTGTCGCGGTCGACTCACCCAGCTTTCACGGCGCCATGCAGACCCTCAAGGGCCTGGGCATGAAAGCCCTGGAAATCCCCACCGACCCGCTCACCGGGATCAGCCTCGAGGCACTGGAACTGGCGCTGGAGCAATGGCCGATCAAGCTGATTCAGCTCACGCCAAGCTGCAACAACCCGCTGGGCTACAGCATGCCCGAAGCCCGCAAGCGAGCCTTGTTGACCCTGGCGCAACGCTTCGACGTGGCGATTCTCGAAGACGACGTGTACGGCGACCTGGCCTACACCTACCCGCGCCCACGCACCATCAAGTCCTTCGACGACGACGGCCGCGTGCTGCTGTGCAGTTCGTTCTCGAAAACCCTCGCCCCAGGCCTGCGGATCGGCTGGGTGGCGCCCGGGCGTTATCTGGAGCGGGTGCTGCACATGAAGTACATCAGCACCGGCTGCACCGCCACACAACCGCAATTGGCGATTGCCGACTTCATCGAGGGTGGCCACTATCAGCCACACCTGCGCCGGATGCGCAGCCAGTACCAGCGCAGCCGTGACCTGATGATCGACTGGGTGACACGCTACTTCCCGGCAGGTACCCGGGCCAGCCGACCACAGGGCGGCTTCATGCTCTGGGTCGAATTACCGGAAAGTTTCGATACGCTGCGGCTGAATCGGGCTTTACTGGAGCAGGGCGTACAAATTGCCGTGGGCTGTATTTTTTCGGCCTCAGGCAAGTACCGAAACTGCCTGCGCATGAATTTCGCGGCCCGCCCCAGCGCCGAGATCGAAGCGGCGGTACGCAAAGTGGGTGAAACCGCCATTCGTCTACTGGCCGAGGATATAGGCTGAGGGTAACGTTGCGCCGCCCTTGCGGGCCCTGTTCATCTCCCTGAGCGGTTAAGGAATCGCCCTTTGAACCACCCTCGGCTCGTGCCTCTGTTGCTATGGCTGGTGTTTGCCCTGGCAGGCTGCGCCAGTGTCGACAGCCCCCGTGAAGTCAGTCAGGCACTGCCGGCCAGCGACTCGGCGTTCGGGCGCTCGGTCCAGCGCCAGGCCCAAGCCTACGGTGGCCGCTCCGGCTTCCGCCTGCTGCCCAATAGCAGCGAAGCATTCCGTGCCCGTGCCGAGCTGATTCGCAATGCCCAGAGCAGTATCGACCTGCAGTACTACATCGTCCGCGACGGCCTGAGTACCCGCGCACTGGTCAGCGAGCTGCTGCAAGCCGCCGACCGTGGTGTACGGGTGCGCATCCTGCTCGATGACACCACCAGCGATAGCCTGGACAACCTGATCGACACCCTCACGGCCCACCCCAACATCCAGTTGCGCGTCTTCAACCCGCTGCACCTGGGCCGCAGCACCGGTGTGACAAGAACCCTGGGGCGGCTGTTCAACCTGTCGCGGCAACACCGGCGCATGCACAACAAGCTATGGCTGGTGGACAACAGCATGGCCATCGTCGGCGGACGCAACCTGGGTGATGAGTACTTCGACGCCGAACCCAACCTGAACTTCACCGATATCGACCTGCTTGGCGTCGGCCCGGTGGCGGAGCAGTTGGGGCATAGTTTTGACCAATACTGGAACAGTGCCCTGAGCCGGCCGATCAACGACTTTTTCCTGCGCCAACCAGATGCCGACGACCTGCGCCGCACCCGCCAGCGCCTGGACAGCGCCTTGCAAGCGGCCAGCACCCAGCGCAAGGCCCTCTACGACCGGTTGATGGCCTATCGCACACAGCCGCGCCTGGACATCTGGCGCAACGAGTTGATCTGGGCCCATAGCCAGGCACTGTGGGATGCGCCCAACAAGGTACTGGCCACGGAAGAACCCGACCCACAGTTGCTGATGACCCCGCAACTGGCGCCCGACCTGAATGCCGTGGCCCACGAACTGATCCTGATCTCGGCCTACTTCGTACCGCGCGACACCGGCCTGCTGTACCTGACCAGCCGGGCCGACGCGGGTGTCTCGGTCAATTTGCTGACCAACTCGCTGGAGGCGACCGATGTGCCGGCGGTTCATGGCGGCTACGCCCCCTACCGCAAGGCCTTGCTTGAACATGGCGTGCACCTGTTTGAGCTGCGCCGCCAGCCTGGCGCGCCTCATCGCCATCCGCTGTACCGCCTGCACGGCAGTTCAGACTCAAGCCTGCACAGCAAAGCCATTGTCATTGACCGCAAGAAGACCTTTATCGGCTCGTTCAACTTCGATCCACGCTCAGTGTTGTGGAACACCGAAGTCGGCGTGCTGGTCGACAGCCCCGAGCTGGCGGAGTACACCCGCGACCTGGCAGCTCAAGGCATGGCCCCCGCCCGGAGCTATCAGCCCAAGCTGGAAAACGGTCGCGTGGTCTGGGTCACGCAGGACAACAACCAGCTGCACACCCTGACAACCGAGCCAGGCGGCCTATGGCGTCGTTTCAATGCCTGGATCAGCAAGGCCGTCGGCCTGGAACGCATGCTTTAAGAGGCCAGCTTCACCTCAAAGGCATTCGGTCGCCGGGCCAGCAACACCAGGCCAAACGCGCCAACGGCCATCAGCAAGGGCAAGGCATGCCCACTGATCCACTGGCTGCCAGCGCCCGCCAGCAAAGGCCCGATCAGGCAACCAATACCCCACAGTTGAGCCACGTGGGCGTTGGCGCGCACCAGCGCATCGTCACGGTAACGCTCACCAATCAGGATCAGCGACAAGGTGAACAAACCACCGGCGCTGGCGCCGAACAGCACCCACAGCGGCCAGATCAACGAGGTGTGCAGCAGCAGCGGAATCATCAGGCTGGAGATCAACAGCACCAGTGCGCACCCCGAGAACAATGTGCGCCGCGACATGCGGTCGGCCAGTGCGCCTATCGGCAATTGCAGCAGCGCATCGCCAATCACGACGGTACTGACCATAAACAGCGCCATTTCAGTGCCAAAGCCCTGCTGCAGGCAGTACACCGGCAACAGGGTCAAAATCATCGCCTCGAACGCGGCAAACAGGGAAATGGCCCAGGCAATGACCGGAAGGTTGCGACAGAACCAGACCAGATCACCCAAGGTCACCGAACAGGCTTCGGTTGTCGGCGCACCACTGCGCCCGATCAACAACAGGGGGGCCAGCAATAACAGGCCTGCACCCGCCCAAAAACCGAAGTCACCCTCCGGCCCCAGAAATCCCAGCACCAGCGGCCCGGCCAACTGGCTCAGTGCATAGCTACTGCCGTACAGCGCGACCAGGCGCCCACGCCACGCCTCGACCACCAACTGGTTGATCCAGCTTTCACCAAGGATGAAGACGATGGTCAGCACCATGCCAATCAACAGGCGCAGCACCAGCCACACCGGGTAACTGGGCAACAATGCCAACAACCCGATCGACAGCGCGCCGCCCCACAGGCACAGACGCATCAACCCGGGGGTGCCGAAATACGCCGCCAGGCGGCTGGCCAGGCTGGCCCCGAACAGCACACCGATTGCCGGCATTGCCGCCATCACGCCAATGGCAAAGCCACCGTAGCCCCAACTCTCCAGCCGCAACGACACCAGAGGCATGCTCACGCCTAGCGCCAAGCCAACACTGAGCACTGCCGCCAGTACCGCAAAGTAGGTACCCCAGCGCATTACCGCCCCCTTTTTGTTGTTTTAAACAGGCACAAACAACACAGCCGGGCTTGCTGCGATGCAAGGCCCGGCCGTGTCACTGAACGCGCGCGGCACCCGGCCGCGCAAGGCTTACAGCTTGATCCAGGTCGCCTTGAGTTCGGTGTACTTGTCCAGCGCATGCAGCGACTTGTCACGGCCGTTACCCGACTGCTTGAAGCCACCGAACGGCGCAGTCATGTCGCCGCCATCGTACTGGTTGACCCAGACGCTACCGGCACGCAGCGCCTTGGCAGTCTTGTGTGCCTTGGAGATATCTGCCGTCCATACGCCCGCCGCCAACCCGTAGGGGGTGTCGTTGGCAATGTTGATGGCCTCTTCAACGCTGTCGAAGGTGATCACCGACAGCACCGGGCCAAAGATCTCTTCCTGCGCGATCTTCATGGCATTGCTGACGCCGTCGAAAATCGTCGGTTCGACATAAGTGCCACCGGTTTCTTCGAGGATACGCTTGCCACCGACCAGCAGTTTGGCGCCGTCGCTATGACCGGCTTCGATGTACGACAACACGTTGTTCATTTGCTGGGTGTCGACCAGCGCGCCGACCGTGGTCGCCGGGTCAAGCGGGTTGCCCGGCTTCCAGGCCTTCAGTGCCTCAAGCACCAGCGGCAGGAAACGATCCTTGATGGAACGCTCAACCAGCAGACGAGAACCTGCCGTGCAGACTTCGCCCTGGTTGAAGGCAATCGCACTGGCTGCGGCTTGTGCGGCCGCGTTCAGGTCCGGGGCATCCGCGAAGACGATGTTCGGGCTCTTGCCACCGGCTTCCAGCCAGACACGCTTCATGTTCGATTCGCCGGCATAGATCATCAGTTGCTTGGCGATCTTGGTTGAACCGGTGAACACCAGGGTGTCCACGTCCATGTGCAGGGCCAGGGCCTTGCCGACGGTGTGGCCATAGCCTGGCAGCACGTTCAACACGCCCGCAGGGATACCGGCTTCGATAGCCAGTTGAGCGATGCGAATGGCGGTCAGTGGCGACTTTTCCGAAGGCTTGAGGATCACCGAGTTACCGGTGGCCAGCGCTGGGCCGAGCTTCCAGCACGACATCAGCAGCGGGAAGTTCCACGGTACGATGGCCGCGACCACGCCCACCGGCTCACGGGTGACCAGACCAAGCTGATCATCCGGCGTAGCGGCCACTTCGTCGTAAACCTTGTCGATGGCCTCACCGTTCCAGCTCAGTGCATTGGCCGCGCCTGGCACGTCGATGCTCAGCGAGTCGCTGATCGGCTTGCCCATGTCCAGGGTTTCCAACAGGGCCAGCTCTTCGACGTTCTGCTTGAGCAGGCCGGCAAAGCGGATCAGGGTTGCCTTGCGCTTGGCCGGGGCCAGGCGCGACCAGACACCGGAATTGAAGGTGGCACGGGCATTTTCGACGGCGCGCTGGGCATCGGCTTCATCACAGCTGGCGATGTGCGCCAGAAGGCGTCCGTCGACCGGGCTGATGCACTCGAACGTCGCATTCGATGCGGCGGCGGTGTATTCACCATTGATGAAAGCACGGCCTTCGATCTTCAGTTGCTGGGCACGCTGTTCCCAGTCCGCACGAGTCAGGGTGGTCATACGAAACTCCTCCTCTTATTGAAGTGCAGCACCGCACGAGGGCTCACGGGTGCTGTCAGAAATTTTGCCGGAGCGATACGACGCTCGACGGCATCAGACACCCTAAACCAGCAGCACCCAAATTATCAATATATTTGACACAAATAGGCAAAAAGCCTACTGATGTGCAGTTTATTAAACACAATAAGGGTGACCCGTCTATGAAGATTCAGCAGATCGTCGATTTCAGCCAAGCCATGACGGAAGCGGAACGTTACCGCCCTGCAGCAGAGAAAATCCTCAAGGGCGATCCTGAGCAGGCGGTCTTCAACCACTATTCCAGCCCCTGCGGGCAATTTGCCGCCGGCGTATGGGAAGGCGCTGTCGGCCAATGGACAGTGAACTACACCGAACACGAGTACTGCGAGATCCTTCAGGGCGTCTCGGTACTGCGTGACAGCGAAGGGCAGGCAAAAACCCTGCGGGCAGGCGACCGTTTTGTCATCCCCGCCGGTTTCACAGGCACCTGGGAGGTGCTGGAGCCGTGCCGTAAAATCTATGTGATGTTTGAACAGAAGGCCTAAGCCCAACGTTCAGGTATGACAGCAACAAAAAACCCGGCACGAAGGCCGGGTTTTTTGTGTGCCAGCACCCTGAAAGGACACCGGCGAGAAACCAATCAATTACTTGATTTTGGCTTCTTTGTAAGCAACGTGCTTGCGAACCACAGGATCGTACTTCTTGATTTCGATCTTGTCGGGGGTGGTGCGCTTGTTTTTGTCAGTGGTGTAGAAGTGGCCAGTACCAGCGCTCGACACCAGACGGATCAATTCACGCATGATTCTCTCCCTTAGACCTTGGCGCCGTTGCGGCGGATGTCAACCAGAACGGCATCGATGCCGCGCTTGTCGATGATACGCATGCCTTTGGCGGATACGCGCAGACGCACGAAACGCTTCTCAGACTCGACCCAGAAGCGATGATGCTGCAGGTTCGGCAGGAAACGACGACGGGTTTTGTTGTTTGCGTGGGAAATGTTGTTCCCGGTTACCGGACCCTTACCGGTAACTTGACAGACTCTCGACATGCCTCAGCCCTCTAAAACCACATGCCCAACCCGGCATGGGTTGGCCGCTTAATCTCTCAGTCTATGGCGCCAGGCGCCGTGTTTCTTCAGGGTCTTATCGGTTATACGCACAGACGCGACAAACCGGGCCCCTAGAAAAGAGCGCTGCTTTATACCAGAAAGACCAGAGTACAACAACAGCAGATACGAATTGCCGTGCAACGAATCATACGCGAACAGCACAGCCGTGGGCTTGGAGCACCCTCGACCACTCGTCGCAAGATAAGCCAAAAAGGATATAGCCATTTAGTCCGGCGCGCACTAGGGTAGGACACTTCCAGACTGCATCGGCAGATGGGCCATCGATCAGCCAAGGAGTCCCCATGCGTCCTGCCGCTCTACCGTTACTGTTCGCCGCTGTATTTGCGCCTGCACTGGCCCAGGCGGCGGCACTGAGCGTTTGCACCGAAGCCAGCCCTGAAGGCTTCGACGTGGTTCAGTACAACTCACTGACCACCACCAACGCGTCAGCCGATGTGCTGATGAACCGGCTGGTCGAATTCGACGCGACCCAAGGCCAGGTGGTGCCGAGCCTGGCGGAGCGCTGGACAGTTTCCAGTGATGGCCTGACCTACGAGTTCAAACTGCGTCCCGAAGTGAAGTTCCACAGCACCGCCTACTTCAAGCCCAGTCGCACACTGAATGCCGACGACGTGCTGTTCAGCTTCCAGCGCATGCTCTACCCCGCTCATCCCTGGCACAAGATTGCACAAAGCGGCTTCCCCCATGCGCAATCGCTGCAACTGCCTGAGCTGATCAAGCAGATCGAAGCGCCAGACCCGCTCACCGTGCGCTTCACCCTCGACCACCCGGACGCCACCTTCCTGGCCACGTTGAGCATGGGCTTCGCCTCGATCTACTCGGCCGAATACGCCGACCAACTGTTCAAGGCCGGCACCCCGGAGAAGCTCAACAGCCAGCCCATCGGCAGCGGGCCGTTTGTCTTTGGTCGCTTCCAGAAGGACGCCAACATCCGTTATCGGGCCAACCCGGACTACTTTGCCGGCAAACCGGCGGTCGACCCGTTGATTTTCACGATCACCCCCGATGCCAACGTGCGCCTGCAGAAGTTGCGGCGCAACGAATGCCAGATCGCCTTGTCACCCAAGCCACTGGACATCGCCGAAGCCGCCAAGGATGACAACCTGAAGGCCGAGAAGACCGATGCCTTCATGACCGCCTTTGTCGCCATCAACAGCCAGCATCCGCCACTGGATAAAGTGGAAGTCCGCCAGGCCATCAACCTGGCATTCGATAAAGCCAGCTACCTGAAGGCGGTTTTTGAAGACACCGCCGTCGCCGCTAACGGCCCTTACCCGCCCAACACCTGGAGTTACGCCAAGGACCTGCCCGGCTACCCCACCAACGTGGACAAAGCCCGCGGCTTGCTGGCCAAGGTTGGCCTGGCGAAGGGCTTCAGCACCACGATCTGGACGCGCCCTTCGGGCAGTCTGCTCAACCCTAACCCAAGCCTGGGCGCACAGTTGTTGCAGGCCGACCTCGGCAAGATCGGCATTCAGGCCGAGATTCGCGTTATCGAATGGGGCGAGCTGATCCGCCGGGCCAAGGCGGGCGAGCATGACCTGCTGTTCATGGGCTGGGCTGGCGACAATGGCGACCCCGACAACTTCCTCAGCCCACAGTTTTCCTGTGCCGCCGTGAAGTCCGGAACCAACTTTGCCCGTTATTGCGATCCGCGCCTGGATCAGTTGATCAGCGCCGGCAAGACCACCAACGACCAGAGCGTACGCAGCCGCCTGTACGAGCAGGCACAGACGCTGATCCAGCAACAGGCATTGTGGCTGCCACTGGCGCACCCAACTGCTGCAGCCCTCACCCGCAAGGGTGTGGAGGGCTATCAGGTAAGCCCGTTTGGCCGGCAGGACTTCTCGAAGGTGAATGTGGCCCGCTAAAACCAGCCGTACTCGACCATCGACAAGGGTTCGCCATCGCCGATGATGAAGTGATCCAGCACCCGGACATCCACCAGCTCAAGCGCCGTCTTGAGCCGCCGGGTGAGGATCACGTCGGACTGGCTGGGCTCCGAAACCCCCGACGGGTGGTTATGGCACAGGATCAAGGCAGCCGCATTGTGTGCAAGCGAGCGTTTGATCACTTGCCGTGGGTAGACACTGGCGCTGTCGATAGACCCGCGAAACAGCACTTCAAACGCAAGCACCCGGTGCTTGCTGTCCAGGAACAGGCAGCCAAACACCTCATGCGGCTCGTGACGCAACTCGGCCTTGAGGTAGTCCTTGACGGCCTGCGGGCTCTCCAGGACCGAGTCCCGGCGCAAACGCTCGGCCAGATGGCGCCGGGCCATCTCCATGACCGCCTGCAACTGGGTAAACTTGGCAGGCCCCAGCCCTGGCTCGGTGCTGAACCGCCTGAGGTCTGCTTCCAACAGCGCTCGCAAGCTGCCGAACTGCTGTAACAGGTAACGCGCCAGGTCGACGGCACTGCGCCCGCGAACCCCGGTTCGTAGAAAAATAGCCAGCAATTCGGCGTCCGAGAGGCTGGTGGCCCCTCGCGCCAGTAACTTCTCCCGAGGCCGCTCCGCGACCGGCCAATCCTTGATGCTCATGCTACCTCCCTGCCCACTGGGTACTGCTGTCTGGCTTGAGTGCTGTGCTATCTTAGCCCCTCTTTTTCTTCGCCGATTTGGCTTCCTACAAGCCTGATCGGCACGTGCAAACCCTGATTTGACAAGGCAAGCCTATGCAGCGGCTGTATCGGAAACGCATTGTTCTCGGCGTCGGCGGCGGCATCGCCGCCTACAAGAGTGCCGAACTGGTTCGCCGACTTCTTGAGCACGGCGCGCAAGTCCGTGTCGTCATGACCCGTGGCGGTGCTGAATTCATTACCCCCCTGACGATGCAGGCCCTGTCCGGGCACCCGGTTCATCTGGACCTGCTCGACCCGGCCGCCGAAGCCGCCATGGGCCATATCGAGCTGGCAAAGTGGGCCGACCTGGTGCTGATCGCACCGGCCACCGCTGACCTGATCGCACGCCTGGCCCAAGGCGTCGCCAATGACCTGCTGACCACACTGGTGCTGGCCACTGACGCGACGGTTGCCGTCGCCCCGGCCATGAACCAGGCCATGTGGCGCGACCCGGCCACCCAGGCCAACCTTGAACTGCTGCAAAGCCGCCAGATCCAGGTATTCGGCCCGGCGTCCGGTAGCCAGGCCTGTGGTGATATAGGCCTGGGCCGCATGCTTGAAGCCAACGACCTGGCGTGGCATGCCGCCGAATGCTTCAAGCGCGAGTCGCTGACCGGCAAGCATGTACTGATTACGGCCGGCCCGACCCAGGAAAACATCGACCCGGTGCGCTACATCACCAACCACAGCTCCGGCAAAATGGGCTTTGCCCTGGCCGAAGCAGCGGTCGAAGCGGGTGCCAAGGTCACGCTGGTTACCGGCCCTGTACACCTGCCAACCCCTGACCGGGTGACCCGCATCGATGTGGTCAGCGCCCGCGACATGCTCGCCGCGTGTGAGGCCGCCATTCCCTGCGACCTGTTTATTGCCTCGGCAGCAGTTGCGGACTACCGGCCAGAGGTCGTAGCCCCACAAAAGCTAAAGAAAGACCCGACCACCGGTGACGGCCTGCTGCTGCAGATGGTGCGCAACCCCGATATCCTTGCCACCATCGCCACCCGTCCGGACCGTCCGTTCAGTGTCGGCTTTGCCGCCGAGACCGAACACCTGCTCGACTACGCCGCACGCAAGCTCAAGGACAAGAACCTTGACCTGATCGTCGCCAACGATGTCGCCAACCCCAGCATTGGCTTCAACAGCGAAGAGAACGCCTGCAGCGTGATCGACCGGCAACTGCAAGAAACCCTTTTCGCCCAGACCAGCAAAGGCAAGATCGCCCGTCAGCTGATCGCCTTTATTGCTGAACGTCTTAACCAGGTTTAATCGCGCATGCACGCTCTACAAGCCAAGATTCTCGACCCTCGCATCGGCAACGAATTCCCGCTGCCACAGTACGCCACCCCAGGCTCCGCCGGCCTTGACCTGCGTGCCATGCTCAAGGAAGACACCGTCCTGGAGCCAGGCCAGACCCTGCTGATCCCGACTGGCCTGTCGGTGTACATCGGTGACCCCGGCCTGGCAGCCCTGATCCTGCCACGCTCGGGCCTTGGTCATAAGCACGGCATCGTGCTGGGCAATCTGGTCGGCCTGATCGACTCCGACTACCAAGGCGAACTGATGGTGTCCTGCTGGAACCGCGGCCAGACTGCATTCACCATCGCTGTTGGCGAGCGAATCGCCCAACTGGTGCTGGTGCCGGTGGTACAAGCCCATTTCGACATCGTCGAAACGTTCGATGAAAGCCAACGCGGCGCGGGTGGCTTCGGCCACTCCGGCAGCCACTGACCCACCGGGCAGCCTCGGCTGCCCAACGCAACCCAACGGATTGGCGAACGCTCTGGCAGAAACACTGTCAAAGCGCTCAATTTGAGCCTGCACCGCACGCCCTTGAGATTGGAGCTCCCCAGTGATGAATGACATGACACAACTGGTACCCACACTCCCTGAAAGCATCTTTCGCGCCTATGACATTCGTGGCGTGGTTGGCGACACCCTGACCGCCGAGACTGCCTATTGGATTGGCCGGGCCATTGGTGCCCAGAGCCTGGCTCAAGGCGAGCCGCAAGTTTCAGTGGGCCGTGACGGCCGCCTGTCCGGGCCGATGCTGGTCGAGCAGTTGATCAAAGGTCTGGCCGAGGCCGGTTGCCAGGTCAGCGACGTGGGCCTGGTGCCTACGCCTGCCCTGTACTACGCCGCCAACGTTCTCGCCGGCAAATCCGGCGTCATGCTGACCGGCAGCCACAACCCGCCGAACTACAACGGTTTCAAGATCGTCATCGCCGGTGACACCCTGGCCAACGAGCAGATCCAGGCGCTGCTGACCCGCTTGAAGACCAACGACCTGAGCCATGGCCAAGGCCATGTCGAGCGCGTCGAGATCCTTGATCGCTACTTCCAGCAGATCACTGGCGACATCAAGCTGGCGAAAAAGCTCAAGGTCGTTGTGGACTGCGGCAACGGCGCAGCCGGTGTCATTGCCCCACAACTGATCGAAGCCTTGGGCTGCGAGATGATTCCGCTGTTCTGCGAAGTGGACGGCAACTTCCCGAACCACCATCCAGACCCAGGCAAGCCCGAAAACCTGGTCGACCTGATCGCCAAGGTGAAAGAGACCGGCGCGGACCTGGGCCTGGCCTTTGACGGCGACGGCGACCGCGTCGGTGTCGTGACCAACACCGGCAACATCGTCTACCCGGACCGCTTGCTGATGCTGTTTGCCAAGGACGTACTGGCCCGCAACCCGGGCGCCGAAATCATCTTCGACGTCAAATGCACCCGCCGCCTGAGCCCATTGATCGAGCAGTACGGTGGTCGTCCACTGATGTGGAAAACCGGTCATTCGCTGATCAAGAAGAAAATGAAGCAGAGCGGCGCCCTGCTGGCCGGCGAGATGAGCGGACACATCTTCATCAAGGAGCGTTGGTTCGGCTTCGACGACGGTATTTACAGCGCCGCGCGGCTGCTGGAAATCCTCAGCAAGGAGTCGGTCGACGCCGAAACCCTGTTCGCCGCCTTCCCAAATGATATTTCCACGCCGGAAATCAACATTGAAGTGACCGACGAAGGTAAATTCAGCATCATTGATGCACTGCAGCGTGATGCGGATTGGGGCGAAGCCAGCCTGACCACCATTGATGGTGTTCGAGTCGACTACCCCAACGGCTGGGGCCTGGTGCGTGCCTCCAATACCACCCCGGTACTGGTGCTGCGTTTTGAAGCCGAAACCGACGCCGAACTGCAACGCATCAAGGATGTTTTCCACGCGCAACTGAAGCGTGTTGAACCCAACCTGCAACTACCGTTCTGACCGACTACTGTTCCACTGGAGCTTTGCATGACCCTCGATCGTGATGCCGCCACCCATGTCGCCCAGGTATTGTCCGAAGCGCTGCCTTATATCCGCCGCTTTGTCGGCAAGACCCTGGTGATCAAGTACGGCGGCAACGCGATGGAGAGCGAAGAGCTCAAAACCGGTTTCGCCCGTGACGTGGTCCTGATGAAAGCCGTGGGTATCAACCCTGTGGTCGTACATGGCGGCGGCCCGCAGATCGGCGATCTGCTCAAGCGCCTGTCGATCGAAAGCCACTTTATCGATGGCATGCGCGTCACTGACGCACAAACCATGGACGTGGTCGAGATGGTTCTCGGTGGCCAGGTCAACAAGGACATCGTCAACCTGATCAACCGTCATGGCGGCAGCGCCATCGGCCTGACCGGTAAGGACGCTGAGCTGATTCGTGCAAAGAAGCTCAAGGTCACCCGCCAGACCCCGGAAATGACCTCGCCTGAAATCATCGACATCGGCCATGTAGGCGAAGTGGTTGGGGTAAATACCGACCTGCTGAACATGCTGGTCAAGGGCGACTTCATCCCGGTGATCGCACCGATTGGTGTTGGTGCCAACGGCGAGTCCTACAACATCAACGCCGACCTGGTCGCTGGCAAGGTCGCCGAAGCCCTGAAGGCCGAGAAGTTGATCCTGCTGACCAACATCGCAGGCCTGATGGACAAGCAAGGTCACGTGCTGACCGGTCTGACCACCGAGCAGGTCAACGACCTGATCGCCGATGGCACCATCTACGGCGGCATGCTGCCGAAGATTCGCTGCGCGCTGGAAGCCGTCCAGGGTGGCGTCAACAGCTCGCACATCATCGACGGTCGGGTACCGAATGCGGTCCTGCTGGAAATCTTCACCGACAGCGGCGTCGGCACCCTGATTACCAATCAGAAGCCTGAGTAACAATCTCAGCCCACCCCGAGCAACTCGGGGTGGGGCCTCGATCCCTCCGCGTCTCCTTGCGCACCACTCCGGAAACTTCCCTCAAGCAAGCGGGAAATCTCCTACGCCACCCAGACCTTCTTCCGCGCTACGCTGATGCCTCTTCACAAAGGAGGTTCATCCATGACAGACAAGGATTACGTGCCCTACGGCAGTGACGTCTCGGCAGGTACCTACGCGTGCGTCGACTGCGACCATCACTACTCGAACCAAAGCAAGAAGTCGCTCCCCCCCTGCCCCAACTACACAGCAGAGACCCACACGAAAAAGGGCTGGAAAATACTCAGCGGCCAAGGCGATGCGGTGGACGATCCCTATCCGAACTGATGGCACACGACTCAGAGAAGCAAAAAGGCCCTGCAATGCAGGGCCTTTTTGTTGCGCATGGGCTTCAGATACCGTACTGGGCCCGGTACGCCTCGACCGCAGGCAGATGCTGCTTGAGCGCTGGATCGTCAGCGAGGAACTCCAGTACCTGGGTCAGCGACACAATGCTGACCACCGGGATACCAAAGTCACGCTCCACTTCCTGGATCGCCGACAACTCGCCGTTGCCGCGCTCCTGACGGTTCAGTGCGATCAGCACGCCAGCGGCCTTGGCCTGCTGCCCCTGGATGATCTGCATGACCTCGCGGATCGCCGTGCCGGCAGTGATCACGTCGTCAATGATCAAGACGTCGCCGGTCAGTGGCGCGCCGACCAGGCTGCCGCCTTCGCCATGGCTCTTGGCTTCCTTGCGGTTGAAGCACCACGGCACGTCGAGCTGGTGATGCTCAGCCAGCGCTACAGCGGTCGCTGCAGCCAGCGGGATGCCTTTGTAGGCCGGGCCGAACAGCACGTCGAACGGAATCTTGCTGTCGACAATCGCCGCCGCATAGAAACGCCCGAGCTGAGCCAGGGCCGCGCCGCTGTTGAACAGGCCGGCATTGAAGAAATACGGGCTGGTACGCCCCGACTTGAGGGTGAACTCACCGAAGCGCAGAACCCCACGATCGATGGCAAAACGAATAAAGTCGCGCTGATACGGCTGCATGTAGAGTCCCGGATGCCACGGATTTAGCTAATTGAGTACAGCTCGGGTATCATACACGCACGAGATTTTTGGGGCCATTTATGCGGATCATCAGTGTGAACGTAAATGGCATTCAGGCTGCAGTCGAGCGTGGTTTGCTCAGTTGGCTGCAAGCCCAGAATGCCGACGTCATCTGCCTTCAGGATACCCGCGCCTCGGCCTTTGAACTCGACGACCCAGCTTTCCAGCTCGATGGCTACTTCCTTTATGCCTGCGACGCAGAAGTCCCCGCCCAAGGCGGTGTGGCACTTTACTCGCGCTTGCAGCCCAAGGCAGTCATCAGCGGCCTGGGCTTCGAGACAGCCGACCGCTACGGACGTTACCTGCAGGCAGACTTCGACAAAGTCAGTATTGCCACCTTGCTGCTGCCTTCCGGGCAGAACGGCGACGAAGACTTGAACCAGAAGTTCAAGTTGATGGACGACTTCGCCAAGTACCTGGACAAGCAACGTCGCAAGCGTCGTGAATACATCTACTGCGGCTCGCTGTATGTCGCGCAGCAGAAGCTCGACATCAAGAACTGGCGCGACAGCCAGCAGTCCCCGGGCTTCCTGGCCCCGGAACGGGCCTGGATGGACACCATCGTCGGCGACATGGGCTATGTCGATGCACTGCGCGAAGTCAGCCGCGAAGGCGAGCAGTACAGCTGGTGGCCGGACAACGAACAGGCCGAGATGCTCAACCTGGGCTATCGCTTCGACTACCAGTTGCTGACACCAGGCCTGCGTCGCTTCGTGCGTAGCGCACGCCTGCCACGCCAGCCACGCTTCTCCCAGCATGCGCCACTGATCGTGGACTATGACTGGACGCTGACCATTTAAACGGTCACGCACAAAAACGAACCCCCGCTTTTCAGCGGGGGTTCGTTTTTATGTGCCAAAAATAGCGCAAGACACCCTGTGGGAGTTGGCTTTCCAACGATGCAGGCGCCGCGTACTCATTGGCACCCCGCCGACGCCATCGCAGGCAAGCCTGCATCCCACAGGAAAAGCCAACAACCCTGCCGCTACTGAATCACCCGCCAGGTAAAGGGGTAGCGATACGCCTGCCCCTCATTGACCTTGACCGAAGCGATGATCATCAGGATGGCTGCGGCCACTACCAGCAGGCCGAGCAACGCAAAGCCAATCAATACGATGAACAGTGCGATGCAGATCACGTAGGCAATGGTCACGGTAATCTGGAAGTTCAGCGATTCCTTACCTTGGGCATCGATGAACGGGTCCAGCTCACGCTTCCATTGCCAGATGATCAACGGCCCCAGCAAGTTGCCGAAGGGGAACAACAACCCGCAGAACGCCGCGAGGTGGCAGAACATCGCCCACTGGCGCACATCGGCACTCGGGGTGGATGCATTCAGAGGTTGTTCGCCCATCAGGCCATCCTCACTCAGTCAGCCAGCGAAGCGCTCTGCAGCTCGAAGAGGTCGCTCATGCCTTTTTGCGCCAATGCCAACATGGCATTGAGCTCTTCGGGCTGGAACGGCGCGCCTTCAGCGGTGCCCTGCACTTCGATGAAGCCACCGGCGCTGGTCATGACCACGTTCAGGTCAGTCTCGGCAGCGGAGTCTTCCAGGTAGTCCAGGTCGAGCACTGGAACGCCTTGGTACATGCCCACCGAAACGGCAGCGATCATGTGCTTGAGCGGGTCTCCGCCCTTGAGGCCGCCACGCTTCTTGACGACACGCAGGGCATCGACCAGCGCGACCATGGCACCGGTGATCGACGCCGTGCGGGTACCGCCATCGGCCTGGATCACGTCGCAGTCGACGTAGAGGGTAATGTCGCCGAGCTTGCTCATGTCCAGCGCAGCACGCAGCGAGCGGCCGATCAAACGCTGGATTTCCAGGGTGCGGCCACCCTGTTTGCCACGGCTGGCTTCGCGCTGGTTACGCTCGCCAGTGGAGCGCGGCAGCATGCCGTACTCTGCTGTCAGCCAGCCTTGGCCCTGACCTTTGAGGAACCGGGGAACACCATTTTCGACGCTGACCGTGCAGACGACTTTGGTGTCGCCGAACTCGACCAGTACCGACCCTTCGGCGTGCTTGGTGTAGTTGCGGGTGATGCGGATCGAGCGGAGCTGATCGGCAACGCGACCACTTGGACGTTTCATAGGGGATACCTGTACTGGACTTGAATCTGCCCAGCATTATAGAGCGCCCAGGCTCCGCTGGACATGCCCAGGGCAGAAACAGCTGTTTATGCACCCGCAGGGTACGCGCCAGCCTTGAGCCAGAGACGTTGGTCGGTTTTTTCCGGCAATCCAGAGAGTGTTTGTAACATCAGTGGATTGGGAGCACACCTCGCACTGCGCTACAATCCTGCGCCTTTGCAGCCTGTCGGCTTCCCTTCAACCTACTGCGAGGTACTTCCCATGGTGCATAGCATGACCGCCTTTGCCCGCGCCGAACGCGCTGGCGCCCAAGGTACCCTCATCTGGGAATTGCGCTCGGTCAACCACCGCTACCTGGAACCCCACTTACGTCTGCCTGATGCCTTCCGCGACCTTGAAGGCACGGTACGTGAAGCCCTCCGTCAGGGCCTGTCACGCGGCAAGGTCGAATGCACGTTGCGCTTCAATGAAGAAAGCACTGGCAAACCCTTGCAGGTTGATCGCGAGCGCGCCGCGCAACTGGTTGCCGCCGCCGAGACCGTCGCCAGCCTGATCAAGCAGCCTGCTGCGCTCAACCCGCTGGAAGTGCTGGCGTGGCCAGGCGTGCTGGTGGCAGACGCGACAGACCCGCAAGCGTTGAATATCGAGGCCATGAGCCTGTTTGAAGAGGCCCTGAAGGAGCTGCGCAACGGTCGCAACCGCGAGGGCACCGAGCTGGCCAGGCTGATCAACGAACGCCTGGACAACATGGCCACCGAGGTCACGACCCTGCGTGCCCTGGTACCGCAGATGCTGGCCGTTCAGCGCCAGAAGGTCCTGGATCGCTTCACGGACATGAAAGCCGAACTCGATCCACAGCGCCTGGAACAGGAAATGGTGCTACTGGCCCAGAAAAGCGACGTCGCCGAAGAGCTGGACCGCCTGAGCACCCACATGACCGAGGTACGCCGTGTGCTCAAGTCCGGTGGTGCAGCAGGCCGGCGCCTCGACTTCCTGATGCAGGAGCTGAACCGCGAAGCGAACACCCTTGGCTCCAAAGCCTTCGACCCACGTAGCACCCAAGCAGCGGTCAACCTCAAGGTCCTGATCGAGCAGATGCGTGAACAAGTACAGAACATTGAGTAAGGCCACCCCGACCATGAACCACAGCAGCGGCATCCTCTACATCATCTCGGCCCCTTCCGGCGCCGGCAAGACCAGCCTGGTGAAAGCCCTCATCGACGCCGAGCCGAGCATTCGCGTTTCGGTCTCGCACACCACCCGCGCCATGCGTCCGGGCGAAGAAAATGGGGTGAACTACCACTTCGTCGATCGCGCCGAGTTCATCCGCATGACCGAACACGGCGACTTTCTGGAACAGGCCGAAGTCTTCGGCAACCTCTACGGCACGTCGCAGAGCACGCTGCAGCAAACCCTGGACGAAGGCCACGACCTGATTCTGGAAATCGACTGGCAGGGCGCCGAACAAGTACGCAAGCAGATGCCACAGGCACGCTCGATCTTCATCCTGCCGCCCAGCCAGCAGGCCCTGCGCCAGCGCCTGACCAACCGTGGCCAGGACAGCGATGAGATCATTGAGGGTCGGATGCGTGAAGCCGTCAGCGAGATGAGCCACTACAACGAGTACGACTTCGTCATCATCAACGACGACTTCGCCGTGGCCCTTGAAGACCTCAAGGCGATCTTCAGGGCCAACCGCCTGCAGCAGAAGAGCCAGCAACAGCGCCACAGCGAGCTACTCAAACAGTTGCTCGCCTGATTGGCGCCGTCTCAGCGTCGGCAGGGCAGCGTTGCCTGCCGATGCAGAGTCATCCCCAGGAAGAACGCTGGTGCACGCATGCGCGACAGCACCATCAGGAAGATACCCAGTAAAAGAATGATCATCGCGATCACGAACACCAGGCCCAGGCCTGCGACATGCGAGCCACTGCCGAACGACGGGGAAGCGCTGTCGATGGCGGTCTGAACGAAGATCACCGACAGAATCCCACCGCCCACGAAGGGGCACAGGCCGCGCATCATGAAGTGACGCAGGCTGTCGAACAGGCTGTCGCGGAAGTACCACACGCACGCGAACGCCGTCAGCGAGTAGTAGAAGCAGATCATCATCCCCAGCGCGGTGATGGTGTCGGCCAATACGTTTTCACTCAGGGTGCGCATGGTGACGTAGAACAGGCCGGCTGCAACGCCTGCACAGATGGTCGCGTAGCGTGGCGTCTGTGAGCGCGGGCAGATGCTGGCAAATCGCTCAGGCACGGCACCGTAGTACCCCATGGCCAGCAGCGTGCGCGCTGGCGAGACGAAGGTCGACTGCAGGGACGCCGCGGTACTGGCCAGTACCGCAATGGACATCAGGATAGCCAGCGGCCCCATGACCGGGCCGGCCAGGTGTGCGAAGACGTTCTCTTGAATGCGCGGGTTGCCCAGCCCCAGGCCAATGTCACCGATACCGGCGAACTGCAAGGTAGCAATACCGGTCACCAGGTACAGGCCAAGGATCAACAACACGGTCCAGGTCGCAGCCTTGCCAGGCACTTCTTCACTGCCCACCGACTCTTCGCTCACAGTCAGGCAGACGTCCCACCCCCAGAAAATGAAGATCGACAGCGACAGCCCGGCTGCAAACGAGGAGAACGACTCGACGCCAAACGGGTTGAACCAGTCTGAGTCGAATTGCAGCGGCGGGATGGTCGGCGACCCACCGAACGCGGCCATGGAGAAACCGATCAGCACCACCAGTTGCAAGGCCACCAGGCCATACTGCACCGTCATGGTAGTACCCATGCCACGGCAGCAGATCCACACGGCCATGGCAATAAAGACACAACAGGTGGTGACGTTGACCAACAGGTTATCGCTCAACGCAGACACCTCATGGCTGCCGCTGAGCTGGCCGAGGAACAGGTAGAAGAAGTCCACCGCCACACCCGCCAGGTTGGACAACACAATGGTCGTCGCGGTGACCAGGCCCCAACCGCCGATCCAGCCAATCATCGGGCCAAAGGCACGGGCAGACCAGGTGAATGACGTGCCGCTATCGGGCTCGGCAGCGTTCAGCTCGCGGTAGCCCAGCGCAACCAGCAGCATGGGCAGGAAGCCGACAAGGAACACCGCTGGCAGGTGTGCGCCAACTTCGCGCACGGTAGGCCCGAGCGCGCCGGTCAGGGTATAAACCGGCGCAATGGTGGAGATGCCAAGCACAATGCTGGCAAGCAGCCCGAGCCGGCCCTTGGCCAGCCCTTTGCTGCGATGGGTGGAAGCGCCTGAGCTGGCCTGCGCCGACTCTGCCGAGCCCGAGGGCCGACTCGCTTCTGTGTATTCACTCATGAGTATTTGCCGTCGCTATTGGTATTGTTCTAGATGGGCGTCTTGCAAGGCACCCGCTTTCACTCATGGAAAGCTCACTGCTTGATTCATGACATCCGGGGGCGCCGGACAGCCTCAAATGGCCGCCACCTCAACACGCTTTCCCGCCGCATGGGCGATACAAGCCTCGCGGAACGCCTGAAACAGGCGCAACGAGACAGGGTTGTCGGTAAAACGCCATTCCGGATGCCACTGAACGCCAAGAACAAACCCTGGCGCGTTATCCAGCGTGACCGCCTCGACCAATCCATCCGGCGCAACGGCTTCGACCCGCAGGCCACTGGCCAGGCGCTCGATGCCCTGGCCATGCAACGAGTTGACCTCGAAAACCGTGGGTAGCCCCAAGCGCTCGAAAAGCCCACCCGGCTGCACGCTCACTGAGTGCTGCGGTGCGTATTGCACCTCCAGCGCAACGTCTTTCGGCTCGCGGTGGTCCAGGTAGCCAGGCAACTCATGAACCTGTTGATGCAGGCTGCCACCGAGGCTCACATTCAGCTCCTGGAAACCACGGCAAATGCAAAATACCGGCACGCCCGCCGCAATCGCCGCACGCAACAACGGCAGGGTCAGGCGATCACGGTACACATCGTGTCGGGTTCCCTCCGCGCTGGGGCTGCCATTGTAATGATGCGGCTCCACATTTGAAGGCGAACCGGTAAAAAGAATGCCATCCAACCGCTCTAGCACGAGCTCTGCAGCCACAGGCTCGGCACGCGCAGGCAATATCAGGGGAATCCCGGCGAAGCCTGCAGCCTCGACATACTTGTCACCCGCCGTGTGCGAGGAATTCTTTTCCAGTTGCTGGCGGCAGGCAGTGACGCCAATCAGTGGGGTAACCTGCTTCATCTGTCAGCCCTCGTTTACAACTTGATCCAGGTCGCCTTGAGTTCGGTGTACTTGTCGAACGCATGCAGTGACTTGTCACGCCCGTTACCGGACTGCTTGAAGCCGCCGAACGGCGCCGTCATGTCACCACCGTCGTACTGGTTGACCCAGACACTACCAGCGCGCAGGGCCTTGGCCGTGCGGTGCGCCTTGGACAGGTCGCTGCTCCAGACCGCTGCGGCCAGGCCGAACGGTGAGTCGTTGGCAATGCTGATGGCTTCCTCGGCGGTATCGAACGCAATCACTGACAGCACCGGGCCGAAGATCTCTTCACGGGCAATACGCATGGCATTGTCCACACCATCAAAGATCGTCGGCTCCACATAGACGCCGCCGGTTTCTTCCAGCACGCGCTTGCCACCGGCGACCAGCGTCGCACCGTCGGCGGCACCGGCCTCGACATAGCCCAGCACGGTATCCAGCTGGGTGCCGTCCACCAGGGCGCCAACCCGAGTAGTCGGGTCCAGCGAATGGCCGGGCTTCCAAGCCTTGAGCGCCTCGATGACCATCGGCAGGAAGCGATCCTTGATGCTGCGCTCGACCAGCAGACGCGAGCCCGCCACACACACTTCGCCCTGGTTGAAGGCAATGGCGCAAGCGGCGGCGTCAGCCGCTGCCTGCAGGTCAGGAGCGTCGGCAAAGACGATATTCGGGCTCTTGCCACCAGCCTCCAGCCAGACACGCTTCATGTTCGATTCGCCGGCATAGATCATCAGTTGCTTGGCGATCTTGGTTGAACCGGTAAACACCAAGGTGTCCACATCCATGTGCAGGGCCAGGGCCTTGCCGACGGTGTGGCCATAGCCTGGCAGCACGTTCAGCACGCCCGCAGGGATACCGGCTTCGATAGCCAGTTGAGCGATGCGAATGGCGGTCAGTGGCGACTTTTCCGAAGGCTTGAGGATCACCGAGTTACCGGTGGCCAGCGCCGGGCCGAGCTTCCAGCAGGCCATCATCAGGGGGAAGTTCCACGGCACGATCGCCGCTACCACACCCACCGCTTCGCGGGTAACCAAACCCAGCTGGTCGACCGGCGTTGGCGCCACTTCGTCGTAGACCTTATCAATGGCCTCGGCGCTCCAGCGGATGGCATTCGCCGCGCCCGGCACGTCGATGCTGAGCGAGTCACTGATCGGCTTGCCCATATCCAGGGTTTCCAGCAGTGCCAGCTCCTCGGCGTTGGCCAACAGCGCGTCAGCGAAAGCAATCAGCACACGCTTGCGCTGGCCCGGTGCCAGGCCCGACCAGGCGCCGCTTTCAAAACTGCGGCGGGCCGCCAGGACAGCACGCTCGGCATCCGCGGCATCACAACTGGCGATATTGGCCAGGTGACGGCCATCGACCGGGCTCAGGCTCTCGAAGGTTTCAGCCGAGACAGCAGCCTGGTACTGGCCATCGATAAAGGCACGCCCTTCGATGCTCAGGTTCTGGAAAAGGGATTCCCATTGCGCGCGGGACAAGGTGGTCATGTTCGTGTGCTCCAGGCCTTACACCGTGTGCAGATACCAGTTGTATTCGAGATCCGAGATCGATACTTCAAACTCTGACAGCTCACTTTCCTTGCAGGCGACAAAGACATCGATGTAGTCCGGGCTGATGTACTTGTTCAGCACTTCGCTGTCATCCAGCTCGCGCAGTGCGTCGCGCAAGTTGTTTGGCAAGCTCTGCTCCAACTGCTCGTAGGAGTTGCCTTCCACCGGCGCACCCGGCTCGATCTTGTTGGTCAGGCCGTGATGAATGCCGGAGAGGATTGCCGCCATCATCAAGTACGGGTTGGCATCAGCACCGGCAACACGGTGCTCGATGCGCACCGCATCAGCACTGCCGGTGGGCACGCGCAGGGCTACAGTACGGTTGTCCAGGCCCCAGCTTGGCGCATTCGGCACATAGAACTGGGCACCGAAACGCCGGTACGAGTTGACGTTCGGGCAGAGAAAAGCCATCGACGCCGGCAGGGTTTCCAACACGCCACCAATGGCGTGGCGCAGCGCGTCGTTCTGCTCGGGCTCATCACTGGTGAAGATGTTCTTGCCGGTTTTCTTGTCCAGCAGCGAGATATGCACGTGCAAACCGTTGCCCGCCTGGCCAGGGTACGGCTTGGCCATGAAAGTGGAGTCCATTTCATGGTCGTAGGCGATGTTCTTGATCAGACGCTTGAGCAGGACCGCGTAGTCGCAGGCCTTGATCGCATCTTCAACGTGATGCAGGTTGACCTCGAACTGTGCCGGGGCGCTTTCCTTGACAATGGCGTCAGCCGGGATGTCCTGCTCTTTGGCCGCTTCAAGCATGTCCTGCAGGCAATCGACGTACTCGTCCAGATCATCGATCAGGTAGACCTGAGTCGACTGCGGACGCTTACCCGAGATCGGCGAACGGGGCGGCTGTGGGCGGCCATTCACGTTGTCCTGATCGATCAGGTAGAACTCCAGCTCGAAGGCCGCGCAGATGGTCAGGCCCAGCGCATCGAACTTCTCCACCACGCTGCGCAGCACTTCTCGCGGGTCAGCGAAGAAAGGCGTGCCATCCAGCTCGTGCATGGTCATCAGCAGCTGCGCGGTAGGACGCTTCTGCCAAGGCTCGTAGCTCAGCGTGCCGGGAATGGGAAAGCAAATACGGTCGGCATCACCGATATCCAGGCCCAGGCCGGTGCTTTCCACGGTCGAGCCGTTGATATCCAGCGCAAACAGCGACGCTGGCAGATTGATACCTTTTTCGTAAACCTTGTGCAGGCTCGCACGCTCGATTCGCTTTCCGCGCACGACACCGTTCATGTCGGAAATGAGCAGGTCCACGAACTGGACTTCAGGATAAGCCTGGAGAAACTCGCTCATCTCGCTGGAAGGGCTGGCGCACGGGGAGACCGACGTCATGGCTATGCATCCTTTGATTTTTATCGGGCGACAATATGAAGGGGTGTTGCAGGCGCCCTGTGGGCGTCGATGGTTGGTTTATTTTTCTAGTATTCCCATCGTGGGAAACAGCCGAATGAACATCCTTGTGCGCTGCACTCGGCACTCTGGCCGGCGGCGAGGTTGATTCGCGGCTGCTGCTTCACTATAGAATGGCCTCAACGCAACAGACATTGGCATTTTGGCAAGCTAAGAGTGCACTCATGCAATATCAGGTCAGCCATACCGATCTCACCCTGGTGCTCGCCCTGGTTCGCGGGCGATCCCTGGCAAAAGCTGCCGAACTGCTCAAGGTGGACGTATCGACCGTCTTTCGCTCGATTCGCAGGCTTGAGGCCTCACTGGGCAAGGCGCTGTTCGATAAAAGCCGCAAGGGCTACGTCCCCACTGGCACAGCTCAAGCGCTGGCGGAGCAAGCCGAGCGCGCCGAACAGGCACTGGATGCGGCCCAGGTGGCGGTGGAACACGGCGACCAGGTGGTCAGCGGCACCGTGCGCCTGACCTGCACCGAAGCGGTATTGCACAGTCTGCTGCTGCCGGCGCTGGCCCATTTCATGCCAACCTACCCGGCGCTGTCGCTGGAGCTGGCAACTTCCAACTCCTTCGCCAACCTCAGCCGACGCGATGCCGATGTCGCCCTGCGCCTGACCAACTCACCCCCCGAGCACTTGGTCGGTCGCTGCCTGGGCACGGCCTCCTACCTTGTTTATGGGTACGCCGATTATCGCCAGCGCCTGGCCGAGGCTCCGGCATCACTGCCCTGGATCGCACTGGACGACTCGATGTCCGATCATGCTTCGGTGGTCTGGCGCGAGCAGCACCTACCTGGCGTGGTACCACGCTACCGCTGCAGCAGCATGGCCGCCGTCGCGCAACTGGTAGGTGCAGGGCTGGGCGTCGCAGCGCTGGCTGACTACATGGCCGACAGCCTCCCCGGGGTGGAGCGACTGAGCGATGCCCTGCCCGGCTGCGATACCGAACTCTGGCTGCTGACTCGCCCCGACTGCCGCGCACTGCGCTCAGTACAGACGCTGTTCGACGAACTGACCCCACGCTTGCGCGCGGCGATGGGCGAGTAGCACGAGGGAGTTGTGCTAACCCCACGCAAATGGTTATCGTCTGCTCTAACGCTAAAACTCTCGGCCAAAGCATGCCGCCTGAGCGAGAACTGAAATCAGCGCTTCCCTATTGGCTGGTGATTTTTTAAACTACCGAGTCCGCTCGCCCATCCGGGCTGCTTGCCTATTGCATTTGCTACGAGGAATACCATGGCCCGCGTGACCGTTGAAGATTGCCTGGACAACGTCGATAACCGTTTCGAGCTGGTCATGCTCGCCACCAAGCGTTCCCGCCAGCTGGCAACCGGTGGCAAGGAACCCAAAGTGGCCTGGGAAAACGACAAGCCAACCGTAGTTGCACTGCGTGAAATCGCTGCCGGCCTGGTCGACAACGAATTCGTCGCTCAAGAAGATGTGGTCGTTGAAGAGCCTATCTTTGCCGCATTTGAAGACGAGGCCAACGAGGCCGTCTAAGTTCATGCCTGGTCGACATTGCACGGCGCAAGGCACCAGCCATCGGCAGGAGGTAGTACGTTGCCGAGCATAGATGCCCTTGCCGATCGCCTGTCGACCTACCTCGGCGCTGACCAGGTCAACCTGGTGCGCCGAGCGTATTTCTACGCCGAACAAGCCCACGATGGCCAACGCCGTCGCAGCGGCGAACCTTACGTTACCCATCCCCTTGCGGTAGCGAGCATTCTTGCCGACATGCACATGGACCATCAGAGCCTGATGGCCGCCATGCTGCACGACGTGATCGAAGACACCGGTATCGCCAAGGAAGCGCTTTCAGCGCAATTTGGCGAAACTGTCGCCGAACTGGTCGACGGGGTCAGCAAGCTGACCCAGATGAACTTCGAAACCAAGGCCGAGGCCCAAGCGGAAAACTTCCAGAAAATGGCCATGGCCATGGCCCGGGACATCCGCGTGATTCTGGTCAAGCTGGCCGACCGCCTGCACAACATGCGCACCCTGGAAGTGCTGTCCGGCGAGAAGCGCCGACGCATCGCCAAGGAAACCCTGGAAATCTACGCCCCCATCGCCAACCGCCTTGGCATGCACGCCGTGCGCGTGGAATTCGAAGACCTGGGTTTCAAGGCCATGTACCCGATGCGCTCCGCACGCATCCATCAGGCGGTGAAACGCGCCCGCGGCAACCGCAAGGAACTCGTCAACAAGATCGAAGAATCGCTCAGCCATTGCCTGGCGGTCGACGGGATCGAAGGCGAAGTCAGCGGGCGACAGAAACACCTCTATGGCATCTACAAGAAGATGCGCGGCAAACGCCGGGCCTTCAACGAGATCATGGATGTCTACGCGTTCCGCATCGTCGTCGACAAGGTCGACACCTGCTACCGCGTACTCGGTGCAGTTCACAACCTGTACAAGCCGCTGCCGGGTCGCTTCAAGGATTACATCGCGATCCCCAAGGCCAACGGCTACCAGTCACTGCACACCACGCTGTTCGGCATGCACGGTGTTCCCATCGAAATCCAGATCCGCACCCGCGAAATGGAAGAGATGGCCAACAACGGTATCGCCGCCCACTGGCTGTACAAATCCAGTGACGACGAACAGCCAAAAAGTACCCATGCCCGTGCCCGTCAGTGGGTCAAGGGCGTGCTCGAGTTGCAGCAACGTGCAGGCAACTCCCTTGAATTCATCGAAAGCGTGAAGATCGACCTGTTCCCGGACGAGGTCTACGTGTTCACGCCCAAAGGCCGCATCATGGAGCTACCCAAGGGCTCCACGGCGGTCGACTTCGCTTATGCCGTGCACACTGACGTCGGCAACAGCTGTATTGCCTGCCGCATCAATCGTCGCCTGGCACCGCTGTCCGAGCCACTGCAGAGCGGCTCGACCGTCGAGATCGTCAGTGCGCCAGGGGCACGGCCAAACCCGGCCTGGCTCAACTTCGTGGTGACCGGCAAAGCCCGTACGCACATTCGCCACGCGCTCAAGCTGCAACGCCGCTCCGAGTCGATCAGCCTTGGCGAGCGCCTGCTAAACAAAGTGCTCCATGGTTTCGACAGCGCGCTGGAGAAAATTCCTCAGGAACGCGTCCAGGCCATGCTCAGCGAATACCGCCTGGAACTGATCGAAGACCTGCTCGAAGACATCGGCCTGGGCAATCGCATGGCCTATGTCGTGGCTCGCCGCCTGCTGTCCAGCGAAGGCGAGCAGTTGCCAAGCCCTGAAGGCCCGCTGGCCATCCGCGGCACCGAAGGCCTGGTGCTGAGCTATGCCAAATGCTGCACACCGATTCCGGGCGACCCCATCGTCGGCCACCTGTCGGCCGGCAAAGGCATGGTCGTGCACCTGGAAAACTGCCGCAACATCAGCGAAATCCGCCACAACCCGGAAAAGTGCATCCAGCTCTCCTGGGCCAAGGACGTCACTGGCGAATTCAATGTGGAGTTGCGCGTCGAACTGGAACACCAGCGCGGCCTGATTGCCCTGCTAGCCAGCAGCGTCAACGCTGCCGACGGCAACATCGAGAAAATCAGCATGGACGAACGCGATGGTCGCATCAGCGTGGTCCAACTGGTGGTCAGCGTACACGACCGCGTACACCTGGCCCGCGTGATCAAGAAACTGCGTGCACTGACTGGCGTGATTCGCATCACCCGCATGCGCACGTAGCCCGACAACAGCAAGGAGTCATCCATGACCAAGACCGTCATCACCAGTGACAAGGCCCCAGCGGCCATCGGCACCTACTCTCAGGCGATCAAGGCCGGCAACACCGTTTACATGTCCGGGCAGATCCCGCTCGACCCAAAAACCATGGAACTGGTTGAAGGCTTCGAAGCCCAGACCGTCCAGGTCTTCGAGAACCTGAAAGCCGTCGCCGAAGCTGCTGGCGGTTCGTTCAAGGACATCGTCAAGCTGAACATCTTCCTGACCGACCTGAGCCACTTCGCCAAGGTCAACGAAGTCATGGGCCGCTACTTCGAACAGCCTTACCCTGCTCGCGCCGCCATCGGCGTTGCCGCACTGCCTCGCGGCTCGCAAGTAGAAATGGACGCGATCCTGGTCCTCGAGTAATGCCCCAGATGGCGAACCTTGCAGGGTTCGCCATCGTTTTTCCCTGAAAGGACCCCGCCATGCGCTACGCGCTCGTCCTGTCGTTTGTTGCCGCCCTGCTCGGTGGCTGCGCCAGTCATAAACCTGAAGATTTCAACGGCATCTGGATCAACCAGAACGCCATCGATGCAGCCGCCAAAGGCGGTAACCTGCGTCAGGCCTTGCAAAGCAACGGCCCGAACCTGGAGTGGCGTATCAATACCGCCGCCAACCAGGCCCTGGTTACCAGCGGCTTTGAACTCAGCGAAGCTAAACTGCAGCCCGCCGACAAGGGCTGGAACGCTGTGTTTTATCCCAACTACAGCATTGGCCTGACCCTGGATGGCGACGAACTGGTCCAGGCGGCCAGCGAAAACGACCCAGAGCAGCGCTTCCATAAAGCCGACAAGCCACAACTCGACGCACCGCCCCGCACGACGTTTGAACTGGCCCTCTATGAGGCCTACCTCAAGGGTGACTGGTCAATCGTCGAAGGCCCAGGCCAAGGCGCGACCATGAAGTTCAGCCCCAATGGCAGCCTTGAGGGCATGCCGAACCTGGACCGCTACGCCCTGTGCCTGGACGGCGACTGCGCCACCATGACCGGCGAGTACGACAGCCTGTGGCTGGAGAAGAACCAGCAGGGTAGCCCGTGGATCTTCAAGCGTGATGGCAAGACACTGGAAATTTTCCAGGCCATCAACCAGGCACGCGACGACGAGATGCCTGAACTGCGTCCAGGCGCCCGCCGCTGGCTGCTGGAGCGCAAGTAAACCTGGGGCGCGTCAATCGCGCCCTGCAAGGATTGCCGCGTAGCCTTCCCGATAACTCGGGTAACGCGGGACCCAACCCAGCGAGCGTGCTCGTGCGTTCCGGCAGCGCTTGCTGCCCGTGCGCCGCACGCGCTCCTGTTCCGACCATTGGGTGACACCCAGGTATTCCCGCAACCAGGCCACCACTTCGAACAGCGGTGCTGGCGCGTCGTCCACACCGATGTAGCAATCTTCCAACGCCCGCCCCTCGCTGTCCGCCTGCAACAGGTACGCCAGCAACCCGGCAGCGTCCTCGGCATGAATCCGGTTGCCATACAGTGGTGGCGTCTCGGTCACCCGGTAACCTTGGCGCACCTGCGTCAACAACCACTCACGCCCAGGGCCATAGATACCGGTCAGACGCACAATCGTCGCCGGTACGGCGCTGTTCAGGGCCACCTGCTCGGCTTCGAGCATCAGCCGCCCCGAATAGCCCTCAGGCTCAGTGACCGAGGTTTCATCAACCCACTCCCCATCCTTTTGCGCATAGACACTGCTACTGGACACAAACAGCAACCGTCGTGGCTGCTGCCCCTGTTCGCCAAGCCAACCCAGCACATGCCGCAAGCCATCGACATACGCCGCCCGATAACCCGCCTCATCGTGCTGGCTAGCCGCCACGCAATAGACCAGATAGTCCGGCGCAACCTTTGGCCAGGCGGGCGGGCAGGTCGCATTGCTCAGGTCAGCAGCAATTCCGCTGACACCTGCAGGCAACTGCGCGATGTTTCTGCGCAGGCCGCTTACCTGCCAGTGCGCAGCTTGCAATTGGGTCGCCAGGCGGCCACCGACATCGCCACAACCGACAATCAAAACAGAGGGCGCAGACATCTCGAAACTCCGGTTATCAAAGCCACAGCCTATCTGCGAAAATCGATAGGTAGCTAGAGAATATGGAAGAAAGTTACTTTATTACTTTTGCTAACAAGAATTACTTGCAATAATGGCAACCCAATTTGTTCTCGGCCTGCCTCGAGGCCTGGAGAGCATCCACCTCTTTCTTTTTCATCAGGTCGGGCCAGCATGACACGTATCCCTTCTTCCGCTTTGCCAACCCCGTCGCGCGCCTGGCGCACTATCGCCGCGCTGATGTTCAGCCTGGTACTGGCGCCTGCGGCCATGGCCGATGAGCCAGCTGTACAACACAGCTCGCCAGCGGCAGCGGTTGCCCCTGCTGCACCCGCCACGCCTGGCGCCGAAACAGCTGCCGAATCCGCCACTCCTGCCGTAGCACCACTCGAAGGCCACGCCAGCGAAGGTGCAGCAGCCGTTGCCGAAGACACCAGCCTGGGCATGGCCCACGATCTGTCGCCGTGGGGCATGTACAAAAACGCCGACGTGGTGGTCAAGGCGGTCATGATCGGTCTGGCCATTGCCTCGATCATCACCTGGACCATCTGGATTGCCAAAGGCCTGGAGCTGATGGGCGCCAAACGTCGCCTGCGGGGTGACATCGCCCTGCTGAAGAAATCCTTGAGCCTCAAGGAAGCCAGCAGCGTTGCCAATACCGAAGGCACCCTGGCCCACCTGCTGGTCCATGATGCCCTCGAAGAAATGCGCCTTTCGACCAATACCCGCGAGAAAGAAGGCATCAAGGAGCGTGTCAGCTTCCGCCTGGAGCGCCTGGTCGCCACCAGCGGTCGCAACATGAGCAGCGGCACCGGCGTGCTGGCAACCATCGGCTCCACTGCCCCCTTCGTCGGGCTGTTCGGTACGGTCTGGGGCATCATGAACAGCTTCATCGGCATCGCCAAGACTCAGACCACCAACCTGGCTGTGGTCGCCCCCGGCATCGCCGAAGCCCTGCTGGCGACGGCCCTGGGCCTGGTTGCAGCGATTCCTGCGGTGGTCATCTACAACGTCTTCGCTCGCTCCATCGCCGGCTACAAGGCACAGGTTTCCGACGCGTCGGCCCAGGTACTGCTGCTGGTCAGCCGCGATCTGGACCAACAGCCAGGCGAGCGCATCGCTCAGCCACACATGGTGAAAGTGGGGTAAGCGATGGGCCTGCATCTTAACGAGGGCGGCGACGATCTCGCCGAAAACCACGAAATCAACGTCACGCCGTTCATCGACGTGATGCTGGTGCTGCTGATCATCTTCATGGTCGCAGCGCCCCTGGCCACCGTCGATATCAAGGTCGATTTGCCCGCCTCCACGGCCAAGCCGGCACCGCGGCCGGAGAAGCCGGTCTTCCTCAGCGTGAAGGCCGATCAAAACCTGTATGTCGGCGACGAGCAGGTTCAGCGTGAGCAACTCGGCGCTGTACTCGACGCCAAGACCAAAGGCGACAAGGACACCACCATCTTCTTCCAGGCCGACAAAGGCGTCGACTACGGAGACCTGATGGAGGTGATGAATGCCCTGCGGGCGGCCGGCTACCTGAAGGTCGGCCTGGTCGGACTTGAGACGGCAGCCAAGAAATGATCAAGACGCGGCATAAACTGACGCGTTACGGCGGTAGCCTGGCGATTGTGCTGGCGGTGCATGCCGTTGCCGTCCTGCTGATGCTCAACTGGTCGGTGCCTCAGGCCATTGAGCTGCCACCGGCAGCAATGATGGTTGCAATGGCCCCGATGCCCGAGCCGGCACCACCGCCTCCGCCCAAGGTCGTGACACCGCCACAGCCACCGGCACCGGTCGAAGCCCCGCCAATGCCGAAACTGGCCGAGGCGCCAAAGCCGAAGATCGCCGTACCAAAACCGGACAAGCCAAAGGCGAAGCCACAACCACCGAAACCGGAGAAAAAGCCGGAGCCTGTGGAGCAAAAGCCGGCAGAAGAGAAAGCCGTCGATACACCGCCAAGCACCGCGCCCGCGCAGCAATCCGCCGCGCCCAAGCCGAGCATCGCGAGCAACAGCAACGCCCTGCCCACGTGGCAAAGCGACCTGTTGCGCCATCTGGGCAAGTACAAGCGCTACCCGGAAGACGCGCGTCGACGTGGGCTGCAAGGCATCAACCGGCTACGTTTCGTGGTCGATGGCGAAGGAAGGATTCTGTCCTACTCCCTGGCCGCTGGTTCGGGCAGTGCAGCGCTGGACCGTGCGACGCTGGACATGATCCGCAAGGCTCAACCGGTACCCGCGCCGCCAAAAGAGCTTCTCAACAATGGCAGTATCGAAGTGGTTGCCCCATTCGTTTACTCGCTGGACAGACGCTGAACGGGTAATCCTGTCATAAACAGGCAAGTCTGATAACGTGCGTCTATCGAGTGCAGCCGCTATGCTGGGGCCGCAACTTCTTGGACGCACGTTATGACCCTTACAGAATTACGCTACATCGTCACCCTCGCTCAGGAGCAGCACTTCGGCCACGCCGCCGAACGCTGCCATGTCAGCCAACCGACCCTGTCGGTGGGCGTGAAAAAGCTGGAGGACGAGCTTGGCGTACTGATTTTCGAGCGCAGCAAGAGCGCCGTGCGCCTCACGCCGGTGGGTGAAAGCATCGTCGCGCAAGCCCAGAAAGTACTGGAGCAGGCTCAAGGCATCCGCGAGCTGGCCCAGGCAGGCAAAAATCAGCTGACTGCACCGCTGAAGGTCGGCGCCATCTACACCGTCGGCCCCTACCTGTTTCCGCACCTGATTCCGCAACTGCACCGGGTCGCCCCGCAGATGCCGTTGTACATTGAAGAAAACTTCACTCACGTGCTGCGCGACAAGCTGCGCAATGGCGAACTGGATGCGGTGATCGTTGCCCTGCCGTTCAATGAAGCCGATGTGCTGACCCTGCCGCTGTACGACGAACCGTTCTACGTACTGATGCCCAGCGAGCACCCCTGGACGCAGAAGCAAACCATCGATGCCAGCCTGCTCAACGACAAGAGCCTGCTGTTGCTGGGCGAAGGTCACTGCTTCCGAGACCAGGTACTGGAAGCCTGTCCCACCCTGAACAAGGGCAGCGATGCGGCCAAGCACACCACGGTCGAGTCCAGCTCGCTGGAAACCATCCGTCATATGGTCGCCTCCGGCCTCGGTGTCTCGGTGCTGCCACTGTCGGCGGTCCACAGTCATCACTATGCACCCGGCATCATTGAAGTTCGCCCGTTGAGCCCGCCAGCGCCGTTTCGCACCGTGGCCATTGCCTGGCGTGCGAGCTTCCCGCGGCCAAAGGCTATCGAGATCCTCGCCGACTCGATCCGCCTGTGCTCGGTGGCCAAGCCACCCGTCAGCCAGTAAGCAGCCATGACCGAGTTGTCCAAGGTATCGGTCACTGCGCTGAAGGGCGTAGGCGAAGCCATGGCGGAAAAGCTCGCCAAGGTCGGTCTGGAAAACCTTCAGGATGTGCTCTTCCACCTGCCACTGCGCTATCAGGATCGCACCCGGGTCGTCCCGATCGGGGCCTTGCGCCCTGGCCAGGACGCCGTGATCGAAGGGGTGGTCAGCGGTGCCGACGTGGTCATGGGCAAACGCCGCAGCCTGCTGGTGCGTCTGGGCGACGGCAGTGGCGTGCTGAGCCTGCGCTTCTATCATTTCAGCAATGCGCAGAAGGAAGGCCTCAAGCGCGGAACGCACCTGCGCTGCTACGGCGAGGCCCGTCCGGGCGCATCAGGGCTGGAGATCTACCACCCGGAGTACCGCGCCCTTACAGGCGATGAACCGGCACCGGTGGAACAGACCCTGACACCGATCTACCCCACCACCGAAGGTCTGACCCAACAGCGTCTGCGCCAGCTCTGCCAACAGAGCCTGGCGATGCTTGGCCCGCGCAGCCTGCCCGACTGGTTGCCCGAGGAGCTGGCCCGCGACTACCAACTGGCACCGCTGGACGATGCGATCCGCTACCTGCATCACCCTCCCGCCGATGCCGACGTCGACGAACTCGCCCTGGGCCAGCACTGGGCTCAGCACCGCCTGGCCTTTGAAGAGCTGTTGACCCATCAGCTATCCCAGCAGCGCCTGCGCGAAAGCCTCAGGGCCCAACGGGCTCCCGCGCTGCCCAAGGCCAGCCGGCTGCCACAGCAATACCTGGCCAACCTGGGCTTTGCTCCCACCGGCGCCCAACAGCGGGTCGGCAACGAGATTGCCTACGACCTGAGCCAACCCGAGCCCATGCTGCGGCTTGTTCAGGGGGACGTCGGCGCTGGCAAGACCGTTGTTGCTGCGCTCGCCGCCCTGCAGGCCTTGGAGGCCGGCTACCAAGTGGCACTGATGGCGCCGACCGAGATTCTGGCAGAGCAGCACTTCATTACCTTCAAGCGCTGGCTGGAGCCACTGGGGATCGAAGTCGCCTGGCTGGCGGGCAAGCTCAAAGGCAAGGCACGTGTTTCAGCCCTGGAGCAGATCGCGGGCGGCGCACCGATGGTGGTTGGTACCCACGCCCTGTTCCAGGACGAAGTAAAGTTCCACAACCTGGCGCTGGTGATCATCGACGAACAGCACCGCTTCGGTGTCCAGCAGCGCTTGGCGTTGCGCCAGAAAGGCGTGGGTGGCCGGCTCTGTCCCCATCAACTGATCATGACCGCAACACCCATTCCACGCACCCTGGCCATGAGCGCGTATGCCGACCTGGACACCTCGATCCTCGACGAGCTGCCGCCTGGACGTACCCCGGTCAACACCGTACTGGTGGTCGACAGCCGCCGCCTTGAAGTGGTCGAGCGCGTGCGCGCCGCCTGCGCTGAAGGCCGTCAAGCCTACTGGGTCTGCACCCTGATCGAAGAGTCCGAGGAGCTGACCTGCCAGGCCGCCGAAACCACCTTTGAAGAACTCAGCAGCGCCTTGGGCGAATTGCGCGTCGGCCTGATTCACGGGCGCATGAAACCTGCGGAGAAGGCCGCCGTCATGGCCGAATTCAAGGAAGGCCGTCTGCAACTGCTGGTGGCGACGACGGTCATCGAAGTCGGCGTAGACGTCCCCAACGCCAGCCTGATGATCATCGAGAACCCCGAACGCCTTGGCCTGGCCCAATTGCACCAGTTGCGCGGGCGCGTGGGCCGTGGCAGTGCCGTCAGCCACTGTGTGCTGCTCTACCATCCGCCGTTGTCGCAGATCGGCCGCGAACGCCTGGGAATCATGCGGGAAACCAACGACGGGTTCGTCATCGCCGAAAAAGACCTTGAGCTGCGCGGTCCTGGCGAGATGCTGGGTACCCGTCAGACCGGCCTGCTGCAGTTCAAGGTCGCCGACTTGATGCGTGACGCCGACCTTCTGCCTGCTGTGCGCGATGCGGCGCAGGCACTATTGGCTCGTTGGCCAACACATGTCAGCCCGCTGCTCGAACGCTGGCTGCGCCATGGCCAGCAGTATGGCCAGGTGTAATCCGCCCGACGGAATCGATCCAGCTCACGGTGCAAGCTGGTTATACTCTCGCGACTGTAAAGAATTTGGATACAGACCATGACTGAAGTTGCACTGGACGCCGCAACCCCCCAAGCCCCGTCTGTTATCCGGTTGCTGCTCGACAAACTGGATATCGCCTACCGTGAAGTGACCGAGCACCCACAGCTGCCGCCCGAGCGTCGGGTGCAGGCTGTATTGCTCGACGATGCAGTCGGTGCGCTGATGGTGTTGTTTCCGCAGAACCAGCTACTGGACCTCAAGCGCCTTACCGAACTGACCGGGCGTGATCTTGCCGCCGTGCCGTTGAAACGCCTGGAGCAGATGCTGGCCAAGCACGGCCTGAAGATTCTGCCGGGCATTCCAGCCCTTACCAGTTCGCCCTGCCTGTACGAAGAAAGCTTGCTGGACGTGCCGAGCCTGCTGATTCATTCAGGTGAAGCCGGCGTGCTGCTGGAAATTGAACGTGACACGTTCAAGAGAATGCTCAGCAAGGCCAGTGCCGGGCGCTTCGGCGAACTGCTGAGCAGTATTCAGCCCAACCTCGACCGCCCGGATGATGACCGCGAAGAGATCACCCAGGCTGTCCATGCCTTCACCGCACGGCGCATCCAGCAGCGTCTGGAATCGACCATCGAGATTCCACCGCTGGCAGAAACGGCGCAGAAGATCATCAAGTTGCGGGTCGATCCCAACGCCACCATCGACGACATCACCGGCGTAGTGGAAACCGATCCGGCATTGGCTGCTCAGGTAGTCAGTTGGGCAGGATCACCGTACTACGCTTCACCGGGCAAGATTCGCTCGGTGGAAGACGCGATCGTCCGCGTGCTGGGCTTCGACCTGGTGATCAACCTGGCACTCGGTCTGGCCCTGGGCAAAACCCTCAGCCTGCCCAAAGATCACCCACAACAGACCACACCGTACTGGCAGCAATCGATCTACACCGCAGCTGTCATCGAAGGCCTGACCCGCGCCATGCCTCGTGCCGAGCGGCCGGAGGCTGGGCTGACCTACCTCGCCGGGCTACTGCACAACTTTGGCTATCTGCTGCTGGCGCATGTGTTCCCGCCGCATTTCTCGCTGATCTGCCGGCATCTGGAGGTCAACCCGCACCTGTGTCACAGCTATGTCGAGAAGCATCTGCTGGGCATCAGCCGCGAACAGATCGGCGCCTGGCTGATGCGTTTCTGGGACTTGCCGGACGAACTGGCCACGGCCCTGCGCTTCCAGCATGACCCACATTACGACGGTGACCACGCTGCATTCCCCAACCTGGTTTGCCTGGCCGTTCGCCTGCTGCGCGCCCGCGGCATCGGCTCAGGGCCGGAAGAAAGCATCCCGGATGAGTTGCTTGAGCGCCTGGGCATGAGCCGCAGCAAAGCCGAGGATGTGGTCAACAAGGTACTTGAAGCCGAGTCGCTGTTGCGCGAGCTGGCCTCACAGTTCAACCAGACCTGACCACGTGGCCTGGCCCTCGGCGGTCAGGCCTGCTTTTTCGGTTTCAGGAACTTGGTCAGGCCTTGGAACCAGACCACCAGGGCCGGATTACCCTTGATCTGAATGCTCTTGTCCTGAATCCCCTGCATGAACGCCAACTGCTTGTTCTTGGCCTGCAACGTAGCGAAGCCGTAGGCCGCATCCTTGAAGGCTATCGCAAACGCCGGCTGCGGATGGGTACCAGCCTTGCTGCTGACGCGCAGGTCCTTGACGATGAAATGCCGAGCGACCTTGCCGTCCAGGGTCTGCAGTTGAAACACCAGGTTCTTGTCGGTCAGTTGCTGCTGGAACGCCGGGTTGTTGCGACTGGCCTTGGCCATGAGCAATCCCAGAGCCCAGAGAAGAAAGCGAAACTTCATGTGCACGCCTCGGCTAAAAAGTGACTGGCGAAGCAGTTTATAGTCTCGCTGCGAAAACACCATACGCCTTCCAGCTTTTCACAAAGGCGCCCGGCATTTGTCGTGAAAGCCGCCAAAACGGTGTGTTTCAATAACACGCCGCCCCTGCCACGGCACCTTGGTCGGTCAGGCGTTGCACGCTGGCGTCAGCGCTCTCGACGCCCTTTTCCTGAGCCAGTCGGTAGCACGCCAAAGCACGCGACAGGTCACGTCCTTGCAAGTCGCCTTGCTCATAGTGGTTGGCAAGAATCGGCAAAGTCTCCCAGCCACCCATTTTTACCGACTTGATCAACATTGCCTCGGCCCTCGCCGGGTCCAGGCACGGCCCGTCACGGGTATCGTCAGTGCCATTGCAGTAGAACTGTGCCAGCAACGCGGCGGCCACCGGCAGGGTTTCCGCCGCGCGGCTCAGCAGTTTCTCGCTGACCTCTGCACTCAGGGCCGGCGCCATGCCGGAAAAGCCGAGGCTGACAGCCTCCAGGCTGGCCTGTGGATTGCCCGAGGCCGCTGCGCAGAGCTTGTTCTGCAGTGCCGCTTCAAAGAATTCGGTGGTCGGTGGATAACGCTCGACACCACCCAGCCCCTGAAAAATCCCGCTCTTGAGGTAGCAGATCTCTTCAGCACGGCTCATGTTCGGCATACCGCTGACTGCCAAACGGTTTTCATCTACCGACCAGTCCTCCATTGCCACCAGCGTCCAACACCCTGCGTACTCAAACAGGTAGGCCTTGATCGCCTCGTTGCCTGCCCGCTTGTCGTCTACCCGAACATGACGGGCGTCGATCCGTTGTACCTCCACACCCTTCATGCCTGTATCGGTAATGGCCGACATTAACGGCAACGCCAACTGATCGCCCTGCAACACGCGGACGCTGGGTTGTGCGGAGTCGCCGACGACCTCAAGTGTCGTGCTGAAAACGCGCCCGGCACTGGCCTGGCGCTGCACGTCGATCGTTTGGGAAAAGGCCCGGAGAAACTCAGTGAAGTCAGTTGCCGCACATACCGCGGGGGCGGCCACGGCAGTGATGGAGAACGCGCACAGCCACAACATGGCCAGGAACGATGCGGTAATGAAGGTAGCGGGTGTCATGGGAGCTGAATCGTCCTGATTGATTAGCGCGTATTACCGCGGCTGCGCTCCATGGCGCGCGCGGGAATCAGCCGTTCCTTGCCAGCGGCCTGCATGGCCGCAATATAGGCGGTGTAGTAACCCGCTGCCTGGCTTGGCTTGTACAAGCCCCACAGCGCATCGGCGATATTCAGTTTCAACACCACGCGCTCAGGCACCACGCGCTCGACCTTGCTGAACAGCTCATACGCCGACGCCTGCCAACTCGCCTCCTGCAGGGCGTAACCGAGATCGTTGTACAGCGGCGCGTTGCTTACCGTCAGGGGTTCATCATGCAGCAACTGCGCGACCCTTAGGCTCAGGTAGCTACTGACTGCTTCAGTGTCCTTGGCCTTCAAGCGCTCAAGGACAATCCTGCGCGCCAGCTTCAGCGAGTCCCGCTCACGGCCTTGCACCCGCTCTTTGAGCTTCTGCGTTGCCAAGGGTCGGCTGATGTACCAGTGGTAGTTGATCCAGTAGATGGCCATATTGCCCTCATACCCGGACAACACCTGCGAAGCCGCCTCATCCTTGACCAGTGCATCCGCTATCCAGGTGTATACGAAAGCGCGATACTCCCAGCCCTTGATCGCGTAGGTGTCAAAGCCTGAATGATCAACCGGCCACCGGCAGAGCACCACAAGGTAGGGCTTGGTGCTGTCGACCGTATAGGCATCGACAACCTCTGGGTTGCCTTGCTCAGGCAGGCACTTGTCTGGCAGCGCTTCAGTAAAGCCCTCGGCGCCTTGCAACTGACCTTGCCAGCCCATGCCCGTGTCGCTCGCCAGGCGCTCGAACTGCACCTGAGTGGCGCCCTTGAAGCTGGGTGTCAGTTGAAACTGCCGTGTCTCGGCCTGCGCCAGAAGCGGCAACAGAGCCCATAGCAGGCTTAGGCCAATAGACTTCACGTGTTCACCTGCCCTGACACATCGACGTTTTGCCGGGCAACCGATGGCCGACGACGGGCAAACACCTGCTCAAGGCCTATCGCCAGTAACGTCACCCCGCCGGCCAGGCAGCTGAAAAACCCGGCCCGCACCGGATGATCCGGCAACAGCCAGTACAGAATCAGTGCGACCATCGCGGCGTTGAGTAACACCTTGAGTTTCCAGCGAGGGAGCAAGGCAATCGCCGTGCTGAACACGATCAGGGTATAGAACACCAACCAGACAATGCTGCCCGCCGCCACCCCTCTGGCGGTGAAGCCGCCATAGCGCTGCTTGTACAGCGTGACGCCATAATCGTTGAGCAACAAGAACAGAAAACCGGCAAGACCATAGATGAGCACTACCTTTAGCCAGCGAATCATCTAGGCCACCCGAGTGTTCATGTAGTAGGTACCAACAATGTGCAGCGCCACCACGGTTGCCAGGCAACCAAGGATCAGCACCCGTAGCCAGGCCCTGTGCCACAAACGCGGGTTCAGGCCACACAGCAGGCCGATCAGGCAGGCAATCGCCAGCGAACCGAACAAGTCGCTGTCGGCCAACCCAGCCAGGTAGCCCTTGAAGTAGTCGTCATCAACGTACATCCGCGCAATGCTCCATGGGCAAGGCCAGGGGAAAATAATCGGCGCAGAACAGGGGGAATACAGACAGGCCCGCAGCAAGCAGCGACCGCATAGGCGGGTCGTCTTGTGGGGATATAACGCAGTAGGCGTATGCCGCTTCTTCCCTGAAACGCGTTGCGGCCAATACACCCTATCGGCCGAGGCGACGTATGCTAGTGAGAAGCCGGGGAGCAGGCAAATAAAAACGGGCGCCGCCTGGGCACCCGTTTTTCATGGCATCAGTTGCCAGGAGGCATCATGGGTTGACGCTGTCCTTGAGGAACTTGCCAGGTTTGAACGCGACGGTATTGCTGGCCTTGATCTTCACCGGCTCACCGGTTTGCGGGTTCTTGCCCGTGCGGGCACCACGGTGGCGTTGCAGGAAGGTACCGAAACCCACCAGGGTCACGCTGTCTTTACGGTGCAGGGCGCTGGTGATCTCTTCGAGTACGGCGTTGAGCACGCGATTGGCCTGCTCTTTGGTAAGGTCAGCCTTTTCAGCAATAGCTGCGGCGAGTTCTGGTTTACGCATAGTGAAGCCTCTTTGACGGATTTTTTGTTGTTATGCCGTGCTGCTCCCAGGGAGCAGCGCCCAAGGGGCCGCAGGCTCTAAACTGCGGCAGACGGGTGTGAGAATGGCACGCCGCCCAAAGCCGCGCCAGTCTCTGAGCGACCTTTGTGTTGGCAAAGGAGAGGTAAATCCGACAAAACGCCCGGCATTCACGCCATCAGCGCGGGCAACTGGCGGTTCAGCGCCAGTTTTTCCATCACCGCAGTGCCGGTCAGTGCGTAGCCCAACAGGTTCCCCTCGGCATCATGGCACAGCACCTTGAGGTCAGCGCCCTGCCCTTCGACCTGCCATTGCCCCTCGCTGCCACGCGGCGGCGGTGAAATCACCAGCGGGCATACCGGTGTTTTCACCGTGATCGGCATGGGCCCATAGCTAACCGTTGTCAGCGTGCCCGCGAGGGTCTGGGCCAAGGCACGGGCACAGCTCATCAATGGCATCACATAGAGCAGGTTGAGCCCATCTACTTCGGCACAGTCGCCCAGCGCGTAGATGTTCGCATGTGAGGTGCGCAATGTACGGTCGACCACCACGCCACGGTTCACCACCAGGCCCGCAGCCGCAGCCAGATCAATACGTGGGCGCAACCCGACCGCCGATACCACCAGGTCGCAGGCAATCACGCGGCCATCGGACAGGTGAGCTTCCAGGCCATCCGCTGCGCGCTGCAGACGGGTCAGTACTGGGCCAAGGTGAAAGCGCACACCCAACCCCTCCAGGCCAGCCTGCACGGCTCGGGCCGCCGCCGGGTGCAGCAGGGTGGGCATGACCTGCTCGCACGGCGCGACCAGCTCGACCTGATAACCACCGCTGCTCAGGTCGTTGGCGAACTCGCAACCGATCAGGCCGGCACCGAGAATCAGCACGCGCTGCTTGCCTGCGGCAGCAGCCCGAAAGCGTGCGTAGTCTTCCAGATCGTTGATCGGGAAAATCGCCTCGCTCGCATCGCCGTCGACCGATACCCGCACGGTTTCCGCGCCCCAGGCCAGGATCAGGTCGCGATAGGCCACGGCCTCTTCGCCAATCCACACCCGCTTGTGCCCTGGATCGATGCCGCTGATACGGGTATGCGTGCGCACTTCCGCCTTGAGCTGTTCAGCCATGGCGCCAGGCTCGGCCATGCTCAGGCCATCAGCATCCTTGTGCTTGGCAAAGCCGGTAGACAGCATGGGCTTGGAATAGGAGCGCCCATCATCGGCGGTGATCAGCAGCAACGGCGTTTCGCCGTCGAGCTTGCGAAACTCACGGGCGAGGTTGTATCCCGCAAGACCCGTACCGACAATCACCACTGGAGCCGTCATGAAGTGCTTCCTTGTACGTTAAAAAATCGATCAGCCGATGGCGATCATTTCGAAATCGCTCTTGCCCACACCGCAGTCCGGGCACAACCAGTCTGCAGGCACATCTTCCCAGCGGGTACCCGGCTCGATACCGTCATCCGGCCAGCCTTCGGCCTCGTCGTAAATCAGCCCACACACCACACATTGCCACTTTTTCATTGCTAAGGTTCCTACTCAGGCTTGGCGTGGTCGCTCTGCAACGTGCGGTGGCGACCATCAGGAAGGCTTTGTACTGGAGGGCGACGCCACGATGCAAGCCGGAACGGGCAATCATGCTAAGCTCGCCACCTCACTGGCCTGTAACCGCATACCTACCGTGCCGTACGAAACTTCGCTAGCGCCTACTCCGTACTGGCAGCCACAGCCGCTGCCGACCGCCTCTGTCGACGCGCCAACCCTCGACTGGTTGTTCGACCAAGGTTCCCTGACCCGTCGACTGACTCAATTATCCGCCGATCAATTCTGCGTGACACCCCTTTGCGAAGGCTGGCAGACGCTCCGCGACGATGAGTGCCAGGCACTCGGGCTGGCACCTGGCAGCGAAGGCTGGGTACGCGAGGTGTACTTGCTCGGGCAAGACCAGCCCTGGGTGTTCGCCCGCAGCGTGGCGGCCCGCAGTGCACTGGAAGAGGATGGGCTGGACCTGGAAAGCCTTGGCAGTCGGTCGCTCGGCGAACTGTTGTTCTGTGATCGCGGGTTTACCCGCCAGGCCATTGAAGTATGCCGCTACCCTTCGGCCTGGCTACCGCCGGATGCTGCCTGTGATCGACTGTGGGCAAGGCGTTCTCGCTTCGACCGTGGCGCGTTGAGCGTTTTGGTTGCTGAAACTTTTCTACCGGCGCTGTGGCACGCCGCGAATATCCGTCAGGAGGACTGCTGATGTACCTGAGCCTGCTCAAGTCCCTCAATCGCCTGCACCCCCGTGCCTGGGACTTCATCCAACTGAGCCGGATGGACAAGCCAATCGGCATCTACCTGCTGCTCTGGCCGACCTTGTCTGCCATATGGATCGCCGGCAAGGGCTCGCCGTCGCTGGCCAACGTGCTGATTTTCACCCTCGGGGTCGTCCTGATGCGGGCAGCAGGCTGCGCGATCAACGACTTCGCCGACCGCAAGGTCGATGGCCATGTCAAACGCACCGCCGAACGGCCATTGGCCAGCGGCAAGATCAGCGGCCGCGAAGCCCTGACGTTGTTCGCCCTGCTGGTAGGCGTAAGCTTCGCACTGGTGCTGTGCACCAATACCACCACGGTCTGGCTGTCGTTCGGCGCAGTGGCGCTGGCATCCTGCTACCCGTTCATGAAGCGCTATACCTACTACCCACAGGTAGTCCTGGGTGCGGCCTATTCATGGGGCATTCCCATGGCCTTCACCGCCGAGACCGGTGAACTGCCGGCCATTGCCTGGCTTCTGTACATTGCCAACCTGCTCTGGACCGTAGGCTACGACACCTACTACGCCATGGTTGACCGTGATGACGACCTGAAAATCGGGGTCAAGTCCACCGCCATCCTGTTCGGCGAAGCCGATCGGTTCATCATTGTGACGCTTCAGGGGTTGTCACTGGCCTGCCTGCTGATGGCCGGCAATCGTTTCGGCCTCGGTGGCTGGTTCCACCTGGGGCTGGTGGCCGCGGCACTGTGCTTTGCCTGGGAATACTGGTCGACCCGCAAACTGGATCGCGAGTCATGCTTCAAGGCCTTCCTGCACAACCACTGGGCCGGCCTGCTGGTGTTTATCGGTATCGTGCTCGACTACGCACTACGCTGACCGCCCTTGGGCGGTCAGCATTTGGGCGGCGCTCAGGGTTTGGCCACGTGCCAGACGTCCTTCATACCGTCGCCATACATATCGCCGGCTTTCTTGTCATTGATAAAGGTGTACACCGGCTTGCCATCGTAGGCCCACTGCATCGTACCGTCATCACGCTTGATCTGCGTCCATTCACCCTCGGCCTTCTCACCGGCCTTGACCATCAGCGGCGGCCAGTTCTTGGCACACTCACCACTGCACATCGACTTGCCCCCCATATCCTTGTCAAAGGTATAAAGGGTCATGCCATGTGCATCGACAAGCATGCCGTCCTTTTCCATGGCATATTCGGCCAAGGCCACCCCCGGCAAGGCCAGTGCCGCTACCGTGAAAAGCGCCATCCAGTTCAGCGTATGTCGTGTCATTGGATCCACCTTCTGTTCTCGGGAGTGAGCTTTAAGCCTAGCTCAGTAACAGAATGTTGCTGCAAGCGCCCACGACCTGTCACACGACTGCAATAATTCCGTTATCTAATGCGGGCCAAGACACCTGAATGGTAAGAGGTTAAAGCATGGTTGGCAGAAACATTCTAATCGTCGACGACGAAGCGCCGATTCGCGAGATGATCGCCGTTGCATTGGAAATGGCCGGCTATGAATGCCTTGAAGCAGAAAATTCGCAGCAGGCGCATGCCATCATCGTCGACCGCAAGCCCGACCTGATCCTGCTCGACTGGATGCTGCCTGGCACCTCGGGCATCGAACTGGCCCGACGCCTGAAGCGCGATGAACTGACTGGCGACATCCCGATCATCATGCTCACCGCCAAGGGTGAGGAAGACAACAAGATCCAGGGCTTGGAAGTCGGCGCTGACGACTACATCACCAAGCCGTTCTCGCCACGAGAGCTGGTGGCACGCCTCAAAGCCGTGTTGCGCCGCGCCGGCCCAAGTGACGGCGAAGCGCCCATCGAAGTGGGTGGGTTGCTGCTCGATCCGATCAGCCACCGCGTAACCATCGATGGCAAACCTGCCGAAATGGGCCCGACCGAATACCGCTTGCTGCAGTTCTTCATGACCCACCAGGAGCGCGCCTACACCCGTGGTCAGCTGCTTGATCAGGTCTGGGGCGGAAACGTCTACGTTGAAGAGCGCACCGTCGATGTGCATATTCGTCGCCTGCGCAAAGCGCTGGGTGAAGCCTACGAGAATCTGGTACAAACCGTTCGTGGCACCGGCTACCGTTTTTCGACTAAAAGCTGAAGCGTCAACGCGCGCATCGGCTTGCAGCGCGCAGCTGCCTCTGGAAAGGATGTTCCGCTAATTGAACCAGAACTGGCATGGCACACTGATTCGCCACATGTTGCTGTTGATCACGGTCTGCCTGCTGGCAGGCCTTGTCAGCGGCTATTATGGATGGAGCCTGGCGCTGGGCCTGGGGCTCTATCTGGGCTGGACCTTAAAGCAACTCCTGCGCCTGCACGAATGGCTGCGGCTGCATCAGGTCGACGAAGCGCCGCCCGATGGCTACGGCCTGTGGGGCGAGGTTTTCGATAGCATCTATCACCTGCAACGTCGCGATCAGCGCGTTCGCGGACGCCTGCAAGCGGTCATCGACCGCGTTCAGGAGTCGACCGCCGCACTGAAGGATGCGGTGATCATGCTCGACAGCGACGGTAACCTGGAGTGGTGGAACCGTGCCGCAGAAACCCTGCTGGGCCTCAAGACCCCACAGGACAGCGGCCAACCGGTCACCAACCTGGTTCGCCATCCTCGCTTCAAGGAGTACTTCGAACAGGAGAACTACCTTGAACCCTTGGAAATTCCCTCGCCGATCAATGACCGCCTGCGCGTGCAGCTGCACATAACCCGCTACGGCAACAACGAGCACTTGATGCTCGTGCGCGATGTCACCCGCATTCATCAGCTTGAACAGATGCGCAAGGACTTCGTCGCCAACGTGTCCCACGAACTGCGCACACCGCTGACGGTAATCGCCGGTTACCTGGAAACCCTGCTGGACAACGTCGAAGACGTCAACCCGCGCTGGGTACGGGCGCTGCAACAGATGCAGCAGCAAGGTGGGCGGATGCAAACCCTGCTCAACGACCTGCTGCTGCTCGCCAAGCTGGAAGCCACCGACTACCCCTCGGACAACCAACCGGTGGCGATCAATGCCCTGCTGCAGTCGATCAAAGCTGACGCCAAAGCCTTGTCCGGGCAACGCAACCAGAACATCACGCTGGAAACCGAAGGCGACGTGTACCTCAAAGGCAGCGAAGCAGAACTGCGCAGCGCCTTTTCCAACCTGATCTTCAACGCCGTGAAATACACCCCGGATGGCGGCCAGATCCGCATCCGCTGGTGGAGCGATAGCCAGGGTGCGCACCTGAGCGTGCAGGACTCCGGGATCGGCATCGACCCCAAGCACCTACCGCGCCTGACTGAGCGCTTCTACCGGGTCGACTCCAGCCGTGCCTCCAATACCGGCGGCACCGGCCTGGGCCTGGCAATCGTCAAGCATGTGCTGCTGCGCCATCGTGGTCGCCTGGAGATCAGCAGTGTCCTGGGCCACGGCAGCACCTTTACCTGCCATTTTGCGGCCACACAACTGGCCCTGCAAAACGCCTCCTGAACGCGCGCCACTAGGCATTTGCGCCTTCAGCCGCTACATTGGCCCACTTGCGCCGACAGAAGTCGGCGCAGCATCTCTCTATTTCTTCAGAAGACGGACCCCTTAAAAATCCATCATGGACCCTTCCGCTGGTTTTAGCCTCGCTTCACTTTTCGCCGATTTCGGCATGATTCTCTTCGCGCTGCTACTGGTTCTGCTCAACGGCTTCTTCGTTGCCGCCGAGTTCGCCATGGTCAAGCTGCGCTCGACCCGGGTCGAGGCCATCGCCGATAAAAATGGCTGGCGCGGGCACATCCTACGCACCGTACACAGCCAGCTGGACGCCTACCTGTCGGCATGCCAACTCGGCATCACCCTCGCCTCGCTGGGCCTGGGCTGGGTCGGTGAGCCGGCTTTCGCTCACCTGCTCGAACCCCTGCTGGGCGCCGTTGGCGTGCAGTCGCCAGAAGTGATCAAGGCGGTCTCGTTCTTCAGCGCCTTCTTTGTCATTTCCTACCTGCACATCGTGGTCGGTGAGCTGGCGCCAAAATCCTGGGCCATTCGCAAGCCTGAGCTGTTGTCGCTGTGGACAGCCGTGCCGCTGTACCTGTTCTACTGGACGATGTACCCGGCGATCTACCTGCTCAACGCCAGTGCCAACGCCATCCTGCGGATCGCTGGCCAAGGCGAGCCTGGGCCACACCATGAGCACCACTACAGCCGTGAAGAACTCAAGCTGATCCTGCACTCAAGCCGTGGGCAAGACCCAAGCGACCAAGGCATGCGCGTATTGGCCTCGGCAGTCGAGATGGGTGAGCTGGAAGTCGTCGACTGGGCAAACTCCCGGGAAGACATGGTCAGCCTGGAAGCCAACGCCCCCCTCAAGGACATCCTGGCGATGTTCCGCCGACACAAGTTCAGCCGCTACCCGGTCTATGACACGGAGCGTGGTGAATTTATCGGCCTGCTGCATATCAAGGACCTGCTGCTGGAACTGGCCGACCTGGATCATATTCCGGAGTCCTTCAACCTGGCCGAGCTGACCCGACCACTGGAGCGCGTTTCCCGGCATATGCCGCTGTCGCAACTGCTGGAGCAGTTCCGCCAGGGCGGTGCGCACTTCGCCCTGGTCGAGGAAGCCGACGGCAAGGTCATCGGCTACCTGACCATGGAAGACGTACTGGAAGTGCTGGTCGGCGATATTCAGGACGAGCACCGCAAGGCCGAACGCGGCATTCTCGCCTACCAACCGGGCAAACTGCTGGTGCGGGGCGATACGCCGTTGTTCAAGGTTGAACGCCTGCTTGGCGTTGACCTGGACCACATCGAAGCCGAAACGCTCGCCGGGTTGGTCTATGAGACCCTCAAGCGGGTACCGGAAGAGGAAGAAGTGCTGGAAGTCGAAGGCCTGCGAATCATCATCAAAAAGATGAAAGGGCCGAAGATCGTGCTGGCCAAGGTTCTCAAGCTCGACTGACCGCACTACGGGTTACCGGCAGGGTAACCCGCAGGATGGCCTGGTAGAACTGACCTGCAGGGCATGCAGCAGGCCCTACAGGCGTCGACGAGGCGGATCAGGCGCCGGGGGTGAAGTGCTTCTGCGCCGTACCCCGGGCAATCAGCCGCGAAACGTAGTCGAGCTTCTGCGCGTCCTGGTCGACGAAACGGAACGTAATCTGCAACCAGTCGCTGTCCGGCCTTGGCTCCAAGGCCGCTACCGCATGCAGGTAGCCGTTCAAGCGTGCGGTTTCAGCACTTTCGCCCTGCTCCAGGTCGAGCACCGCGCCTTCCAGCACTTGCGGCAGTGTCTCACTGCGGCGCACCACAATCAGGGCTTCCTTGAGGCTCAGGGCCTTGATCACACAGGGCTGAGTACCACTTGGCAAGCGCAGTTGGCCTTGACCACGACCGGCCGGAGCTGCCGCTTTGGCCTGTGGCGTGGGTGCATTGATCAGCGGCTTGGCTGGGGCAACCGCGGGTGCAGCCGTCGGCTTGACGGTTTCGGCCTTGCCGCCGGTCAGGGCGCTCAACGAATCATTGGCAAACGCGGAGTTGGCGCGGGTCGGCGCGCTGGACAGCAGTGCGTCGAGCTTGCCCACCTTGGACAAGGCTTTCTTGACCTTGGTCAGCAACTGCTCGTTCGTGAACGGCTTGCCGATAAAGTCCGAAACGCCAGCCTGGATAGCCTGGACAACGTTTTCTTTATCGCCACGGCTGGTCACCATGATGAAGGGCAACGCCTTCATCGACTCCTGCTGGCGACACCAGGTCAGCAGCTCAATACCCGACATTTCCGGCATTTCCCAGTCGCACAACACCAGGTCAAAGGCCTCACGGGACAAGATTGCCTGAGCCTTGCGACCGTTGACCGCATCTTCGGTCACGATGCCGGGAAAGGCATTGCGCAGGCATTTCTTTACCAGATCGCGGATGAAGGGCGCATCATCCACCACCAAAACACTGACTTTACTCATCGCCACTCCTTTTCAACCCCGGCTAGCATAACGCTGACTGATGGCCATCTGCCAAAAACGGGTCACGCCGGGACTCTCTTGCGTTCGCGGGGTGCCACCTCACTTGCTCGACCGCAAACGAAAACGCCCGGCCAAGGCCGGGCGTTCATTCTCGGGGCAGTCTTACTTATCGTCCGATTTGCCGGGAACATTAGCCTTTTCGGCGCCGCCCTGAACCTCTTCTTTCATCCTTGCCAAGCCCAGATGGCGAACGTCGGTGCCGCGCACCAGATAAATCACCAGCTCGGCGATGTTGCGTGCGTGGTCACCGATACGCTCGAGCGAGCGCAACGCCCAGATCACGCTCAATACCCGCGAAATAGAACGCGGGTCTTCCATCATGTAGGTCACCAGCTCGCGCAGCGCCGTTTTGTACTCACGGTCGATGGTCTTGTCGTACTGGGCCACCGACAACGCCAGGTCGGCGTCGAAGCGGGCGAAAGCGTCCAGCGCATCACGAACCATGTTACGCACCTGGTCGCCAATGTGACGGACTTCGACATAACCGCGTGGCGACTCGCCCTCTTCGCACAGCTGGATGGCTCGACGGGCGATCTTGGTCGATTCGTCACCAATGCGCTCCAGGTCAATCACCGACTTGGAAATGCTGATGATCAAACGCAGGTCGGAGGCAGCCGGCTGTCGACGGGCCAGAATGCGTACGCACTCTTCGTCGATGTTGCGTTCCATCTGGTTGATCTGCTCGTCCACCTCACGCACCTGCTGGGCAAGGCCCGAGTCGGCCTCGATCAGCGCGGTCACCGCGTCGTTGACCTGTTTCTCGACCAGGCCACCCATCGCCAGGAGGTGGCTGCGCACTTCTTCAAGCTCGGCGTTGAACTGCTGGGAGATGTGATGGGTAAGGCTGTCTTTATCGATCATGGAGAATCCTTGGGGCATCCGGTGAATACGGTCAGGCGGCGTTCAGGCGCTGAGCCCTAGCCATAGCGACCGGTGATGTAGTCTTCGGTCTGTTTCTTCGCCGGGTTGGTGAACAGGGTGTCGGTATCACCAAACTCGACCAGTTTGCCCATGTACATGAACGCGGTGTAGTCCGATACCCGTGCAGCCTGTTGCATGTTGTGGGTGACGATCACGATGGTGTACTTGGATTTCAGTTCGTAGATCAGCTCTTCGACCTTCAGCGTGGAGATCGGGTCGAGTGCCGAACACGGTTCGTCGAGCAGCAAGACTTCCGGCTCAACGGCGATGGTACGGGCAATCACCAGACGCTGCTGCTGACCACCGGACAAACCCAGCGCCGACTCATGCAGGCGATCCTTGACCTCATCCCACAGTGCTGCGCCCTTGAGCGCCCACTCAACGGCCTCGTCGAGCACACGCTTCTTGTTGATGCCCTGAATACGCAGGCCGTAGACCACGTTCTCATAGATGGTCTTGGGGAACGGGTTCGGCTTCTGGAACACCATGCCGACGCGACGACGCAGCTCGGCGACATCCTCGCCCTTGCGGTAGATGTTGTTGCCATACAGGTTGATCGCGCCTTCGACACGGCAACCGTCGACCAGATCGTTCATCCGGTTGAAGGTTCGCAGCAGGGTCGACTTGCCGCAACCGGATGGGCCGATGAAGGCAGTAACGCGCTGCTTGGGAATATTCATGCTGACGTCAAACAGTGCCTGCTTCTCGCCGTAGTACAGGCTCAAACCCGGCACTTCGATGGCCACGGTTTCTTCCGCCAGGCGCAGGCTCTGCTTGTCGCGACCCAGGGCCGACATATCGATGCCGTGGGCGTGGGATTCATGCTGCATGGTTAGACTCCATACGCTATCAATTTCGTTTCATCGAACCGCCCGGCGAGCGGGCGGCACTTGCAATTCAGGGGGCTGCCGATCAGCTGTCCAGCGCCTTGTACTTCTCGCGCAGGTGGTTACGGATCCACACCGCCGAAAGGTTGAGGGTGGCGATCACCAGCACCAGCAACAGGGCGGTGGCGTACACCAGCGGCCGCGCGGCCTCGACGTTCGGGCTCTGGAAGCCCACGTCATAGATGTGGAAGCCCAGGTGCATGATCTTCTGGTCCAGGTGCAGGTACGGGTAGTTACCGTCCACTGGCAACGACGGCGCCAGTTTCACCACACCTACCAGCATCAGCGGCGCCACCTCACCGGCAGCACGCGCAACGGCGAGGATCATGCCGGTCATCATCGCCGGGCTGGCCATTGGCAGAACGATCTTCCACAGCGTTTCGGCCTTGGTCGCACCGAGGGCCAACGAGCCCTCACGCACGGTACGCGGGATACGCGCCAGGCCTTCTTCGGTAGCCACGATCACCACCGGCACGGCCAGCAGGGCCAGGGTCAGCGAGGCCCACAGCAGGCCTGGAGTACCCAAGGTTGGCGCCGGCAGGGCTTCAGGGAAGAACAGCCGGTCGATCGAGCCACCCAGCACGTAGACGAAGAAGCCCAAGCCGAACACACCGTAGACGATCGCCGGAACACCCGCCAGGTTGTTCACCGCAATACGGATCAAGCGCGTGACCGGGCCCTGACGTGCATATTCACGCAGGTACACCGCCGCCAGTACGCCGAACGGCGTGACGATCACGGCCATGATCAGGGTCATCATCACCGTACCGAAGATGGCCGGGAAGATCCCGCCCTCAGTGTTGGCTTCACGCGGGTCGTCGCTCAAAAACTCCCAGACCTTTGCGAAGTAGGTGCCCAGCTTGGTAAAGGTACCCATGCCGTTTGGCTGATAGGCATGCACCACCTTGTCCAGGTTGATCTCTACTTCGCGACCATTACCATCACGGGCAACCAGACTGTCGCGGCTGAACTCGCGATGCAGCGCGCCCAAGCGGTCCTCAACGGCCTTGTAGCGGCTGTCCAGCTCGGCGCGCTCGGCGTCCATGTCCGCCTGAGCAGCGGCGTCCAGCTTGCCGTCAAGCTCAAGTTTACGGCTGTGAAGGCGCAGGCGCTCCAGGCCATGGTTGATCGCACCGATGTCTTTCTTCTCAAGGGTCTGCAGGTCGCCGGCCAGTTTGCTGGCACGCTTGAGGCGCGCTTGCAGCTCGCCCCAGGCCGCTTGACCTTCGGCGACAACCTTGCCGTTTTCCTTGACGCTGACCAGGTAGCCGTAGAAGTTACCCCACTCGCGGCGTTCCAGAGCGATCAGTTCGGCGGGGGTGGTTTGATCCACCAGCCAGTCACCGACCACCCAGGTGAAGTCGCTGCCATTGAGGTCGCGATTACCGACCTTGATCAGCTCGCGGGTCATGAACTCCGGGCCGTTGTCCGGCACCGGCAGACCGGCGCCCTTCAAACGCGCCAGCGGCACCTCTTCCTTCTGTACCACTTCACCGATGACCACATGATCAGCCTGGCCCGGCACCTTATAGGTAGCCTGGATCAGGTCGGCCGGCCAGAAGTGGCCTAGGCCACGCACGGCGATCACCGCCAGCAGGCCCACGGTCATGATCACCGCAATGGCGACCGCGCCACCGCTGATCCAGACGCCAGGGGCGCCGCTCTTGAACCAGCTTTTGAGGGAATCCTTTTTCACGGATCTCTACCTTCCTATCAAAGCGACGAGTATTTCTTGCGCAGACGCTGGCGAATCAGCTCGGCCAAGGTGTTCATCACGAAGGTGAACATCAGCAGTACCAGCGCGGCGAGGAACAGCACGCGGTAATGGCTGCCACCGACTTCCGATTCCGGCATCTCCACCGCGACGTTGGCCGCCAGGGTGCGCATACCTTCAAACAGGTTCAGTTCCATGACCGGGGTGTTACCCGTGGCCATCAGCACGATCATGGTTTCACCGACCGCACGGCCCATACCGATCATCAGCGCCGAGAAGATCCCCGGGCTGGCGGTCAGGATGACCACACGGGTCAGGGTCTGCCACGGCGTGGCGCCCAGCGCCAAGGAACCCAGGGTCAGGCTGCGTGGCACGCTGAACACGGCGTCTTCGGCAATCGAGTAGATGTTCGGGATCACCGCGAAGCCCATGGCGATACCAACTACCAGGGCGTTGCGCTGGTCGTAGGTGATGCCCAGGTCGTTGCTGATCCAAAGGCGCATGTCGCCGCCGAACCACCAGGTTTCGATGAACGGACTCATGTACAGGGCGAACCAGCCGGTGAACAGGATCACCGGGATCAGGATCGCTGCTTCCCAGCCATCTGGCACACGCAGGCGCAGCGATTCCGGCAGGCGGCTCCAGGCGAAGCCGGCCAGCAGGATGCCGATCGGCATCAGCAGGAAGAGGCTGAACACACCCGGCAGGTGGCCTTCAAGGTACGGTGCGAGGAACAGGCCGGCGAAGAAGCCGAGGATCACCGTCGGCATCGCTTCCATCAGCTCAATCACCGGCTTGACCTTGCGGCGCATGCCTGGGGCCATGAAGTAGGCGGTGTAAATCGCTGCGGCAATAGCCAAGGGTGCCGCCAGGATCATCGCATAGAACGCGGCCTTGAGGGTACCGAAGGTCAGTGGCGAAAGGCTCAACTTAGGCTCGAAGTCGGTGTTCGAAGCAGTCGACTGCCAGACGTACTTGGGCTCGTCGTAGTTCTCGTACCAGACCTTGCTCCACAGCGCGCTCCAGGATACTTCCGGGTGCGGGTTCTTCAGGCTCAAGGGCAGCAGCTTGCCGCCTTCTTCGATGAAGATGCGGTTGGCCCGCGGCGACAGGGCGAGGATGCCTGCGCCCTCTGCAGCAGGCTCGACCAGCAGGGTGCGGTGCGCGGTGCTGTGGAACACGCCGAGCTTGCCCGAGCTGTCCAGGGCGATGAAGCCTTTGCGGCGATCTTCGGCGTCTATCTGGACTACGGGTGCAGTGCCCATCTGGAAGCTACGAATCAGCTTGAAGCGCTGCTCGCCATCCGGATCGCGGGCCATGAACCACTGGCTCAGGCCACCCTTGGAGTCACCGAAGACCAGCGATATACCGCCGACCAGTTGGGCACTGGCAGTGATCTCGGCCTGGCCATCGTCGAGCAGCTTGTAGCGACCATTAAGACTCTTGTCGCGCAGGCTGAACACATCGGCCTGGGCGCGACCGTTAACCACATACAACCATTGCTGACGCGGGTCGATGAAGATCGCCTTCACCGGCTCGGTCATCTGCGGCAGGTCGATGCGGTTCTGCTCGCTGGTGACCTCACCGGTCATCATGTTCTCTTCGCGAGTCAGCTGGGTCACCAGCAGTTGCGAGCCGTGCGAGCCTGCCACCGTTATGGTCTCGCCGTTGACGTTGACGCTGACGTGCTCAAGTGCGCGGCCCTGCTCGTCGAGCACGAACGGCTCTTGGCCATACGGGAAGTCGATGCCAGGGGTGATGGTCTTCTTGTTGTCCGGATAGGTGATCTTGTAGGCGTGGTGGAATACCACGGCCTGACCGTTGGACAAGCCCAGCACGATCAGCGAGCTACCCGGCTGGTCGGTACTGATCGAAGTCACCTGGGTGCCGGTCGGCACGGGCAGGTCGACGCGGTTGATTTCAGCACCGGTCTTGGTGTCGAAGAACAGCGCCTGGCCCTTGTCGGACACACGCATACCGACGAGGTTTTGCTCCTCAAGAGCAATCATCAGCGGTTTGCCGGCATCCTGCTGCAGCCAGGTCGGCTCCATGGCTTTCTTACTGGTCAGCTCGGCGCCCTGAAACAGTGGCAGCACGACATAAGCCAGATAGAAAAAGATCAGGGTGATCGCCGCCAGCACGGCAAGCCCGCCTACCAGTACATACCAGCGGGTCAGGCGATCCTTGAACGCACGCATCTTGCGCTTGCGTTGCAACTCGGGCGCATTGAAATCAATCCGCACGGGGGGAGAATTTTGGGTCATGGTGGAGTTGGCCAGATCATTCATGCGCACACCCTAGCGGTCCCGTATTACAAAAACATGACAGTGCATTGACGCAAAAAAGCCCGCCGCTCAGGAGTTCTGGCTTCGGACCGGGAATGGGTGGGAGGGCTAGCCGTAGGCCAGCCCTCACCGGGGTCTCACTTACTTCTTGGCAACGTTACCGTTGTGCGACAGACCGAGATCCGCCATGGCCTTGTCGACCACTTTCTTCGGCAGCGGGATGTAACCATCTTTCACTACGACCTGCTGGCCAGCTTGCGACAGGACCAGCTTGATGAACTCGGCGTCCAGCGGGGCCAGAGGCTTGTTCGGGGCCTTGTTGACGTAAACGTAGAGGAAGCGCGACAGCGGGTAGGTGCCGTTCAGGGCGTTGCTTTCGTTGTCTTCAACGAACTCGCCGCCTTCTTTCTTGGCCAGGGCTACAGTCTTGACGCTGGCGGTTTTGTAGCCGATGCCCGAGTAACCGATGCCGTTCAGCGAGCTGCTGATCGACTGCACGACCGAAGCCGAGCCTGGCTGTTCGTTGACGTTAGGCTTGAAGTCGCCTTTGCACAGGGCTTCTTCCTTGAAGTAGCCGTAGGTGCCGGACACCGAGTTACGACCGAACAACTGAACCGGCTTGTTGGCCAGGTCGCCGGTCACACCCAGGTCACCCCAGGTTTTGACATCGTTCTTGCCACCGCACAGGCGAGTCGACGAGAAGATCGCATCGACCTGAGCCATGGTCAGACCCTTGATCGGGTTGTCCTTGTGCACGAAGACAGCCAGGGCATCAACAGCAACCGGGATTGCGGTTGGCTTGTAGCCATACTTCTGCTCGAACGCCTGCAGCTCGACGTCCTTCATCTTGCGGCTCATCGGGCCCAGGTTAGCGGTGCCTTCAGTCAGTGCAGGCGGTGCGGTGGAGGAACCGGCAGCCTGAATCTGAATGTTCACGTTCGGGTATTCTTTTTTGTAGGCTTCAGCCCACAGGGTCATCAGGTTGGCCAGGGTATCGGAACCGACGCTGGAGAGGTTGCCCGACACGCCAGTGGTTTTGACGTAAGTCGGAATAGCAGGGTCAACAGCGGCAACCGCATTAGCGGTGGCAACGCCAGCGGCGGCAAACGTCAGGGCCGCCATCAAACGCTTCAGTTTCATGCCTTGCTCCTAGCAGGAATTGGGGTTGAGATGAATCGGGCCCCAGTATCTGCAGGGCGTATGACCACTCTATGAAGTGAATATGACAATTAGATGAATGGCCATCACCGCTCAGGCAGGAAGGCCTTTTCAAAATGTAACGACTACTGGGCTAGAGCGCTTTCAGCGCTTCGTTGCCAGTAAATAGCAACCCACTAGCAGACCAATGGTGCAAATACCGGCCACGTAATAGGACGGGCCCATGGGGCTGAGCTTGAGCAGATAGGTCACGACCATCGGCGTCAGGCCACCAAAAATGGCGTACGCCAGGTTGTAGGAGAAGGACAGGCCACTGAACCGCACCACGGGCGGAAACGCCCGTACCATCACATAAGGCACTGCACCGACGATGCCGACGCACAACCCGGTCAGTGCATACATCGGAAACAGCCACTCGGGATGGGTCGCCAGGCTGTGATAAAACACCCATGAGCTGGCCAACAGGCACAGGCTGCCCACCACGAACACCCGCCCGGCACCAAAGCGATCAGCGAGCATGCCGGCGGCGACACAGCCGAAGCTGAGCAGGACAATGGCCAGGCTATTGGCCTGCAGCGCAACGGTCATGGGAATACCGTAGACCGTCTCCAGCACGGTCGGGGTCATCAGGATCACCACGATGATGCCCGCCGATAACAGCCAGGTCAGCAACATCGACAGGATGATGGCACTGCGGTGATCACGCAGCACCGCACGCAGCGGCACTTCTTCGGCCAGCGACTGGCGCGCCTTCATCTCGGCGAACACCGGGGTTTCGTGCAACCAGCGACGCAGATAAACCGAAAACAGACCAAACACACCCCCCAGCAGGAACGGAATCCGCCAAGCGTAGTCAGACAGTTCCTGCTCACTGTAGAGGCTGCTAATCAGGGTAGCCACCAGCGAGCCGAGCAGAATGCCGGAGGTCAGCCCCGCCGTGAGGGTGCCGCAGGCATAGCCGGTATTGCGTGCCGGGACATGCTCGGAGACGAACACCCAGGCGCCTGGGACTTCGCCACCGATGGCCGCGCCCTGGATCACCCGCATCAACAACAGCAGGATCGGCGCCCACATGCCAATCTGCGCGTAGGTCGGGAGCAAGCCCATGATCAGTGTCGGCACAGACATCATGAAGATGCTCAGGGTGAACATCTTCTTGCGCCCCAACAGGTCACCGAAGTGTGCCATGACGATACCGCCCAGTGGGCGTGCCAGGTAGCCGGCAGCAAAGATGCCGAAGGTCTGCATCAGGCGCAGCCATTCAGGCATGTCAGCGGGGAAGAACAAGTGGCCGACCACTTTGGCGAAGAACACAAAGATAATGAAGTCGTAGAACTCCAGCGCACCACCCAGGGCGGAAAGCGACAAGGTCTTGTAGTCACTGCGAGTCAGCGGCCGCGAGGGCTGCGCGATACTGGTGGGCACGGAGGTCATCGACGCGTCTCTTATTGATGGTTAAAGCGGCAACAGCGCTGGTTGCAGCCAGGGAAAAATGTTGGATCCGAGGCAATTTGCTTGAAAACGTACAGGATGTACACATTCACGACAGATAATGGTGACCGTATGGTCGTCGCTGCACGCGAGGCTCTATATACTGGCCCCATGCAGGAAAAGGCTACGCCTTATGGAGGATGTTGTGCGAAAGCGCCGCTGAATATACTTAGTCGGTTTCGCAGAGTTTCCTTTCGCCGCCTGGCTAAAGCGAACGCAGCGTAGCGTGCGTATGCTGAATCGTTTGTCGAGGCGTCCACACTGCGCTAACCAATGAAGCGTCACGGGTCAGAGGCTACCCCGGCATGATTGAACTCGAACAAGAAGATCCTATCCCGCAAGGCGACCTGGCCCTGCAAATCACTGCATTGCCACGTGAAACCAACGGTTTCGGCGATATCTATGGCGGCTGGCTGGTCGCCCAGATGGACCTCGCCGGCACGGCCATGGCCAGCCGTGTTGCAGGAGGCCGCGTGGCTACCGTCGCAATTGATCGCATGGCCTTCCTGGTGCCTGTCGCCGTCGGCGCACAACTGTCCTTCTATACCCAGACCCTGGAGATCGGCCGCAGCTCGATCCAGATGATGGTCGAAGTGTGGAGCGATGATCCGCTGTCCAGCGAATGGCGCAAGGTCACCGAAGCGGTGTTCGTCTTCGTTGCCATCGACGGCAGCGGTCGCACCCGCTCGGTTCCACCTCGTCGCTGAGCGGCTGGCGCGGTACACTCGGCGGTAGACGAGAGGTCAACGACCTTACGGCAACCGAACGAGATCAGACGCATGTCCACACCCAAGGTAGAGTCGGAAAAACACGGCGAGCTCAACTGCTGGCGCATCACCAGCGACAGCGCTGAGCTACTGATCGCCCAGCAGGGTGCCCAGGTGCTGAGCTACCAACGGGTTGGCGAGCCGCCGCTGCTGTGGTTGAGCGACCAGGCCCTGTTCAAGCAGGGCAAATCGGTACGCGCAGGCGTGCCGGTATGCTGGCCCTGGTTTGGCAACCTGGCGCGCAACCCGCAAAGCGTGCAGGCCATGTACCAGGCCAGTGAGGCGCCCGCCCACGGCCTGGCTCGTGGGCGCGACTGGCAACTGTTGGGCATCGACAACAGCAGCACTGAGCTGCGTATCGACTTCACCCTGCCGCAAGCCCTGGGCCACCTGCCCGGCTGGCCACATACCGTCGCGTTGAACCTGAGCATCGTCATGGGCGAGCAACTCAACCTGACCTTGTGCAGCGAAAACCTGGGTAGCGACCCCGTCACCATCAGCCAGGCGCTGCACAGCTACTTCGCGGTCAGTGATGTACGCCAGGTTCGGGTCGAAGGCGTGGCCGGGCTGAACTACATCGAAACGCTGGCCAACTGGGAGCAGCGCAACCAACAGGGCGACCTGGGTTTTGCCGGGGAAACCGACCGCATCTACCTACAGGCACCTGAGCAACTGAGCATTGTCGACCCGGCCTGGAACCGTCGCATCCTGTTGCGCAGCAGTGGCTCGCGCTCGGCCGTCATCTGGAACCCCTGGACCGACCGCGCCGCCGAGCTGATCGACATGGCCAACGATGGCTGGCAGCGCATGCTGTGCATCGAGACGGCGAATGTCTGGGACGATCTCGTGCAACTGGCACCAGGCGCCCGTCACACCTTGAGCCTGAGTATCGGCAGCGAGCCGCTCTAAACCCGGACTACTGTGGGCGTTGGCTTGCCAACGCCATCAAAGGTCAGCGTCCGTCACCACCCGTACCTGCCCGGCGTCCAGCGCATAGGCTGCATCCGCCAGGTCGTTGCTGACCTTCTCGACCGTCAACGTGCCTGTAACCCATAACGGCGTGTAGATATCGTCCAGTTTCAAGCCTTTGGGGTAACGCACCAGTACCAGCTGGTTCGGTGGCGGTGGCGGCACATGAATGCAGGCACCTGGGTAGGGCACCAGGAAAAACAAGGTGCTTTTGCCTTTGGCATCGGTTTCCAGAGGTACCGGATAGCCACCCAGGCGGATGCGCTTGCCGTTCATGGACGCAACGGTCTTGCTCGAGTACATCACCGCTGGCAGTCCCTTGCTTTGCTTCAAGCCGCCCTTGTTGCTGAACGTGCCATTGGCTTCGGGAGAGTTGTGGTCAATTTCGGGCATTTCCTCAAGCGCCTTCTGGTCCGACTTGGGCATCAGCTCCAACCAGTCGGTTTCCGGCAACTCGGCATGGGCCAGGCCACTGCAAAACAGGAGAGCACACAGGAAAATACGGCGCATGAAAAACTCGGCAACAAGGGGAACGTAAGTTGCCGAGCATTCTAGCCTGACGTCAGTTCTTTTTGATGAAACCGAAGATCAGCAGCAGCACAATCGCACCGACCAGCGCGCCGAAAAACCCTGCCCCCTCGCCAGCATGGTAGATCCCCAAGGCCTGGCCACCATAGGTGGCAGCCACGGATCCACAGATGCCGAGCACAATCGTCATGATCCAGCCCATGTTGTCGTCGCCTGGCTTGAGGAAGCGTGCCAGCAGACCCACGACCAGGCCGATGAAGATAGTTCCAATGATGCCCATGGCGATCCCTCTGAAGTGCGTGCATTGGCCAAAGCCTAGTCAGCGCTTTGGCATCCTGCCATCAGAGGGACGCGGGAGCAGGAAGGTTCCGCTCAAGCGGAAATCAATGCTTCAACCTGCTGGATTTTCTGCTCGAGCGTGGCCTTGTCGGCACAACGCAGGGTGGCGTGGCCAACCTTGCGCCCGGCCTTGAAGGCTTTGCCGTAGTGATGCAGATGACAGTCGTCGATAGCGATGACCTGCTCCACCGCCGGCACTTCGCCGATGAAGTTGAGCATGGCGCTTTCGCCGACCTTGTCGGTCGAACCCAGCGGCAGGCCCGCAACGGCGCGCAGGTGGTTCTCGAACTGGCTGCACTCGGCGCCTTCGATGGTCCAGTGCCCGGAGTTGTGAACCCGCGGCGCGATTTCGTTGGCTTTCAGGCCGCCATCCACCTCGAAGAACTCGAACGCCAGCACACCCACGTAGTCGAGGTGCTTCAGCACACGCCCGGCGTAGTCTTGCGCCAACGCCTGCAGTGGATGCTCGCTGCTGGCAACCGACAAGCGCAGGATGCCGCTCTCGTGAGTGTTGTGGACCAGCGGGTAGAAACGGGTTTCACCGTCACGGGCGCGCACGGCGATCAACGAGACTTCGCCAGTAAATGGCACAAAGCCTTCCAACAGGCACGGCACGCTACCCAGCTCGGCGAAAGTACCCACTACATCGGCTGCAGTTCGCAGTACTTTCTGGCCTTTTCCGTCATAACCCAAGGTACGGGTTTTCAGCACTGCAGGCAGGCCGATGCTGGCCACCGCGGCGTCTAGGTCGGCTTGCGACTGGATATCGGCGAAGGACGGGGTTGGAATACCCAGGTCCTTGAACATGCTCTTCTCGAACCAGCGATCACGCGCAATACGCAGGGATTCGGCGCTTGGGTAAACCGGTACGAACTGCGACAGAAAGGCGACGGTTTCGGCTGGCACGCTTTCGAACTCGAACGTTACCAGATCGACTTCGTCGGCCAATTGGCGCAAGTGGTCCTGGTCACCGTAATCGGCGCGCAGGTGCTCGCCCAACGACGCAGCACAGGCGTCCGGTGCAGGGTCAAGGAAAGCGAAATTCATGCCCAGCGGAGTGCCTGCCAGGGCCAACATGCGGCCCAACTGGCCGCCACCGATTACACCGATTTTCATGCTCGTGACCTCAGGCCTGGCGTGGATCTGGATTGTCCAGAACGCTGTCTGTCTGCTCGGCGCGGAACTGCTTCAGCACGGCGTGGAACTGAGGGTGCTTGGCCCCCAGGATGCTCGCTGAAAGCAACGCGGCATTGATCGCACCGGCCTTGCCGATAGCCAGGGTTGCCACCGGAATACCGGCGGGCATCTGCACGATCGACAGCAACGAGTCGACACCCGAGAGCATCGAGGACTGCACAGGCACACCCAAAACCGGCAGGTGAGTCTTGGCAGCGCACATGCCCGGCAGGTGGGCTGCGCCCCCTGCACCGGCGATGATCACCTCGATGCCACGGCCCTCAGCTTCTTCGGCATACTGGAACAGCAGGTCCGGCGTGCGATGGGCGGAGACCACCTTCACTTCGTAGGGAATGCCGAGTTTTTCCAGCATATCGGCGGTGTGGCTAAGGGTGGACCAATCGGACTTGGAGCCCATGATCACGCCAACCAGTGCACTCATCGTCGAGCCTCTTCTCTTGGGCGCCTTCAGGCGCGTCAAAAAACAACAAGCCACGCGGGACGACCGGCGTGGCTTGTTATGCGAATTCATTGGCAGGTGGGACCGGCCAAGGGCCGCGCAGTATACCGTAAAGCAGCCAGAAGAAAGCCCCCTTGCCGACCATTAGTCAGTGCAGCAAGGGCGCATTGCTTTTGTACCCGGTATTACTCTACCGATGCGAGAAAATCGGCCATACGGCCGCGATTGACGTCAGAGAATCTGTAGTCCTTCGCATAGAGCGGATTGTTGGCTTCATGCATGTAGGTTTGTGTTGGCGGGATGCCAAACGTCACTTCCGCATGCTCATGTGAGGCGTTGAATGTATGGCCCAGTTCATGAGCGATATGCTGGTAACCCTGGACGGACGCCAGGAAAAAATTCCCGCCAACCTGGGCCATGCCATGCACGCTGCTGGAGATCCCGTCCTGGGTGATGAGCCCATAACGATAGTTGTGGCGATAGGACAGATCGTTCTCCTGGGCAAACGTTGCTCCGCGCGAGGCGAACTCATCGAGACTCGATCGCTCGCTGCCCAGTTCGGTCTTGTAACTGAAGTCGGTCACGCCCGGGATGGCATAGTGAAGCTCGACAATGATTTCACGCTGGAATACCTGCTCCAGCTCATACATCAAGTCCTTCAGATAGTCGCGGTAGATGATCGGTCGATAGCCTTCATCGAGATCATCGTGGCAGAACAGGTAGATGAACACGGGCTTTTTCTCGTACTTGTCAAAGTCCCCGTACTTTTCGTAAAGATCGTATTTTTTATAGAGCATTCCGAAATCCTTTCAGAAGAGTGCGCCCGTCCTAATGACAGGCGCGGCGCGAAGAAGCCGTCGACATAACCTACAAGTCATGCCAGCGCCCGGCATTCAGCCATCGCCTCTTCATCGTGTAGCGCTTGCAGCTAAACGGTGTAGGAAGCCCACAAAGACATCAGTTTGCCGCAGCCTGCTCCAGCTTGCGCCAGAGCAATCGAACATTGGCCTTGCGCACCAGCGCGCAGCGATACACGCGGATCTCCAGTGGCACGTGCCACTGGCTGCCACCACAAATCACCAGTTCCCCCCGTTCCAACTCAGCCCTTACCGATAGCCGTGGCACCCAGGCGATACCGAGCCCCTCCAGCGCCATGCTCTTGAGGCTGTCGGCCATGGCCGTCTCGTAGACTGTGGTGAAGCGCAGGTTGCGCTGACGCAACAACAGGTTCACCGAGCGCCCGAGGAATGCCCCGGCGCTGTACGCCAGCAACGGCACACTGCCCTCGCCTTCGAGGTCGAACAGCGGCTTGCCGTCCGCGTCCGCCGCGCAGACTGGGAGCATCTCGGTATGCCCCAAGTGCAGCGACGGGAAGATTTCCGCATCCATCTGCAGCGCGGCATCCGGGTCATAGAACGCCAACATCAGATCGCAACCCCCTTCACGCAAGGCATGCACCGCATCGCCAACGTTAGTTGCAACCAAACGTGTCGCGATATTGAGCCCATCGTTGCGTAATTGGGCGATCCAGCGCGGGAAAAAGCCCAGTGCCAGAGAGTGCGCCGCGGACACCTGAATGACCTCGCCCTGCCCACCTTCGAGGTGATGCAAATGGCGCAGTACCTCGCCCAACTGATCGACCACAGTACGCGCCGTCACCAGAAACAACTGGCCAGCAGCCGTCAACTCAATGGGTGTACGCGAACGGTTGACCAGGGTCAGACCCAACGCCGCCTCCAGGCTGCGAATACGCCGGCTGAAGGCCGGCTGGGTCACGAAACGGCGCTCGGCCGCTTGCGAAAAGCTCCGGGTAGCGGCCAGCGCACTGAAGTCTTCCAGCCATTTACTTTCAAGGTTCATCAAGGGTCTCCAGGCATGCACCAAAATGGCACACGCTCGAATAGCTGTTGGCGTCACATCGACCATTATGCCGTTTGTGCATAGGTTAGCGTGCAACAGCATTGGCCGCAAAACTCCCGCAGACCTAGGATTGGCGCCATTCCGGCATGTGCCGGGCCAAACTCGAGATGATATCTATCATGTCCGCTGCTGCATCGTTCCGTGTTGAAAAAGACCTGCTTGGCACCCTCGAAGTCCCTGCTGATGCCTACTACGGCATCCAGACCCTGCGTGCTGCCAACAACTTCCACCTCTCCGGCGTACCGCTGTCGCACTACCCTAAGTTGGTTGTGGCCCTGGCCATGGTCAAACAGGCTGCTGCTGACGCCAACCGCGAGCTGGGCCACCTGAACGATACCAAGCACGCTGCCATCAGCGAGGCTTGCGCCCGCCTGATCCGCGGCGACTACCACGAGCAGTTCGTGGTGGACATGATCCAGGGCGGTGCTGGCACTTCGACCAACATGAACGCCAACGAAGTCATCGCCAACATCGCACTTGAGGCCATGGGCCATCAGAAGGGTGAGTACAAGTACCTGCACCCGAACAACGATGTGAACATGGCGCAGTCGACCAACGACGCCTACCCGACCGCAATCCGTCTGGGCCTGCTGCTTGGTCACGATGCCCTGCTGGCCAGCCTCGACAGCCTGATCCAGGCCTTCGCTGCCAAGGGTGAAGAGTTCAACCACGTACTGAAGATGGGCCGTACCCAGCTGCAGGACGCGGTACCGATGACCCTCGGCCAGGAATTCCGTGCCTTTGCCACCACCCTGACCGAAGACCTCAACCGCCTGCGCACCCTGGCGCCGGAAGTCCTGACAGAAGTCAACCTGGGCGGTACCGCCATCGGTACCGGCATCAACGCCGACCCAGGCTACCAGCACCTGGCCGTACAGCGCCTGGCAGAAATCAGCGGCCAACCGCTGGTACCGGCTGCCGACCTGATCGAAGCTACCTCGGACATGGGCGCCTTCGTCTTGTTCTCCGGCATGCTCAAGCGCACTGCGGTCAAGCTGTCGAAGATCTGTAATGACCTGCGTCTGCTGTCCAGCGGCCCACGCACCGGCATCAACGAAATCAACCTGCCAGCACGCCAGCCGGGCAGCTCGATCATGCCAGGCAAGGTCAACCCGGTGATCCCGGAAGCCGTCAACCAGGTGGCCTTCGCCATCATCGGTAACGATCTGGCCCTGACCATTGCAGCCGAAGGCGGCCAACTGCAGCTGAACGTGATGGAACCGCTGATCGCCTACAAGATCTTCGATTCGATCCGCCTGCTGCAACGCGCCATGGACATGCTGCGCGAGCACTGCATCGTCGACATCACTGCCAACGAGCAGCGCTGCCGTGAACTGGTAGAGCACTCGATCGGCCTGGTCACTGCCCTGAACCCGTACATCGGCTACGAAAACGCCACCCGTATCGCCCGTATTGCGCTGGAAAGCGGCCGCGGCGTACTGGAACTGGTGCGCGAAGAAGGCTTGCTCGACGACGCCATGCTCGACGACATCCTGCGCCCGGAAAACATGATTGCACCGCGTCTGGTACCGCTGAAGGCTTAACCCTCAGTACCTCACGCAAACCGCTCACCAGGTCGAGGGACTAGACACCTCTCACCTTTTGAGGGCCTGGAGCCGAATGCTCCAGGCCCTTTTTTTTGCCTGCGATTTCATCTACAGCTTTTACCCTGCTGACGCAGACAAGGCTCCCGACGATGGCGTACTGTGATCTGCTTCTAACAAGACTGACCACGGAGACAGGCGAATGAACCCCGTTACCGCGCATCCCGCTCGAAATATCATGGTGCTCTACACCGGTGGCACCATCGGCATGCAGGCCAGCGCCCACGGCCTGACGCCGGCCTCAGGCTTTGAACAACGGATGCGCGAACAACTGACGGGCCTGGCGTTGCCCCATTGGCAGTTTCGCGAACTGCTGCCGCTGATCGACAGCGCCAACATGACCCCGCAATACTGGCAGCGCCTGCGCGAAGCCATTATCGACGCGGTCGACAGCCAAGGCTGCGATGCCGTGCTGGTGCTACACGGTACCGACACCCTGGCCTACAGCGCGGCCGCCATGAGTTTCCAATTGCTGGGGTTGCCGGCACCGCTGCTGTTTACCGGCTCGATGCTGCCAGCCGGCGCCCCCGACAGCGATGCCGAAGAAAATATCGTTGGCGCTTTGCAAGCACTGGCCGCCGGGCAAGTATCGGGCGTGCAACTGTACTTCCACGGCGAGCTGCTGACGCCGACCCGCTGCGCCAAGGTCCGCAGTTATGGCCGCCATCCCTTTGCCACACTGAAGCGCTTCGGTGGTGCAGCCAAGGCTGCATCGCTACCCGCCGAACTGGACTACCGTCACGCCAAGCAAACCGCCCAGGTTGCGGTGCTGCCACTGGTGCCCGGTTTTGCTGCCCAGCCACTGCTGGCGGTACTCGACAGTGGTGTTCAAGCCGTCATCCTGGAATGCTTCGGTAGCGGCACGGGCCCCTGCGATGACGTCGAGTTTCTTGCCAGCCTGAAGCTCGCCCAGACCCGCGGCATTGTGGTGGTAGCAATCACACAGTGTCACGAGGGCGGCGTCGATCTGGATGTCTATGAGGCCGGCAGTCGGCTGCGTGAAGTGGGCGTAGTGTCTGGCGGCGGCATGACCCGCGAAGCAGCCTTCGGTAAATTGCAGGCCTTGCTGGGCGCGGGGCTGCCGGTGGACGAAGTACGTCGCCTGGTTGAACTCGATGTGTGCGGGGAACTGCGTTGAGTGCATCGCCGGCAGCACCGACACGAATGTGATGATACCGGCCACCCTGTTACTGGACAGGCGCCTGACACCTGATCAGCGACGCCAGGCACGCCGCAGGCGTGCCAAGGCATCGGCGATCGCGGCTTCAGGCACCGCAGCAAAGCCCAGTACCAGGCCGGCGCGTTTATCCACAGGGGTGCTTGAGTCCTCCAGCCAGTAATCGCTCAGTGGATTCAGTTCAACCCCGACGGCCTCCGCGCGGGCGATCAGTTCACGCTCACGTGCCAGGTTGTCCACATCGACTTTGACATGCAGGCCCGCCGCCACCTCAGGCATTGCCCCACAGCCGGGGATATCCACAGGCCACCCCGCCTTGAGCACATTGCGCCGACTCAACGCTGCCCGGCGCATACGACGGATATGCCGCTGAAAATGCCCTTGTGCCATGAACTGCGCCATCACCACCTGATTACCGACTTCCGAATGCCGCACCGCCAGTGCCCGACAGCGGGAAAATGCCTCGACCAATGGCGGCGGCACGACCAGATAACCCATGCGCAGGGCCGGAAAGGCGATCTTGCCGAAAGTACCGACATACAGCACACGGCCATGTGGGTCCAAGGCTGCCAAGGGCGCCAGGGGCGCACCGCTGTAGCGGTATTCACCGTCATAATCGTCCTCGACAATCCAGCCATCGCTGCGTTCAGCCCAGGCCAGCAGTTCCAGACGCCGGGCCAGGCTCATGGTGACGCCCGTAGGGTACTGGTGTGAAGGCGTCACGTAGCTCAGGCGGCACTGGGGCAGTGCCGACAAGGCTGCGCAATCCATCCCTTCGTTATCTACCGCAACACCGAACACCCGTGCCCCGGCAAGCGCGAACGCATGCCCGGCAGCCCGGTACCCAGGGTTTTCCACAGCCACCCCATCGCCAGGCTCCAGCAACAACTGTGCACAAAGGCTGATCGCCTGCTGTGCGCCACTGGTGATCACAATTTGTTCAGCGCTGCAGGAAAGTCCCCGAGAACGACGCAGGTAGGTCGCAATCAGTTCGCGCAAAATCGGCTCACCTGCCGGATCACCGTAACCGAGCAAGGCCGGATCGGGCTTACGCCAGAAACCCGCTTGTAGCTTGGCCCACGTCTCGAAGGGGAATAGATCGAAAGCGGGCGCACCAACCCGGAATGCCCTCGGTGGCCCGCTTTTCGGTGCTGGCAAATGATGCTTTTCAAGCCGACTCAAAGTCCCAGTGTGGATAACTCTACTGGTTAGATGCTCAGTGCTTTCTGGCGATTTTGTGGATAAGGCTGTGGAAAAACCCCGGGATAACCCTGTGGATATATTTGTGGATAGTTTTGGCAACTGAGCAACATAGGTGCCGTCCCCTACCCGGCTTTCAATAAAACCTTCGGCGTAAAGCTGGTCATAGGCACGCACCACACTGTTGCGCGACAGCGCCAATGCCTTGGCCAGATCGCGACTGGCCGGCAAACGTGTACCGCTGCCCAATCGCCCATCCAGCACTCTGGCACGCAAGACTTGATACAACTGGCGACTCAACCCCAGACGCCGATCAAGTACGATACCCGTTGGATCAAAGGGCAATGACAGGGGCTGCTCGCGCACGGTATTGGACCTATAAAATCGTTAGTGAATGGCTCTTACCATAGGCCAATAGCCTGCCTAGGATGGCTGCATTCGCCAAGGACTATCGCCATGTATATACCCAGTGCGTTCCGGGACACCGATCTCGACAGCCTGCACCAGCAAATCGAACAGACCCGCCTTGCCGTTCTTGTCACACACGGCCAGCAGGGCTTGCAGGCGAGCCACCTGCCGTTGCTGTTGAAACGCGACGAAGGCCCTAACGGCACACTCTACGGGCATCTGGCCAAAGCCAACCCCCAGTGGCAGGACCTGGCCACTGGCAGCGAAGCGCTGCTGATCTTCGCGGGAGCCGACGCCTATGTCAGCCCGACCTTCTACCCAAGCAAAGCCGTGGACGGTAAAGCCGTACCCACCTGGAATTACCTGGCGGTGCATGCCTACGGCTGCGCCGAGGTGTTTAACGACCCGCAACGCTTGCACTCATTGCTCGACAGCCTCAGTGAGCGCCATGAGCATGGCCGCCCACAGCCCTGGTCGATCGACGACGCGCCCGTCGACTATATCAACGGCATGCTCAAAGCGATTGTCGGCTTCGCCCTGCCGATTGAGCGTTTGCAAGGCAAACGCAAGACCAGCCAGAACCGCAACAGCGCCGACATTGAAGGCGTACGCAAAGGCCTGAGCGAGAGCCCAGACCCACTGGATAACCAATTGGCCGCCCTGATGCGCCAACCCTGAAGGAGCCTGAAATGCCCACCGTACAGATCCGCCCGGTCGAAGCCGACGACCATAGCGCCTGGCTGCCCCTGTGGCAGGCCTACCAGCGTTTCTACGAAACCCAGATTGATGAGCAGGTCAGCGCAGTGACCTGGCAACGCATGCTCGACCCCGCCGAACCCATTAATGCAGCACTGGCCTGGGTCGACGGCAAGGCCGTGGGCATGGTCCATTGGATCTATCATCGTTCCTGTTGGACCACGGAAAACTCATGCTACCTGCAAGACCTGCTGGTCGCTCAGGAGCAACGTGGCCAGGGCATTGGTCGGCAGTTGATCGAGTTCGTCTACGCGACTGCCAGCGCTGCGGGATGCGCCAAGGTCCACTGGCTGACCCACGAGACCAACACCACCGCCATCGCTCTCTACGAGCAGTTGGCCGAACGTCCGGGCTTCATTCAGTTCCGCAAACTGTTGTAATTCGAGGAGCCGTCCCATGAACACTCTGCTGAACTGGCACCCCGCCAAACTGCCACCCGCCACCCCGTTGACCGGGCGTTTCATCCGCCTGGAGAAACTCAACCCGCGCCAGCACCGTGACGACCTCTGGGAAGTGTTCAATGGCCCCGATGCTGACGCTGCGCTATGGAGCTACCTGCCCTACGGCCCTTTCGAGGAGCGTGAAGCGTTCGACCACTGGCTCGACAGTAATGCCGCCACCAGTGACCCGTTGTTCTACACCGTCATTGACCTGCACAACGGCCAGGCCCAGGGCATTCTCAGCCTGATGTCGATAGTGCCAGCACACGGTCGCATCGAGATTGGCCATGTCGCCTTCGGCGCCGCCATGCAGCGCACACCGAAAGGTAGCGAAGCCATCTACCTGCTGGGCAAGCTGGCCTTTGAGCTGGGAAACCGCCGCCTGGAGTGGAAGTGCAACGACGCCAATAGCCGTTCAAAACGCGCGGCTGAACGCTTCGGCTTCCACTATGAAGGGCTGTTTCGCAAACACATGGTGGTCAAGGGGCAGAACCGCGATACGGCCTGGTACTCGATCACCGACGATGAATGGCCTGCCATCGCTGCCGGTTTCGAGCGCTGGCTTGCGGCAGAAAACCAGCGCCCTGACGGTCAGCTCAGAACGCTGGAGGCGTGTCGCGAATCCGCCTGAAGGATCAGCGCAGGCGTTGCGCCAGGACAGCTATGTGCTCCGGGCCAATGCCACAGCAACCACCCAGGTGGCTTGCACCGCGCTGACGCCAATTTTCGGCCCAGTGCAGGTAGCCCGGCGGATCAAGGTCTTCGCGTAGCTCGTCCAGCCCATCGTTGGCGGTAGCGTCCTTGGGTTGCGGCGGGAACGCATTGGCGTAGGCGCCGATGGCAATCTGTACACCCAACCGCTCGAAGGTTTCGCGTGCGGCATCGATAGCCGCGCCGATGACTTCCGGCTGGCTGCAGTTGAACAGCAAGGTCTGCACACCCAGCTGTGCGGCCACTTCGGCAGCCTCACTGACGGGCTCGCCAGAGCGCAGACGCGGCAGGTCATCGACATCGTCGTCCTGCAGGGTGAAGGACAGCCAGAACGGCTTGCCATCGTTGGGCAGGCCGGCACGAATGGCCCGCGCTTCGACGATGGAGCTCTGGGTCTCGGCCAACCACAGGTCGACATGCTCAGCCAGACCTTCAACCAACGGCGTCAGGACTTCGCTGACCCGAGCGGCATCGAACAGGTCGGGACGGTACGAGCCGAACAGGGGTGGCAATGAACCGGCAACCCGTACCGGCTGGCCACTGGCGTCCGCAGCAGCGCGGGCCAGTTGCCCGGCGGTCGAGGCCAAGGCCCGCCCTTCAGCGGCAAAGCGGGCCTCGCCGATGTGGAATGGCACCACGGCATAGCTGTTGCTGGTAATGACCCGCGCCCCGCTTTCGATGTAGGCCGCGTGCACGGCCACCACAGCCTCCGGGGCCTCACTCAAGGCCAGCGCCGACCATTCCGGTTGCCGAAAGGGCGCGCCACGGCGCTGCAGCTCACGGCCCATGCCACCATCGAGAATCACCACCGCACTTTCACCCATATAACGTCCACTTCTATGAATATAAATAAAACTTACTAGTAGAGTTTTTCTTATAACTATTTAATACGCCGGACATTCAATTTAACAACTCTTTTTTCAGGTGATTTTCCATGCGTTTTTCCACCTTGTTGGGCGCCAGCCTGCTGGCACTGAGTGTGACCACCCAAGCCCTGGCGGGGGCAACGCTGCAACGCGTGGAAGAACGCAAGGAACTGGTCGGCGTGCTGATGGAAAGCTACCCGCCATTCTCTTTCCTCAACGAGCAGAACCAGCTGGACGGCTTCGATGTCGATGTGGCGAAGGCCGTAGCCGAAAAACTCGGTGTCAAACTGCGCCTGGAAACCCCATCCTGGGACGTGATCGCCGCCGGTCGCTGGAGCGGTCGATACGATATCTGCATCTGCTCGATGACGCCGAGCAAGGCTCGCGCCCAGGTCTTCGACTTCCCGGTGGAGTACTACGCTTCGCCTGCCGTCATCGTGGTCAACGCCAAGGATGACCGTATTCACGGCGCTAAAGACCTCAGCGGCCTGAAAGTCGGCCTTACCAGCGCCTCCAGCTACGAAAGCTACCTGAACAAGAACCTCGTCATTGAAGGCGCGGAAGACAAGGCCCTGGACTACCCATTCGAGAACGTCCAGATCGCCCCCTATGACACCGACAACGTGGCCTTTCAGGATCTGGGCCTGGGTGCCGGCGTGCGCCTCGATGCGATCCTCACCAACCTGGTCACCGCCCAGCCGCGCCTGAATCAGGATGCGCGCTTCAAACTGGCCGGCCAGGCGCTGTATGAAGAACCTAACTCGGTGGCCATCGAGAAAGGTGATGCGGCCTGGAATGCCAAGGTTCAGCAAGTGTTCGCCGAGCTGAAACAGGACGGCACCCTGAGCCGCCTGTCGCAGAAGTGGATCGGCGCCGATATCAGTAAATGAGTGCCTATCAGCCACCGCCCAGCCAGGCTACGCGCACGCTGGGCCAGCGCCTGTTCGGTTTTCGCACGCGCCTTTACCTGACGTGGGCAGCGTTGTTCGTGATGTTCGTCGGGTTCTTCCTGAGCTTCGACCTGAAGTTTTCGATCATCATCGACAAGCTGCCTAACCTGCTCGGGCTGCACCTGGCACCGAATGGTTTCCTGCAAGGCGCAGCACTGACCCTGTTCCTTTGCCTGTGCTCGATGCTCAGCTCGGTGATACTGGGTTTCGCTGCGGCGCTGGCGCGCCTGTCGAACAGCGCTGTCGCCTTGGGCATCGCCAGCTTCTACACCTCGTTCTTTCGCGGCACGCCGCTGCTGATCCAGATCCTCTTGATCTACCTGGGCCTGCCGCAAATTGGCGTTGTACCTGGTGCGATCAGCGCCGGGATCATTGCCTTGTCGTTGAACTACGGTGCCTACCTGAGTGAAATCTTCCGAGCCGGTATCATTGGCGTGGCGCCCGGCCAGCGGCAGGCGGCCATGGCCCTGGGGATGCGCCCACGGGCAATTTTCTGGCACATCACCCTGCCCCAGGCCATGCGTACGATCATTCCGCCAAGCGCCAACCAGTTCATTTCCATGCTCAAGGATTCGTCGCTGATTTCGGTGATGGGGGTCTGGGAAGTGATGTTTCTGGCGCAGTCCTATGGCCGCTCCAGCTACCGCTACCTGGAAATGCTGACCACTGCAGCCGCCATCTACTGGCTGCTGTCGTTTGCCCTGGAGTTGCTCCAGGTGCGCCTGGAACGGCACTACGGCAAAGGCTATCGGCACTGACGCCGCATCGCCAAATCGCGCATAAAAAAAGGGGGGCATATGCCCCCCAGAGGTTAACCGTTTACTACCGAGGGCTGTTTCAGCCCTCGATCTCGATCAGGATCTCGCCCGGGTTGACCCGGTCGCCCTTGGCCACGTGGATAGCGACAACTTTACCGGCGATGGCCGACTGCACTTCGGTCTCCATCTTCATCGCTTCGGTGATCAGCACGGCCTGGCCGGCTTTCACCGTGTCGCCTTCCTTGACCAGCACATCGACGATGTTGCCCGGCATGGTGGTGCTGACATGCCCTGGCTCGCTGGCCTGCTTGCGCTTGCTGCCGCCACCGCCGACGAACTCGTTGAGTGGCTCGAACACCACTTCTTCCGGCATGCCGTCGATAGACAGATAGAAGTGACGCTTGCCTTCGGACTTGACGCCAACACCGGTGATATCGACGCGGTAGGTCTCACCGTGAACATCAATGACGAACTCGGTCGGGACGCCTTCACCACCAGCCGAGCCCACGGCACCGGCTTCAGGAATCGGCAGCAGCACTTCAGGGGTCAGGGTGCCGGCATCGCGCTCTTCGAGGAACTTGCGGCCAATATCCGGGAACATGGCGAAAGTCAGTACATCTTCTTCAGACTTGGCCAGGTTGCCGATGTCCGAACGCAGCTTGGCCATCTCAGGCTTGAGCAGGTCAGCCGGACGCACGTCGATTACTTCTTCGCTGCCAATCGCCTGACGACGCAGTTGGTCGTTGACCACGCCCGGCGCCTTGCCATAACCACCTTGCAGGTACAGCTTCACTTCGTTGGTGATGGTCTTGTAGCGCTCGCCCGCGAGGACGTTGAAGAACGCTTGAGTACCGACGATCTGCGAGGTCGGCGTAACCAGCGGTGGGAAGCCGAGGTCTTCACGCACCCGCGGAATTTCGGCCAGCACTTCGTTCATGCGATGCAGCGCGCCCTGCTCCTTGAGCTGGTTGGCCAGGTTGGAAATCATCCCGCCTGGTACCTGGTTGACCTGCACACGGGTGTCAACGGCGGTGAACTCGCTTTCAAACTGGTGATACTTCTTGCGCACGGCGTAGAAGTACAGACCGATTTCCTGCAGAAGCTCCAGGTCCAGGCCGGTGTCGAATTCGCTGCCCTTGAGCGCGGCAACCATCGACTCGGTACCCGGGTGGCTGGTGCCCCAGGCGAAGCTGGAGATCGCGGTGTCGATATGGTCGGCACCGTTTTCGATGGCCTTGAGTTGGCACATCGCGGCCAGGCCAGCGGTGTCGTGGGAGTGGATGAACACCGGCAGCGACTGCTCGGCCTTCAATGCCTTGACCAGTTCACCGGTGGCATACGGGGTCAGCAGGCCGGCCATGTCCTTGATCGCGATCGAGTCGCAGCCCATGGCTTCCATCTGCTTGGCCTGTGCCACGAACGCGTCGATGGTGTGTACCGGGCTGGTGGTGTAGGCAATGGTGCCCTGGGCATGCTTGCCGGAGGCCTTGACCGCCTCAATGGCAACGCGCAGGTTGCGCACGTCGTTCATGGCATCAAAGATGCGGAAGACGTCGATGCCGTTGACAGCTGCCTTGGCCACGAACGCCTTGACCACGTCATCGCTGTAGTGCCGGTAGCCGAGCAGGTTCTGCCCGCGCAGAAGCATTTGCAGGCGGGTGTTCGGCAGTGCCGCACGCAACTTGCGCAGACGCTCCCACGGGTCTTCCTTGAGGAAACGTACGCAGGCGTCAAACGTCGCGCCACCCCAGACTTCCAGCGACCAGTAGCCGACTTTGTCGAGCTTGTCGCAGATGGGCAGCATGTCTTCGGTGCGCATGCGGGTTGCCAGCAGGGACTGGTGGGCGTCACGCAGGATCGTGTCGGTTACATGAATTTTCTTGGACATTTTTTCGTATTCCTCACAGGCCTGCGTGGGCGGCAATGGCAGCAGCGATGGCCAGGGCCAGCTCTTCGGGTTTGCGCTTGATCGAGTAGTTGGTCAGTTCCGGATGGCTTTCCACGAAGCTGGTATTGAACTGGCCACTGCGGAATTCCGGATTGCGCAGGATTTCCTGGTAATAAGCGGCGGTGGTCTTTACCCCTTGCACGCGCATGTCATCCAGCGCCCGCAGGCCGCGGTCCATGGCTTCTTCCCAGGTCAGGGCCCAAACCACCAGTTTCAAGCACATCGAATCGTAGAACGGCGGGATGGTGTAGCCGGTGTAGATCGCCGTGTCGGTACGCACGCCAGGACCACCGGGTGCGTAGTAACGGGTGATCTTGCCAAAGCTGGGCAGGAAGTTGTTCTTCGGGTCTTCGGCGTTAATCCGGAACTGCAGGGCAAAGCCGCGGTGCTGGATGTCTTCCTGCTTGATCGAGAGCGGCAGGCCCGACGCAATACGAATCTGCTCACGTACGATGTCGATGCCGGTGATTTCCTCGGTGATGGTGTGTTCCACCTGCACCCGGGTGTTCATCTCCATGAAGTACACCTCGCCATCGGCGAGCAGGAACTCCACGGTACCGGCGTTTTCATAACCGACCGCCTTGGCCGCACGTACCGACAGATCGCCGATGTAGGCGCGCTGTTCCGGGGTCAGCTGAGGGCTGGGGGCGATTTCGATCAGCTTCTGGTTGCGGCGCTGAATCGAGCAATCGCGCTCGAACAGGTGCACCACATTACCGAAGCTGTCACCGAGGATTTGCGCCTCAATGTGTTTCGGGTTGACGATGCATTTTTCGAGGAAGACTTCCGCCGAACCAAAGGCCTTGGTCGCTTCGGAAATCACCCGTGGGAACGCCTGTTCCAATTCTTCACGGCTGTTGCAGCGGCGAATACCACGACCACCGCCACCCGACGTAGCCTTGAGCATGACCGGGTAGCCAATGCGATCACCTTCGCGCAGCGCCTCGTGTATGTCCGCGACGTTGCCTTCGGTGCCCGGGGTCACGGGTACGCCGGCCTTGATCATGCTGCGCCGCGCTTCGGTCTTGTCGCCCATCCGGCGAATGACCTCTGCCGCAGGACCAATGAACTTGATCCCACGTTCAGCGCAGATGTCTGCAAGTTCGGCGTTCTCCGACAGGAAACCATAGCCAGGATGCAGGGCATCGCAGCCGGTCTCTACCGCCAGGTTCACCAGCTTGCGCGGGTTCAGGTAACCGGCCAGGGGTTCGGCACCAATACTGTGAGCCTCGTCTGCACGCTTGACGTGCAGTGCATGACGGTCGGCATCGGAATAGATCGCCACCGAGCGAATGCCCATTTCGGCGCAAGCACGGACAATCCGTACTGCGATCTCACCCCGGTTGGCGATCAGGATTTTTTTTATCACTGGAATATTCCCAAGCCATTGGAACAGACGAACCGGCGAGACCGGTCGGCGCGTGACCATACGTTGCTGGCCAGTCGCATAAGTACCCTAGCGCCGTCGCTTAATAAACAAAAATCAATATTTATTAGGCCTTGCATTAGCAAAAGCTTATAGTGCCGTAACAAGGTTTGTCCGGAGCCGGATGAGAGATGCGTAAGTCATTGATGCGTATGACATTACGGCAGTTGAAAGTCTTCAACGAAGTCTGCGATCTGCGCTCCTACAGCCGAGCCGCCGAGGAGATGTCGCTGACGCAACCCGCCGTTAGTCTACAGATCCGCCAGCTCGAAGAACTGGTCGGCCAGCCGCTGTTTGAGTACGTGGGCAAGAAGCTCTACCTCACCGAAGCCGCTGAGGCTTTGCAGCGCGCCAGCCGAGACATCTTCGGCCGCCTGGAGAGCTTCGACATGCAGCTCTCGGACATGCAAGGCTCTCTGCAGGGACAACTGAAACTGGCGGTGGAGTCCAGCGCCAAGTACTTCGTGCCGCACCTGTTTGCCGCCTTCAAGAAGCTTCATCCCGAGGTCAACCTGACCCTTACCGTGGTCAACCGCGCCCAGGCGATTCGGCGCCTTTCGGACAACCGGGATGACCTGATCATCATGTCCATGGTGCCGCAGGACATGGGCCTGGAATTCATGCCCTTCCTGAACAACCCGATCGTTGCCGTGGCGCCACCTGACCACCCGCTCTGCAAGCTTGAACGCCTGCGCCTGCAGGACCTGGAGCCCCACACGCTGTTGGTCCGCGAGCAAGGCTCAGGCACGCGCAAAGCCTGCGAAGAGTACTTCAAAGACAAACGCGTACACTTCTCCCAGACACTGGAGGTGGCGTCTGCCGACGCTCAACGCGAGTGCGTCATTGCCGGGCTCGGGATCGCACTGCTGACGCGTCATGCGTTGAACCTGGAACTGGCCACCGGCGTGTTGCGCGAACTGCCCGTGGAAGAGCTACCGCTGTACCGAAGCTGGTGCGTGGTACAGGCCAAGGCCAAGCGGCAGTCGCCGGTAGCCCTGGCCTTTCTTGCATACATCCGCAGCGAACGCGCGCAAATCAGCGCACTTGTTGAGCGTTTCTCGGGGACTCTGCCGCCGATACCTGCCAGAGGTTGACGGCCTGTAATTCGGGGTAGTCAGCAATTTCCTGCAACAGGCGGCGCTGCTCGGAATAGCTTTCAATCGCACGGCGATACTCCATGCGGCGCTGATCCTTTTCCTGCTGCTTGCGGGCCTTGGCGTTGGACGGGTACGGACGATCAAATTCACGAGCCATTGCGAATCTCCCTGGTCAAGTACGGGAGTTTCAGGGTGCGCAATGGCGGTGACGATTTGGCGGCGCGGCGATGACAAAACCATGAACCTTGCCGACCGTACGGGGACAGTCGGCGGCGGTCAGTCGTCCAGGGCCTTGATCGACTTGGGTGACAGACGCAGGCTGCGCAAGCTGCGTTTGACGCTCTTGAGGTGGTTGACCAGGCTCGGGCCACGGGCCATGGCAACGCCCATTGCCAGCACGTCGATCACCACCAGGTGGGCGATCCGCGAGGTCAACGGGGTATAGATCTCGGTGTCTTCATGAACGTCGATGGCCAGGTTGACACTCGACAGCTCAGCCAACGGGGTCTGGCTCGGGCACAGGGTAATCAGGGTTGCCCCACTCTCGCGCACCAGGTTGGCGGTGATCAGCAGGTCCTTGGAGCGCCCGGACTGGGAAATGCAGATGGCCACATCACCCGGTTTCAGGGTGACCGCCGACATCGCCTGCATGTGCGGGTCGGAATAGGCAGCAGCGCTGAGCAGCAGACGGAAGAACTTGTGCTGCGCATCGGCAGCCACTGCGCCGGAGGCGCCAAACCCGTAGAACTCGACGCGCTGGGCCTGGGCCATGGCGGTCACGGCACGCTGCAGCGCTTGGGCATCGAGGTGCTCACGCACTTCCATCAGGGTGTGCAGGGTGGTGTCGAAGATCTTCAGGCTGTAGTCGGCAACCGAATCGTCCTCATGGATCGCAAACTGGCCAAAACTGGCCCCGGCCGCCAGGCTCTGGGCAAGCTTGAGCTTGAGGTCCTGGAACCCGGAGCAACCAATGGCGCGGCAAAAGCGCACGATGGTCGGCTCGCTGATGCCGACGCTGTGGGCAAGGTCGGCCATGGAGCTATGCATGACGGCTGCTGGGTCGAGCAGCACGTGGTCGGCAACCTTGAGCTCCGACTTGCGTAGCAGATGGCGCGACTGGGCGATGTGTTGCAACAGATTCAAGGGCAGGACTCGGTTATGATCGACTGACCGGGTTGTAGCTTTCTTGTAGTTATACTACATGACCGGCGACCCGCCCAGCTAAACGATCTAGGAGAGTGGTGGTATTGACTATCCCTTGCGACATCATGGTATTCGGCGGCACCGGTGACCTGGCCCTGCACAAGCTGCTTCCGGCGCTCTACCACCTGTATCGCGAAGCACGCCTGCACCCTGAAGTGCGTATCGTTGCGCTGGCTCGAAAAAATCTGCCGCGCAGCGACTATCGGCTGCTCGCCGAGCGCCGCTGCCGGGCCCAGATTGCCCGCCATGACTTCGATGAAGAGGTCTGGAAGCGCTTCTCCGCGCGTCTCGACTACTTTCCCATGGACGCCTCGCAGAGCGCCGACTTCGGCCGTCTGGCACGCTTCCTCGGCGAACCAGGCGGGCTGACGCGGATCTACTACCTGGCCACGGCCCCCGATCTGTTCGTGCCGATCATCAGCCATATGCAGATTGCCGGGCTGGCTGACAGCGACGCGCGGGTCGTACTGGAAAAGCCTATCGGCCACTCGCTGGAATCGGCAACGGCAATCAACAGTGCCATTGGCGCCGTGCTCGACGAGTCGCAGGTGTTCCGGATCGACCATTACCTGGGCAAGGAGACCGTACAGAACCTCATGGCCCTGCGTTTTGCCAATGCCCTGCTGGAACCGGTATGGCGCAGTAATCAGATCGACCATGTGCAGATCAGTGTGTGCGAAACCCTGGGCGTCGAAAACCGCGGGGCCTACTACGACCGCGCTGGCGCGACACGCGACATGCTGCAGAACCATCTGCTGCAACTGCTTTGCCTGGTAGCCATGGAGCCACCGGCTCAATTCAACGCCGAAGCCGTGCGCGATGAGAAGGTAAAGATCCTCAGGGCCCTCAAGCCGATCACCGGCCAGGATGTCCAGGATCGGACCGTGCGCGGCCAGTACAGCGCGGGCAAGATCGGCGGGCAGGAAGTACCGGCGTATTACTTCGAGAAAGATGTCGACAACGACAGCGATACCGAGACCTTCGTCGCCGTTGAAGCCTATATCAACAACTGGCGCTGGGCCGGTGTACCGTTCTACCTGCGTACCGGTAAACGGATGGCGAAGAAGTCATCGCAGATTGTCATTCAGTTCAAACCGGTACCGCACCAACTGTTCGAGGGCGCACAAACCAATCAGTTGCTGATTCAGCTACAGCCGGACGAACGCATCAGCCTGCAGATGATGACCAAAAGCCCAGGCAAAGGCATGCGCCTGGAGCCTGTGGAACTGAACCTGAACCTGGCCCAGGTGTTCGGCCAGACGCGTCGCTGGGAAGCCTATGAACGGCTGCTGCTGGATGTGCTGGAGGGCGATTCAACCTTGTTCATGCGCCGTGACGAAGTCGAGGCCGCCTGGGCCTGGATTGACCCGATCCTTAACGGCTGGCAGGAATATTTCCAGGCCCCCAGGCCCTACCACGCTGGCACCAACGGCCCCGACCAGGCACACAGCCTGCTGGCCCATCAAGGCCGGGAATGGCACAACTGAGCACATGACACGCGCCAATGAGCGACTACTATGTAATACCGATAGTGATTCGTTTGATCCGATACTGAACACCAGCGCTTGGCTGAGCGCGAACGCTTCTCCCCTTGCCTGCCTGGTACCCGCAATGCCAGGCAGGTTTTTTGTTTGCAGGGTATTCAGCCACGCGACTGCATCACCACACAGGCGGCATCGACAGCAAACTCATCAGATTGGCCGCCGCCACCGGCCGGCTGATCAGATACCCCTGTACCTCATCGCAGCCCTGCTCACGTAGAAAAGCCAACTGCTCCTGCGTTTCAACACCCTCGGCCACCACCTTGAGCGCCAGGCTATGGGCCATGACGATGATTGCTCGGGTGATCGCTGCATCCTGACTGCCTTCGGTCAGGCCGCGAACAAAGGTTTGATCGATTTTGACGTAGTCCACCGGGAATCGCTTGAGGTAACTCAGGGACGAGTAACCCGTTCCAAAATCGTCGATGGCCAGCTTCACCCCCAACTCATGCAACTGACGGAACGTCGCAATGATGTGCTCGACACTGTCAAGCAACTGGCTTTCGGTCAGTTCCAGCTCCAGCAGATGAGGTTCCAGCCCGCTCTCATCAAGCACTTGACGCACCAGGCTGACCAACTTGCCCTGACGTAACTGATGAACCGAAAGGTTTACCGAGACACGTATCGGTGCCAAGCCCTGACGCTGCCATTCGCAGGCTTGCCAACACGCCTGACGCAAGACGAACTCACCCATCGGCGCGATCAGCCCGGTTTCCTCGGCCAACCCGATAAACTCGCTCGGCGGTACCATGCCCCATTGCGGATGATGCCAGCGCACCAAGGCTTCGGCTGCTGTCAGACGCCCTGTGGCCAGGCACAGTTTTGGTTGGTAGTAGACCTCCAGCTGGCGTTCTTCGATCGCCCTGCGCAACTGATTCTCCAGTTGCAGACGCTCCAACGTGCTGGCCTGCAGGCTTTCGGTGTAGAACTGGAAGTTGTCGCCCCCCAGGTGCTTGGCGTGCTGCATCGCCATGTTCGCTTGGCTGACCAGCATACTGACCTCCCGAGTGGTGTCGGAGAGCAGGCTGATACCGACCGATGCACTGATCACCAACTCATGACCCGCAACCCGCAACGGTGCACGCAGCTTGTCGAGCAGGCGTGTCGTAACCCGCACCAGGCTCGACAGGTTGGTGTACCCATCAAACAGCACGGCAAACTCGTCCCCGGAAAGCCGCGCAACGGTATCGGCCTCAGGCAACGCATTGCTGATACGCCGGGCCATCTGGGTCAGCAGTTGATCTGCGATCTCATGCCCAAGGCTCTCGTTCAACAGCTTGAAGCGATCGAGGTCGATATGCAGCAAGGCCAGGCTACGGCCACTCAAAGGTAAGCGCTGCCCGGCTTCATGCAAACGCAATCGGAACAGCGCACGGTTGGCCAGGCCCGTGAGTTCGTCGTAATGCGCAAGGTAGCGCAAACGCTCTTCCGACTCGCGCCGCGCAGAGAGATCACTGAAGAAGCCAACAATACTGCTGATGTTGCCCTGTGCATCCCGCACACCATTGAGTTGCAGCCACTGGGGATAGAGTTCGCCACTCTTGCGCGCCTCAACCAGCTCACCCTGCCACCCGCCCTGCTGCTCCAGGGCCTGGTCAATCGCCGACAGGTGCCGCCGCGCGTCGCGGCTGCAGGGCAACTCCAGCACGTTGCGCGCCAGCAACTCTTCTCGGTCGTAGCCGGTGATCCGACAAAATGCCTGATTGACGGCCAGCAGCACGTAATCCGGGTCGAGAATGGCAATACCTTCGCTGGCAGCCTCGAACACTGTGGCCGCCAAGCGTTGCTGCTCTTCCTGAGCCTTGCTTGCGCTGATGTCGCGCCGCGTCCCCAGCATACGCACAACACGCCCGTCGGCATCGCGCTCGACGGCCCGGCCACGGTCCTCGACCCAGCACCAGTGGCCCTGGCTGTGACGAACCCGGTACTCGATACGGTAATCCTCGGTGCGCCCCTTCAAATGCTCGACCAGCGTGCGCTTGAGCGACGGCAGGTCCTCGGGGTGCAAGCGCGGCTTGAGGTGAGCCAGCATCGCCTTGACCTGCTCTGGATCAAGGCCAAACAACTCGCGAAGCTGGGTGTGGTGAACCTCATCGCTCTGCAGGTTCCAGTCCCATAAACCCAGCTCACTAGCGTCCAGCGCCAACGCCAGGCGTTGCTCGCTCTTGCTCAACGCCTGATTGGCGGCGTCCAGTTGCTGGCTGCGCTGCGCCACCCGCGACTCCAGGCCGACCTGGGCCTGACGCAACTGGTCTTCGATCAGCCGTCGCCGCTCGACTTCACTGGCCAAGGCCTGGTTGAGCTGCTCACTGCGATGCTGTGCAGCCTGCAGGTGTTCAATCAGCGCCTGATTCTGAAAGCGGCGCAGCAACCCGTTCTCAATCAGGCGATTGACCTGCCAGGCAACCACTAACAAGGCCCCCAGCAGGATGAGGCCCAACCAGCCCCAACCCAGGTGCTCGTCGGCACCACTCCAGAACAGGTAGAGGATCGGCGGCAACAAACATGGCAAGGTGAAGCTGAGGAAGGCGGGCAAGCTGACAGCGTAGGCAATGCTGGCCGAAAGTGTCGCCGCGCCAAGCAGGCCAAAGACCCAGGCTTGCTGTACGAAATTATCCGTAGGCACCAGGGCGATCGCTGCACTGGCCAGGGTCAGGCCACTGAAAGCCGAACCCAGGAGGAACATTCGCCACCAGGTCGGTTGCGCCTGACGTTCTGGCATGGCCGCGTCGAATGCCGCGACCTGGATCACTCGCAAGGCAACCAGGGCCATCAGCCAGACCATCCAGATACTGATCTGAAAATAGCGTGGCGGGCTCCACAGCAACCAGGCGCATACCAGGCCATTGAGCAGCATGAACAACGTTGGCAGCAGTGACCCCTGATACAACAAGCGGGTGCGCTCGACGGCCAGTTGCGTGGCAAATTGCTTTCGAATGCTCCGACGTGCTTCCTGAGGGACGCTCGCAGAGCCTGAACCGAAGGTCATAGGCAGTATTCTTGTAATGGTGAGCCTTAAACGTGGCACGGAGCATACACAAGCATCGACCACTACCAAACTGCTCTGCGTTATAAATATTCACCAACCTGATGCACGCGCCATAACCATGGCGACCGCTCAAGCACGCGGGCCAAGGCCTGCACGCCATGACCAGCGGATCGTCACCCCGACGGATTTTCCACGCCAGGTTTGCCCCTGACTCCCCTGCCCCCTAGAATGGCCGGATGCGCGATGATCTCTCTCTCCTGTTGAACTCCCTCAACGATGCCCAACGTCAGGCCGTAGCGGCCCCGGTTGGCCGTCAGTTGGTCCTGGCCGGTGCCGGCTCCGGCAAAACCCGTGTGCTGGTGCACCGTATCGCCTGGTTGATCCAGGTCGAGCAGGCCTCACCGCATTCGATCCTGTCGGTGACCTTCACCAACAAGGCTGCCGCCGAGATGCGCCAGCGTATCGAGCAACTGATGGGTATCAACCCGGCAGGCATGTGGGTGGGCACCTTCCACGGCCTGGCCCATCGCCTGTTGCGGGCGCACTGGCAAGAAGCCGGGCTGAACCAGAATTTCCAGATTCTCGACAGCGACGATCAGCAACGCCTGGTCAAGCGCGTAATCCGCGAGTTGGGCCTGGACGAACAGCGCTGGCCTGCACGCCAGGCGCAATGGTTCATCAATGGCCAGAAAGACGAAGGCCTGCGCCCACAGCATATTCAAGCCAGCGGCGACCTGTTCCTGGGCACCATGCGCAGCATTTATGAAGCCTATGAGGCCGCCTGCCAGCGCGCTGGCGTCATCGACTTCTCCGAACTGCTGCTGCGCGCCCTGGACCTCTGGCGCGACCATCCCGGTCTGCTGGAGCATTACCAGCGCCGCTTCCGCCACTTGCTGGTGGATGAGTTCCAGGACACCAACGCCGTGCAATATGCCTGGCTGCGGCTACTGGCCAAGGGTGGCGACAGCTTGATGGTGGTCGGCGACGACGATCAGTCCATTTATGGCTGGCGCGGTGCCAAGATCGAGAACATTCATCAGTACACCAGCGACTTCCCCGACGCCGAGTTGATCCGCCTGGAGCAGAACTACCGCTCCACCGCCGGCATCCTCAAAGCCGCCAACGCCCTGATCGCCAACAACAGCGGGCGCCTGGGCAAAGAGCTGTGGACCGACGGTGGCGACGGCGAACCACTGAGCCTTTACGCCGCCTTCAACGAACACGACGAAGCGCGCTACGTGGTGGAAACCATCGAAAGCGTGATTAAGACCGGTGCGGCGCGTAGCGATATCGCCATCCTTTACCGCTCCAACGCCCAGTCGCGGGTGCTCGAAGAGGCCCTGCTGCGCGAACGCATCCCCTATCGAATCTACGGGGGGCAACGCTTCTTCGAGCGCGCCGAGATCAAGAACGCCATGGCCTATTTGCGCCTGCTGGAGGGCCGTGGCAACGACGCGGCACTGGAGCGGGTCATTAATGTGCCGCCGCGTGGCATCGGTGAAAAAACCGTCGAAGCCATTCGCGAGCATGCCCGCCATGCCCAAGTCTCGATGTGGGAGGCCGTAGCCCTGCTGCTCGCTAACAAGGGCCTCAAGGGCCGCGCAGCCAGCGCGCTGAGCGCCTTTATCGAACTGATCGAAAACCTCGCGGCGAAGGTGCTGGAAATGCCGCTGCACCTGATGACCCAGACAGTGATCGAGCAATCCGGGCTGATCGTCTATCACCAGGAAGAGAAAGGTGAGAAAGGCCAGGCACGGGTAGAAAACCTTGAGGAACTGGTCAGCGCAGCGCGCAACTTTGAAACCAGCGAAGACGACGAAGACCTCTCGCCGCTCTCGGCATTCCTCGGCCATGCCTCGCTGGAAGCCGGTGAGGCCCAGGCTGATGAGCATGAGGACAGCATCCAGTTGATGACCCTGCACAGCGCCAAGGGCCTGGAGTTCCCTTACGTGTTCCTGGTGGGCATGGAAGAAGGCCTGTTCCCGCACAAGATGAGCCTGGAGGAGCCAGGGCGCCTCGAAGAGGAACGCCGCCTGGCCTATGTCGGCATCACCCGGGCCATGCAGCAACTGGTCATGACCTACGCCGAAACCCGCCGCCTTTACGGCAGCGAGACCTACAACAAGGTGTCACGTTTCGTACGTGAAATTCCGGCCGGGCTGATTCAGGAAGTGCGTTTGTCCAACAGCGTCAGCCGCCCATTCGGTTCTGGCCAGAAGCAGAATTCGAGCAGCCTGTTCGGTAGCGCTAACATCCCGCAGACCGCCTTCAACCTCGGCCAGCGGGTACAGCATGCAGTGTTTGGCGAAGGCGTGATCCTGAACTTTGAAGGCTCCGGCGCGCAGGCACGCGTGCAAGTCAACTTCGCCGAAGGCAGCAAGTGGCTGATGCTGGGTTATGCCAAGCTGGAAGCCATCTAAGTCGCGTTTCTGGACAAAGGTAACGCAATGGGCTCGGGCTTCTTTTCCTCATGGACGTTCTGGGCCCTTGCCGCCTGACCCCATAGCCACCGGCCCCCAGGTATTAGCTGATCGTGCAACAGGCTTGAGTCAAGCATGAAGGCATAATCAAGCAAAAGCTGGAAACATTATGGTGCTGGTCATGCAGCCTACAACCTGTGCACCATGACGCGCGTGCAATCCACAAAACGGGAATTCCCATACTATGCAACGTTTTCTTAGCATCGCTCTAGCGCTGTGCATTGGCCTGACGATGAGCCTCGACGCCAATGCCAAACGCTTCGGCGGCGGCAAGAGCTCGGGCGCAGCACCGACCCATCAAACCCGCCAGGCCGCCCCATCCACTCCGGCAGCCACCCCCGCAATGCCAGGCCGTGCGCCTGCCGCTGCCAGCGGCGCCTCGCGCTGGCTCGGCCCATTGGCCGGTATCGCCGCCGGTGGCCTGCTGGCCTCGATGTTCATGGGTGATGGCTTCGAGGGGATGCAGTTCCTCGACATCATCATCATGGCGCTGATCGCCTTCCTGGCGTTCCGCTTCATTGCCGCCCGCCGTCGCAAGCAACAGCAGCCACAGATGGCGCCAGCAGGTCACGCACCGTTCCAGCGTGAAGCCTACGAGCAACCAGCACAGCCGCAGGTATTCGGTGGTTCGCCAGCCTCGTCGGCCCGCCCGGTCATCAACGCACCGGCCTGGTTCAACGAGCAGAGCTTCCTGGCTGCAGCACGCAACCACTTCCAGTCGCTGCAGCAGCACTGGGACGCGAACGAGATGGACAAGATCGCCGAGTTCGTCACGCCACAAATGCTGCAGTTCCTCAAGCAGGAGCGCGCGGCCTTGGGCGAGGGCTTCCAGTCCACCTACATCGATGACCTGAATGTGCAACTGGAAGGTGTCGACGACCGCGCCGACAAGACCATCGCCACTCTGACCTTCAGCGGCGTGTCGAAAACCTCGCGCTTCGACCAGGGCGAAGTGTTCAGCGAAAGCTGGAACATGGAACGTGCCCAAGGCGAGAACCAGCCGTGGCTGGTCGCCGGGATCCGCCAGAACGGCTGATTTTCAGGCATTGCACAAAAAACCCCGGGCCTGTCCCGGGGTTTTGCTTTTGCCGGATTGCGCTACTAGGGTATAACGCGCAGCGTGTCATCAAGGTAAGAGGATAGAGCCGTGGAAGAAGTGATTGAACAACTCCGTGAAGCCAATGAACCCGTGCCGGTTCCACTGGAGTTGCCCGACGAGGATCAACTGGTCGAGATCGAAGAGCAGTTGTTCATCAACATTCCCTTCGTCTTCAAAGAGTTCCTGCTGACCGTCAGCGATGTCGTGTACGGTAGCCTGGAACCGGTGACCGCGACCGACCCACAATCGCACACCTACCTGCCTGAAGTCGCCGCCAATGCCTGGGATGCGGGCGTACCGCGCGACCTGATCCCGCTCTGCCAGGACGGCGATGACTACTACTGCGTCGAAGAAGACGGCACCGTAGTGTTGTGGTCGGGCGAAGAAGAATGCGTCACCGAGGAAAGCTGGGAATCGGTCTGGCACTGGGCTCGGGATGTCTGGCTGGAAAGCTGACCTGAACATCGCCTGAAGCATCAACGGCCATCGGGCAGTTGATTGGCGCTGGCAGGACGCGCCATCACCGCACCCTAGCGGTGATGGCCGTCATCATGCTCTAGCGTTTCGAGCAAAGCGATCTGCATCCGCGTGTGCACCCGGATGAACCAGCGCCAGAGCAACGCGACCACGCCCGCAGCGACCACCGCGATCACCAGCAGCAGTTCACTGGTCGGCAGAATACTGGCCGACAATGCCGACAACAGCAGGAAAATCACCAACAACGACAGCAGCGGAATCACCTCGGCGATTACCCGTCGAACACGCTGGGTATGTCGCCCCGCCACCTCCGGCTTCACCCCCATTTCCGCCAACAGCATCGAGAGCGCCTTGAGCTTGCGATAAGCCGCGATCAGGAACGGTAGCGACAACAACAGCGCTGCGCCCCAAATCAAGGCCTTGTGCTGCCCTGTGTCGCTGATCCAGCCGCTCAACCAGGCGCTGATGCGGTATGCGAAGTAACCGCCACTAAAGAAGATCGCGGCCACCAGGGCCAGGTTGACCCCAACCTGCAACAGAATCCGCCGGATCATGGCCGCCAGCATCGCGCCCTCGCCGTGTGGTTGAATACTGCGCAACCATTCACCATACAGCGACAGTACTCGGCCCAGACGCTGCGGCATGACCTTGGCCAGCCTCTGTGACAACGGATCTGCACTGCGAATCAAATACGGCGTCAGCAGCGTGGTAATCGCCGACACGGCCACCGCGACCGGGTAGAGGAAGTCACTGGTGACCTGCAGGGTGATCCCCAGCGCCGCGATGATGAAAGAGAACTCGCCGATCTGTGACAGGCCCATGCCGACACGCAACGACGTGCGCCCATCGTTGCCCGCAATAAACGCTCCCATGCCGCAAGAAAGCATCTTGCCCAGCACGACGGCAACGGTAATCACCGCAATCGGCCAGGCATAGTCGAGCAGCACCCGCGGGTCGATCATCATGCCGATGGCGACAAAAAAGATGGCACTGAACAGGTCACGAACCGGCTCGATCAAGCGCTCTATTTTCAGTAACTGCCGCGACTCAGCCATAATCGCGCCAATCAGGAACGCACCCAGCACCATGCTGTACTCAAGCTTGACCACCAGTAGGCAAAAGCCGAAGCACAGCCCTAGCACCGTAATCAGCAGCATCTCGTTGCTTTCAAAGCGCGCCACGTAGGCCAACACACGCGGCACCAGAAGAATGCCGACCACCAACGCCACAATCATGAACAGCGACAGTTTGCCGACCGTGGAAAACACCTCACCGGAGCTGACCGTACCGCTGACGGCAATGCCCGATAACAAGGCAATAATGCCGATACCCAGAATGTCTTCAACGATCAGTACACCGAAGATCAACTGGGCGAAGCGCTCGTTCTTCATCTTCAGGTCATTGAGCGCCTTGACGATGATCGTGGTCGAGGAAATCGCCAGAATCGCCCCGAGAAACAACGAATCCATGGTGCTCCAGCCAAACCAGCGGCCAATCTCGAAGCCGATCCAGATCATCAGGACGATTTCCAGAAAAGCGGCGATAAAGGCGGTTGCCCCGACCTTGAACAGCTTGCGCAGGCTGAACTCCAGGCCCAGGCAAAACATCAGGAAAATCACCCCGAGCTCGGCCAGGGTCTTGATCGTGTCTTCGTCGTGAATCAGGCCGAACGGTGGGGTATAAGGGCCAATGATGAACCCGGCAACGATGTAACCCAGGACCACCGGCTGCTTGAGGCGATGAAAAAGCACGGTGACGACCCCGGCAACCAGCATGATCACCGCCAAATCCTGAATAAAGCTGATGGCATGCATGGCGGACACCTCCTGAATACGTACAAAAAACAAACAAGTACCTGTCAGAGTGATCTGATTGAGCGGCACCTGTTTTATGCTTTATCTGTAGGAATAACCCACCTTGCATGGGCCAACTGAGGTTAACACCCGCCACTGCATGAGGCTGGCGATGCAATATGTAGAAACAGATCGACAGATTTGCCCGACCAAATGACCTGAAACGCGTGACGGCAAGGAGCCTGCCAGCGTCCCGTTTTTATGATGGGAATCGTAACGGGGAAAGAAGCGTCCGTTCAGGCGCCCCCCACTCAGCGCAACCTCACCGTGAGCACACTATGGAACCTGGAAACGCCCAGCTATCGATGACCGTCCTGATGACTCCGGACAAGGCCAATTTTTCTGGCAACGTACACGGCGGTACCCTGCTCAAGTACCTCGATGAAGTCGCCTATGCCTGTGCCAGCCGCTACGCTGGCCGCTATGTGGTGACACTCTCGGTTGATCAAGTGATTTTCCGCGAGCCGGTGCATGTCGGCGAATTGGTGACGTTCCTGGCCTCGGTCAACTACACCGGCACCACCTCCATGGAGGTGGGCATCAAAGTGGTCACTGAGAACATCCGCGAACGCTCGGTGCGCCATAGCAACAGCTGTTTCTTCACCATGGTCGCCGTCGACGACGACCGCAAGCCCGTGCCTGTGCCGCCACGTCAGCCGGAAACCAGCGAAGAAAAGCGTCGTTTCCTGCAGGGTAAGCAGCGCCGCCTGATTCGCCAGGAGCTGGAAAAACGCTACCAGGAGCTCAAGGCCGACGCCCTTTAAAACGCCAGGCGCTGCGCCTCAAAACGCAGCCGTGGATGCACAATACGATCCTGGGCCCGCACCAGTTCCAGTTCATAACTGCCGCAGGCCTGGGTTTCCAGCAGTACTTCATGCACAGCTGCGGCACTGTACTCGAATGCCGCGACCCAACTGTCGCCCAACAGCAGCCGAGCCAGGAACAACCCGGCAGTGAGGTCGCCGACACCCACCGGCTGGCGCGGGAAGGCCAGCAGCGGGCGACGCAGGTGCCAATTGCCTTCAGCGGTCACCAACAGCATCTCAAAATCATTGGCTTGCCGGTCCGGATAGGCCAGGTGCTTGACCAACACTGCCTTCGGCCCACGGCTCAACAACGACCGTGCCATTGCAACGCAATCGTCGAGCGATTCAGCGCGACGACCGCAAAAGCTGTCCAGCTCAAGCTGATTCGGGCACAACACATCGGCCGCCGCCAGCGCCTCCTCTCGTAGAAAGTCGCTGACTTCTTCGGGCACGATGCAGCCTTTTTCTGCGTGCCCCATCACCGGATCGCACAGGTACAGCGCTGCCGGGTTGGCCGCCTTGATTTGCGCCACAACCGCGAGGATTGCACGCCCCTGGGCCGCACTGCCGAGGTAACCGGACAACACCGCATCGCAATTGCCAAGCTCACCGATCGTCGCGATTCCGTTCACCAGCGCAGGAATTTGCGCTGGCGCAAGCACTTCTCCAGTCCACTGGCCATACTGTGTGTGGTTAGAGAACTGCACGGTATTGAGTGGCCAGACGTTGACCCCCACACGCTGCATGGGGAACACCGCAGCGCTGTTGCCGGCGTGACCGAAGACCACATGAGACTGGATAGCAAGCAGGTGTGGCGTACGTTTCATGCAAGGCTTCCGATGCGTTGTAATAGAGACAAGGCATGCAGTATGGCGCTAAATACCACCTGTACGACAGCGCTGGGAGGCGGTTAAGCTGAGTACACCTCGTTGGAGCCTATGTAATGTTGACCCTCGAAAATCTCTCCGTACTGATGCTGCTGGCTACCGTCGGTGCTTGGCTTTGGCATAACCACGGGCTGCGTGAAAAAGCGCTGGAAAGGGTCAAACAGCATTGCGCCAAGCTCGACCTGGAGTTGCTCGACGGCAACGTCGCGCTCAAACGTATCGCCTTTATCCGTGATGCCAATGGCAGGAAGCGCCTGGCCCGTGTGTATAACTTTGAGTTCACGGTAACCGGGGAGCAACGCCACCCCGGCACCATCACTCAATTTGGCGCCCACGCCATGCAAATCGAACTGGCGCCCTACCCGTTCGAGATCAAGCCGGTGCAACACCATGACAACGTGATTGAAATGAAGCAGTGGCGCCAGGAGCACAACCGCTGGCACAACTGATCAACACAGGCATGCCGCCATGCCTTGTTGCAGCGCTTCAGCATCCTGGGGCTGAGCAAAGATCAGTTCGATACGTGAATCACGCCGCCAGTGGCTCGACTGCCAGACCAGGGATTTACCTTCCAATGCGTTAGCAGACTGCCAACCTTCCGGGCTGTGGATAACCAGTTTGGCCCGGCGCCACACCAGCCCCGCAAGAAACCCCTCTATACGCTGCGCATCGAGCAACTGACTCGGGTGCCAGCGCCAGCCAATGCTCCAGCCGTCAGTTGATTGATGGTGCAGACAGATCGGCTCGGATGGACTTGTCCACAGAGCGCCGAGTGGTGCGGTACCGTCAGGCAACGCAGAATTATCCACAGCCGGCTTATCCACAATTGCGGTGGACTGCTTCAGCAGCTCATCCAGAGGTAACCGACCCTGTTCCGTCCAATAGCACGGCACGGTGGGTAATCGGGAGGTTATCCACACCCGTTTTTCACTATCCACAGCCTCGGCTTTGTTCAGCACCAACAACCCTGCCTCAACCAATGCGGCTTGCTGACTGTCCGCTAGCGGCTGGCCACCCGCCAACATCTGGGCATCCAGCACCATCACCAAGGGCTGCACATCCAGCACACCCTGCCATGGTGGCTGGCGCAGTTGCGCCAACAGCTGCGCCGGGTGACCAAGCCCTGAAGGTTCGATAAACAGCCGGTCTGGCCTGGATTTGCGCAACAACCGACCCAGGCCAACCTGAAACGGTGCGCCGTTCACACAACACAAGCACCCTCCAGCCACCTCGCCCATGGCAATGCCGTCATCTGCAGTGCTGAGCAGCGCCGCATCCAGGCCGATCTGACCGAACTCGTTTATCAACACCGCCCAGCGCTCAGAGGCCGGGCGGTGAGCCATCAAGTGGCGAATCAGACTGGTCTTACCGGCCCCCAAGGGCCCGGCAATCACGTGGGTAGGTATGTTCTGCAGCATGGTCATCAACAGGCCTGGAAGATCGCACACTATGCGCTGGACTCAGGCCATCCAGTCAAGGCTAAGGATCAAACGGCGCTCACCGTTGGCCAGTGCTGGCGACCTGTGGATAAGCCCGCAGCCTTCATTACCCAACCACTTCTCCCCCTTCAGCAAGGCGACAGCACCACAGCCCAACTGACGAACCCGCGCCGGCTCGACCTCTGCCGGCAGCGGCTGGACGCGTTTATCCACAGCCTCTTCCAGCCATTCGCTGCCGGGCCCGGCATAGGTCGTGAGCAGCCGCAGGGGTACGTGATCGACATGCCAACGCGGGCACATGGCGTTGTCCAGTGCCGTAAGACGTACCCCAACCCGACGAGCATCAAGCAGGCAGGCATAGGCACCAACCAGCCAGGCCACATCGGCGACGAAGCCATCGTAGCCTGTCAGGTCGGCATAGCCTCTGGCCACCGCAGGCAATGCCGGAAGTTGCCCGTCGTCGCACAATTCCAACGTGAACGACTCCGCCAATGGTTGGTTCAATGACAACAACAGGCTGGCAAAATCGGCGATATGCACAGGCAGTTGCCGCTCCCAAACGGCCAGATTGACCCCATCCTGCAAGGCTTCACCCAGGACCTGAGGTGATTCACCAAGTACCTGGCGCGGAACGTAACGAGGCGTTGGTGCCAACATCAGGCAGCGTCCTCTTCGTACCACGGACCAAAGGGGTCCGGCAGCTGACTCCAGGCGTCTTCGCCTAGCGCCATTTCAGCGTCACTCAGCAAGCAGGCCGCCAGCTCAGCTTCAAGCCTGGCAAAATCAATATGCTGGCCGATGAACACCAGTTCTTGCCGACAATCACCGCACGCGCTGTTCCAATGCTTGAGGATTGCCGCCTGACTGTCCTGATCCTGTGGCCAATGCTCGCGAGGCACAAAGCGCCACCAACGACCGGCGAATCCGTGTCTAACCATGCCACCTGCCTGAGACCAGCTACCGGCATCACTCCGTTTACTGGCCAGCCAGAAAAAGCCCTTGGAGCGCAGCAGTCGCCCATTCGTCCAGGGGCTGTGGATAAAGTCGAAGAAGCGCTGCGGATGCAACGGACGCCGGGCCTGCCAGGCCCATGAGCAAATGCCATACTCCTGCGTTTCAGGCACATGCGTACCACGCAGTTCCTGAAGCCAACCGGGCGCCTGCGCGGCCTTGTCGAAGTCGAACAATCCGGTGTTGAGGATCCGCTCCAGCGGCACCTGTCCCATGACCATTGGAACAATCTGCGCGTGAGCGTTAAGGCTGCGCAGGATCGCCATTAGTTCGTCACGGCTGTGGCTACCCACCAGATCGATCTTGCTGACCAGAATCACATCAGCGAACTCCACCTGCTCAATCAAGAGGTCACTGATCGAACGCTCATCCTCTTCGCCAAGGGTTTCGCCACGGCTCGCCAGGCTTTCCGCAGCCTGATAATCACTCAGGAAATTCAAACCATCGACTACCGTGACCATGGTATCGAGCCGCGCCTGGTCGGCCAGGCTGCGGCCTTGGTCATCCCGGAAGGTAAAGGTTTCAGCCACGGGGAGTGGTTCAGAAATACCGGTCGACTCAATCAGCAAGTAATCGAACCGACCTTCTCGAGCCAGTCGCCCGACTTCCTCGAGCAGGTCTTCGCGCAAGGTGCAGCAGATGCAACCGTTGCTCATCTCGACCAACTTTTCCTCGGCACGGTTCAAGCTGACATTACGTTGCACCTCACTGGCATCGATGTTGATTTCACTCATGTCGTTGACGATCACTGCCACCCGGAGGTTTTCGCGATTGCGCAGGACATGATTGAGCAGCGTGCTCTTGCCTGCGCCGAGAAAGCCAGAGAGCACAGTAACGGGAAGACGGTCGGGCATGGTGGGGTCCTCATCGGGGCTGCATTCGATAGATGCTTTACGACATGTTATATTATAACGGTGCGCTTATTCCAAGCACCTTCGCAAGCGCACGACCGCTAGCCACCTCGAGGAAGTCTTGATGAATCAACCGTGGGTTTGGCTTGTTTGCCTCGCTGCACTTGCCCCGCACGCCCTCGCGCAGGCACTACCCAGCGACACGCTGGCGCACTGCACGCGCAGCGCAAACCTGCTGGCCTGCAAGGATCTCGAGGGCAATTACTACAGTGTGCAAACCAAAGGCAGCACCGTGTTTTTGCGCGGGTACGAGATAGAGGGCAAACGTCGCTGGGCACAAACCAGCGACCGCTACGGTCAACTGACCTTCTTCACCGGGCTGGCCAGTGACGGTGAAGCCTGGGTCGGCTACAGCCGTCGCGTCGGTTGGACCACGATCAACCGCGTATCCAGTTCCAACGGACAGCGCTTTGGCGTGCGCTGCAGTCGAGTAGGCGGTTGCCAGTAATCCCTACAGTCTTGTAGAGCACTGCATTGTTATAATATAACAAACTACTTTTCCGCCACGACGAACAACCCATGACTGCCCTGCCTCTTCCCGACATTGCCACTCAGGCACTACACCAGCCACTACCACTGAACTGGGTGGGCATGTGCGGCATTGCCTTGCCGGTGTCGTTCAACGCTCAACGGCTGCGCGCCAGTGCCGATGCCGGCGTCAGCCTGGATAACGGCGAATCACGCGGGATACACATGTCGCGCTTGTACCTGGCACTGGAAGCACTGGAACAAAAAGAACTTTGCCCAGCACTGATTCATCAGGTGCTTGAACACTTTCTGGAAAGCCACTGCGGTCTTTCTGACAGCGCTTACCTGCGCCTGCAATTTGAAGTCATGCTGAAACAGCCAGCATTGGTCAGCCCGCTGTCAGGCTGGAAGGCCTATCCCGTGGTGCTGACTGCACGCCTAGAACAAGAAGTGTTCCACGTGGAACTAAATGTGCACGTGACCTATTCCTCAACCTGCCCCTGTTCCGCAGCACTCGCAAGGCAACTGATTCAACAGCAATTTCTCGCCGATTTCGCTAACCAACCGCTCAGCCATGAAGCGCTGCTCTCCTGGCTAGGCAGTGCCGCGGGCATCGTTGCCACGCCCCATAGCCAACGTAGCCTGGCAACGTTGCGGGTACGCTTAACGCAAGACGTTAGTGTGTTTCCCATCGTCGCACTGATTGATCATGCCGAAGGGGCACTGGGTACGGCGGTGCAGACCGCAGTGAAACGCGCCGATGAGCAAGCCTTCGCACTGGCCAACGGTCAGAACCTGATGTTCTGCGAAGATGCCGTGCGCCGTTTACACCTGGCCTTAAGGCGCCATGCCTGGATCGACGGGTTCAGCCTGCAGGTTGAACATGCCGAGAGCTTGCATGCTCACGATGCAGTCGCCCGCAGCCAGTGGCAGTGGTAGTTCATTGGTAAGGGAGAAATAGCCATGATTCGCAAGAACCCCAGCGGTGATCTACCGGTGATCGCCGAATCCGCTTATGTCGATAAAACGGCAATCATCTGCGGCAAGGTGATCATCGCCGACAATGTGTTCGTTGGGCCCTATGCGGTCATTCGGGCTGATGAAGTGGACAGCAACGGCGCGATGGAGCCCATCACTATTGGCGCCAACTCCAACATTCAGGATGGTGTGGTGATCCACTCAAAGTCAGGGGCCGCGGTGACCATTGGCGAGTTCACCTCGATTGCTCACCGCTCCATCGTCCATGGCCCCTGCACCGTTGGCAATCGGGTGTTCATCGGCTTCAACAGCGTACTGTTCAACTGCACCGTCGGCGACGGCAGCGTGGTACGGCACAACTCGGTGGTCGATGGCTGCAACCTGCCGGCGCAATTTTATGTGCCCTCAACAACGCGAATGGGTGCCAGCACGGATCTCTCACAGTTTCCTCCTGTGAGCATCAGCGCCTCGGAATTCTCCGAAGATGTAGCCCGCACCAACGTTGACCTGGTGCGGGGCTACAAGGCGCTGCAGAACGAGTTCTAGGTGCGTGGCTTAACGGTGCCGCAGTTGCTGCCGAGCCAGACCGCACGGGTTTCCATGCTGCCCTGTTGCTGCGTTCCCGAAGCGTTGAAGGTGCCGTTGACCTTGGTCAGGAACTCACGGTCACTGAGGAACTGAGCCTGCCCGGCGCCTTGGGCTTTGGGGCAGCTAAAACGGAATTTCCAGATATTGCCGTTGCGCTCGGTGATTTCCTGGCGACAACCTGACTTGGGGTCTTGCAAGGGGATGTTATCGCTGTTGACCTGCTCCTGAGTCAGGCAGGAGCGCACGCCATTCCCCGCCACAGTGACACCTTGCTTGGCCAACACCTGCTCCATCATTGCACGCTGCTCGGGCGGCAGGTTTTTCAACTGGCCGAGCATGAACTGCATATCCGGCAGCGGCTTGCCATCAACCTGCATGTTGCTGGTGGTCAACTCCCACAGGCCTGGCTGCAACATCTGTGCATTCACCAACGGGCTCGCCAACCCGAAGACCAGCGCCAGTATTGGCAGACGAATCTTCATCTAGTCACTCCTCGAAACGCCGGCGTCGGGCCGGAACATGGTTTAGACGCTGATTTACGCTTTCGGTTGCAAGTACTGCCCGGAACATGCTCTGGTAGAGGCAGTGCCAGCGGACAGCAGGATGTGTATGGATTACCACAGCCCCTACTTCTTCGGTTACCTGATCGGCCTGATCCACTTGCTGGGTGTGGGTGCCGCACTCCACGCCGTGGTCAGCGTCCGTACTGCGCAGGGTGCGATCGCCTGGGCCCTGTCGCTGTTGTTCATACCCTACCTGACACTGATTCCTTACCTGGTGTTTGGCAGCCGAACCTTCGATGCGTACATCAAAGCACGACGTCAGGCCAACCGCGAGATGCACCTGGCCATCACTGACCTGAACTGGCGCCCGTGGGTGGAAGAAGCATTAGCTGCGCGAAGCTCCAGCTCCTACGCCGCCTTGCGCGCATTACCGAAACTCGGTCGCATGCCTTGCTTGGCGAACAATCAAATCAAACTACTGATCGATGGGCAGGCCACCTTCAGCGCCATCCTTGATGCCATTGCCCAAGCCCGTAATACGGTGCTGGTGCAGTTTTTCATCATCCATGACGATGAACTGGGCCGGCGGCTGCAAACACTGCTACTGAAAAAAGCCGCCGAAGGCGTAAAGATCTATGTGCTTTACGACAGTGTCGGCAGCCACGGCCTGTCCTCGGCATACTGCCAGACGCTGCGTGAAGGCGGCGTTGAGATACGTGCCTTCAGCACCCGTCACGGCTGGTTCAATCGCTTCCAGGTCAACTTCCGCAACCACCGCAAGATCGTCGTCGTCGACGGCTTGCAAGGCTTCGTCGGTGGGCACAACGTTGGCGATGAGTACCTGGGAGGCAACCCCAAACTGTCGCCTTGGCGCGATACCCACGTACAGGTCAGCGGCCCAGTGCTGGCCTGCCTGCAGGAATCCTTTGCCGAAGACTGGTTCTGGGCCGCACGGCAATTGCCGCCATTGATCCTGCCGGATGAGTACCCGGACGAGGGCGTACTGTGCCAAGTACTGGCCAGCGGGCCAGCTGATCCTCAGGAGACCTGCTCACTGTTCTTCATCGAGGCGATTCATTCAGCGCGTGAGCGCCTATGGATAACCAGCCCGTACTTCATTCCCGATGAGGCGATCTTCGCCGCGCTACGACTGGCCGTTCTGCGTGGCGTCGATGTGCGTATCCTGTTGCCCTCACGTCCCGACCATCGGATCGTCTATGCCGCTTCCAGCCTGTTTGCCTTCGAGGCGGTGCGCGCCGGGGTGCGGATCTTTCGCTACCAGCCCGGGTTCCTGCATCAGAAGGTCGTACTGATCGACGATGAAGTCAGTGCGATCGGCAGCGCGAACCTGGACAACCGCTCCTTCCGCCTGAACTTCGAGATCATGCTGCTGACCATCGACAGGACCTTTGCCGATCAGGTCGAAGCCATGCTCAAGCACGACTTCGAACAGGCTCGGGAAATCACTGCCGAGGACAGCCGCGACACCCATCGACTGCAGTTGCTGGGCATGCGTATCGCCAGGCTGATCTCCCCCATCCTCTAGTGGCGAGGCATCGTCAGCGATAAAGATCCGCCCGGGTCCATGGCAGGGTATGACTGCCATCGGCCAGCGGCTTTACCGCCAGAATCTGGTGCAGGTTGATCCAGCCCTTGGCGAAGGCGTATGAACAACCGGCCAAGTACAATCGCCAGATTCTCAGCGCGCGTTCAGGCACCAGACGTCCGGCTTCATCAAGCTTCGCCTCCAGTCGATCACTCCAGAAGTGCAATGTCCGGGCATAGTGCAAACGCAGGCTTTCCACATCGACCACCTCTAGCCCGGCATCGCTGATGTAAGCACTGATCATCGACAGGTGCGGCAGCTCGCCATGGGGGAACACATAGCGGTCAATGAACTCGCCTGCCCCCCGCCCGACTGGCCGACCATCAATATGTTTGGCGGTGATGCCGTGGTTCATCACCAGGCCACCTTCACGGACAGCGCCAAACAGGCGCTGGCAGTACAACGCCAGGTTGGCATGGCCAACATGCTCGAACATGCCAACACTCACCACCTTGTCGAAACGGCCATCCTGCGGCAGATCCCGGTAGTCGAGGATTTTTAGATCAACCTGCTGCTCCAGGCCTTCCGCCTTGACCCGTTCCCGACCCAGCTTGAGTTGCTCCTTGCTCAAGGTGATACCCATGACCTTGGCACCGAACTCGCGGGCGGCAAACCGCGCCAGGCCACCCCAACCACAACCGACATCCAGCAAGTAGTCACCGCGCTGCAGCCGTAGCTTGCGACACAAATGCTCGAGTTTGTCCTGCTGGGCTTGCTCAAGGGTTTCATTGCCCGTCTTGAAGTAGGCGCAGGAGTAGACCATTTCCTGGTCGAGCCAGAGCTGATAGAAATCGTTGGACAGGTCGTAATGGTAGGAAATATCAGCCGCGTCAGTCGTCTTGTCATGCGCAGCACGCTGGGGTTGTGGCTCGTCATCATCCAGAAGCAGCGCTTGAGTCAGTTCGTCGCAAACCTGGATAACCTCGCCGATATTACCTTCCAGCTCCAGCCTGCCTTCGACAAATGCCGACCCCAGATCATCAAGGCTAGGACGGGTAAGCTGACTCATCAGCTGTGGGTCCTTCACCACAATGGTGACGTGTGGCCCAGGCCCCAGATCGAAGTGGAGACCATTCCAAAACTTCAGGCGAAGTGGCAGCCGTACGTTTTGCAGAGCCGCTGGAAGTTGCGCAAGCATGAAAAAACCTCCCGTTGTCTTAGAACGTCACGAGGAAAAGGGTAGTTCATCTGCGAGAACTTTCTGAATAAGTCCACACCACAGATTGTATACAATCAATCAATCACGGACTAATCTTGCGCCCATTGTCGATACCTCATCCTGGAGTACAGCAATGAAAAGCTACGATATCGTGATCATTGGCGGGGGGCCGGGTGGCTACAACGCGGCTATTCGGGCCGGGCAATTGGGCCTTAGCGTCGCCTGTGTGGAAGGTCGTTCAACCCTGGGCGGCACCTGCCTGAATGTCGGTTGCATGCCGTCAAAGGCGCTGTTGCATGCCTCTGAACTCTACGACGCCGCCAGCAATGGCGAACTGGCCACACTGGGTATCGAGGTGAAACCGACCTTGAACCTGGCCCAGATGATGAAGCAAAAAGATGACAGCGTTACCGGCCTGACCAAAGGAATCGAGTACCTGTTCCGCAAGAACAAGGTCGACTGGATCAAGGGCTGGGGTCGTCTCGACGGCGTCGGCAAGGTCAAGGTAACCGACGCGCAAGGGACCGTCAGCGAACTGCAGGCCAAGGACATTGTCATTGCCACCGGTTCCGAACCTACGCCGCTGCCAGGGGTGCCCCTTGATCACCAACGCATCATCGACTCCACCGGCGCCCTCTCCCTGGCCGAAGTGCCCAAGCACCTGGTCGTGATCGGAGCAGGTGTCATCGGCCTGGAGCTGGGCTCGGTATGGCGTCGCCTTGGCAGCCAGGTCACCGTCATCGAGTACCTGGACCGTATCTGCCCAGGCACTGATGAAGAGGCCGCGAAAACCCTGCAACGCTCACTGGCCAAGCAAGGCATGACCTTCAAGCTGGGCACCAAAGTGACCCAGGCCAGTGTCGTCGGGAACGCTGTGCAACTGACTCTGGAGCCTGCCGCGGGCGGTGCTGCCGAAACGCTGGAAGCCGACTATGTGCTGGTGGCCATCGGACGGCGCCCTTATACCCATGGCCTGGGGCTGGAGACCGTCGGCCTGGAAACCGACAAGCGCGGCATGCTCGCCAACGAAGGCCATCGCTCGACGGTTCCGGGTATCTGGGTCATTGGCGACGTCACCTCGGGGCCGATGCTCGCGCACAAGGCCGAGGACGAAGCGATCGCCTGTATCGAGCGAATTGCCGGCAAGGCGCACGAGGTCAATTACGGCCTGATCCCAGGGGTTATCTACACCCGTCCGGAACTGGCCAGCGTCGGCAAGACCGAAGAACAACTCAAGGCCGAAGGCCGGGCCTACAAGGTTGGCAAGTTCCCGTTCACCGCCAACAGCCGGGCCAAGATCAACCATGAAACCGAAGGGTTCGCCAAAGTCCTGGCAGATGCCAACACTGACGAAGTCCTTGGCGTGCATCTGGTTGGCCCGAGCGTCAGCGAGATGATCGGTGAGTACTGCGTGGCCATGGAGTTCAGCGCCTCGGCCGAGGACATCGCCCTCACCTGCCACCCGCATCCGACCCGCTCCGAGGCCCTGCGCCAGGCGGCCATGAACGTCGAAGGCATGGCGATGCAGATCTGACCTCAGTCTGCCTGCACACCTGACCTGCGAACCTGCGGCGCGACCCGCCGCAGGTTCAGCAACAGATGAGCGAACAAGCCAAAGATCAGCCCCCAGAAAGCGGCCGACAGCCCCAGAAACGACATCCCGGATGCCGTCACCAGAAAGGTGATCAGCGCAGCTTCGCGGTCAGCCGGCACACTCATCGCACCGGCAAGCGCACCACCAATGGCACCGAACAGCGCCAGCCCGGCCAGGGCTGCGATCAAAGCGGCCGGAAAGGCACTGAACAACGACACCAGTGTCGCGCCGAACACGCCCAGCAACACATACAGTGCACCACCGCAAACACCCGCCCAGTAGCGCCGATGTGGATCATCATGTGATTCACGACCAGTGCAGATCGCCGCAGTAATCGCCGCCAGGTTAAGGCCATGGCAACCAAAGGGCGCCAGCAACAGGCTGGTGAACGCACTGCTGCTGATGATCGGGCTGGCGGCTGTGGCATAACCGTCATTACGCAGCACGACAACCCCCGGTACAAACTGCCCGGTCAGTGCGACCATCACCAGCGGCAAGCTGATACTCAGCACCGCGTTCCAACTGAACTCCGGCAGGGTCAAGACGGGTGTCGCAAGGCCAATGACCAGCTCCGAACTTTTCAACTCGCCATTGGCCAGAGACAGGCTCACCCCGCAAATCAGTACCGCCAGTACGGCATAGCGCGGGGCCAGGCGCTTGAACAGCAGGTAGGTGACAAACATCGCCAAGACCAGCACGGGCTGCGCTTTCACCGACAGGAACAGACCCGTACCGAAACTGAACAGGATGCCGGCCAACATGGCCGCCGAAATGGCTGACGGCAGCTTGCTGACGATCCGATCAAACGCCCCGGACACGCCCACGCCAAGGATGATCAGGTTGGCGACGATGTAGGCGCCTACCGCCTCGGCAAAGGCAATGTTGGGCAGCAGCGCCACCAGCAACGCCGAGCCAGGCGCCGACCAGGCGATTACGACAGGAACTTTGTAGCGCAGGCTGAGGACCACCCCAAGCAGACCGCTGCCAATGGAAATGGCCCAGACCCAGGAAGACAATTCGGCCGCCGACAACTGTGCGCTGTGGGCAGCCTGAAAGACGATCACCAGTGGCCCGGCATAAGAGATCATTGTGGCGATCAGGCCGGCCACCAGGGCGGACACAGAAAAGTCGTGGAACAGAGGCTTCATCGGACCACCCAGGGCTTGTGCTTGTCTTAACGCAGATCGCCGGCAAAGCCGACGCCTGCATCAATGATACGAACCATTGAGCAGGCGTCGGCTATGCCGGCGTCAAACCGAGTGCGTTACTCAGGCATCCTGCAAGGCACGCGGACGATTGCTGCGCAGTTCAAAGGCTGGCTGCGGTGCGGCCTGCAACTGGAAGTCAAAGTCCATCTCGGCAAAGCGTCCTTCGACACCCCGGGCATCGGCAGCCGCAGCATCTTCGACGAAGCGCAGTTCACCGACCAGCCCATCGCGGGTGGCGTAGGCGAAATCATCCCACAGGTATTGATCACCGGACAGGTTGATCTGGGTGGTCAGGTGACGGTGACCCGGTGCAGAGATAAAGAAGTGCACATGCGCTGGGCGATTGCCATGGCGGCCCAGTTGGTCAAGCAGCTCCTGGGTTGGACCGTCCGCTGGGCAGCCATAGCCCGACGGCACGATGCTGCGCGCACGGTAACGGCCTTCTGCATCGGTGATGATGCGACGACGCAGGTTGTAGTCCGACTGGGTGCTGTCGAAGTAGGAGTACGTCCCCTGGGTGTTGGCGTGCCACAAGTCGACCACCGCGCCGGCTACCGGTTGGCCGTGCTCATCCAGTACCCGCCCTTGCAGGAACATCACGGTGCCGGCATCGAGACCATCGTCCATCCGCACTTCACCTTCGGCCAATGGCGCACCGGCTACGTACAGCGGGCCTTCAATGGTTCGCGGCGTTCCGCCGGACAAACCTGCGGCTTCATCCTGGGCATCCAGTTGCAGGTCCAGGTAGTGCTCCAGGCCAAGACCGGCCACCAGCAAACCGGCTTCCTGACGTGCGCCCAGGCGATTGAGGTAATCCACTGCTTTCCAGAACTCATCCGGCGTCACCTGCAGGTCTTCGATGACCCGGGCAACGTCATTGATGATGCGATTGACCAGGGTCTTCAGGCGTGGATTGCCTTCCTGATTAAGCAAGCCGCTGGCTTCTTCGAAGAATTTTTGCACATCGGCAGTGTGAGCGATCTTCACGGTCATGATTGGCTACCTCGAATTGTTGTTATCAGTAATCAGCGATCAACGGTCATCGGAATGGATCGACGAGGGATGCCGGCACAGGCCGTCAATCTCGATGTCCATGTAGGGGAACAGCGGCAGTTGCATCAGGGTGTCGTGCAGCGCTTCGACGCTGGGCAGGTCAAAGACGCTGTAGTTGGCGTAATGCCCGGCAATGCGCCACAGGTGGCGCCAGATACCCTCGTGCTGCAGACGTTGGGCCAGCGCCTTTTCGTCAGCCTTGAGCCGGGCCGCTTGGGCCGGGTCCATGTCGAGGGGCAATTTCACGGTCATTTTCACGTGGAACAACATGTGGGCTCTCCTATTCAGCGGCGGCTGAAGAACGCCAGGCGCTCTTCATCCAGGGTCAGGCCCAGGCCTGGGGTGCGCGGGACGTGCAAGGCGAAATCGCGGTACACCGGTGCCTCGACGACGATCTCTTCAGTCAGCAGCAGCGGGCCGAACAGTTCGGTGTGCCAGGTGAGCGCGTTCAAGGTGACGAAGGCATGCGCCGAGGCCAGGGTGCCGATTGAACCTTCGAGCATGGTTCCGCCATACAGGGCGATCCCGGCGGCTTCGGCGATCTGGGCGGTGCGCAACACCGCGCGCGGGCCACCATTCTTGGCAATCTTCAAGGCGAAGATGCTGGCGGCACCGTCGGCGGCCAGGCTGAAGGCGTCCTCGACACTCTCGATGGACTCGTCGGCCATGATCGGTGCCGGGCTGCGCTGGTTCAGGCGTACCTGACCGGCACGGTTGATGCGCGAGATCGGCTGCTCGATCAGGTCGATGCCGTTCTCACCCAACACCTGACAGGCGCGAATCGCCTGAGACTCGTCCCAGTACTGATTGACATCGACCCGCACGCTGGCGCGGTCGCCCAAGGCGTGCTTGATCGCGATGACGTGGCGCAGGTCATGGGCCACTTCATTGGCGCCGATCTTCAGTTTGAAAATACGGTGGCGACGCTGATCGAGCATCTGCTCGGCTTCTGCGATATCGCGGGCAGTGTCGCCGCTGGCCAAGGTCCAGGCGACTTCCAGGCTGTCACGCACTCGCCCGCCCAACAGCTCGCTGACCGGCAGCCCCAGGCGTTTGCCTTGGGCATCGAGCAAGGCACTTTCAATGCCCGACTTGGCGAAGGTATTGCCCTTGATCACCTTGTCCAGGCGCTGCATGGCACTGTTGATGTTGCTGGCATCGAGGCCAATCAGCATCGGCGCAAAGTAGCTGTCGATGTTCTGCTTGATGCTTTCCGGGCTTTCATTGCCATACGCCAGACCACCGATGGTGGTGGCCTCGCCCAGACCTTCGATGCCGTCAGCGCAGCGCAGTCGAATGATCACCAGGGTCTGCTGCTGCATGGTGTGCATGGCCAGCTTGTGCGGGCGGATGGTCGGCAGGTCGACGATGGTTGTCGAGATGCTCTCGATCAGGGGGTAACTCATCAGGATTCTCCAGGGGGGCTCAACCGAGGTCGCCGCCACCGACCGGCAGCACAGTGCCGGTGATGTAAGAGGCCTCGTCGGAGGCGAGAAAAAGAATCGCGCCGACCTGTTCGTCGAGGCTGCCGTAGCGTTTCATCAAGGTGCTATCCAAGGTCTGGTCGACGATCTGCTGGTACCAGTCCTGTTCCTGCGCGCTTTGCTCGGCACTGTTGCGCGGCACGCGACGGGGCGGTGCTTGCGTGCCGCCCGGCGCCGTGGCATTGACCCGCACACCACGCTCGGCAGTCTCGAAGGCCAGGCACGCGGTCAGTGCATTGACCCCGCCCTTGGCCGCGCCGTAAGGCACGCGGTTGATGCTGCGCGTGGCAATCGAGGAGACGTTGACGATGGCCCCCTGGCCCTGCTCAAGCATGTACGGCAGCGCAGCGTGGCAGCACCAAAGGGTCGGGAACAGCGAACGACGCACTTCAGCCTCGATCTGGTCGGCCTGGTAATGCTCGAAAGGCTTGGCCCAGATAGTCCCGCCGACGTTGTTGATCAGCACGTCGAGCCGACCGAAGTGCTCCACCGCTGCCGCCATCACGCGCTGGCACTCGCTGTGCTGTTCCAGGTCGGCGGTGAGGGTCAATACACCTTCGGCCTGCAGCTCATGCACCAGCTCCGAACGGTCAACCGCGACCAGTACGGCACCCTCTTCCAGAAGGCGCTCGGAAAGGCGCCGACCGATACCCTGCGCCGCACCCGTAACCAGCGCGACCTTGTTGTCGAATCTGTTGCCCATGACAACCTCGAATAAAAAAGAGCCGCCCGTACCCGCACGATGCGAACGGCTCCAAAAAAGGATCAGGCCGCGGACGCAGCGAATTTCTCGTAGTAGAAGTTCGCCGGGGTGATGCCCTGCTCGCGGATGTACTGGCTGACTGCCTCGACCATGGGCGGCGGGCCGCACAGGTAGACATCGACATCACCGTCATTGAGGTGGCGCGGCTCGATGTGCTGGGTGACATAACCCTTGAGAGGGTGCTGGCTGTCGGGGTTGGCCACACAGGCACTGAAGGTGAAGTTGGGAATGCGCGCAGCAAAGGCTTGCAGACGATCCAGTTCAACCAGGTCGAAGTCGTTCGTGACCCCGTAGATCAGGTGCAGCGGATGCGCACTGCCCTCTTCGGCGATTTTCTCGAGCATTGCGGTGAACGGTGCCAACCCGGTACCGCCAGCCAGCAACAGCAACGGACGACGGATCTCGCGCAGGTAGAAACTGCCCAACGGACCAGCCAGGGTCATGCTGTCACCGGCCTTGGCCAGGCCAGTGAGGAAGCTGCTCATCAGCCCACCCGGCACGTTGCGGATCAGAAAGCTGACTTCGCCATCCTTCTGCAATGAGCTGAAGGAATAGGCGCGGGTCTGCTCGCTGCCCGGTACGCCAAGGTTGACGTACTGGCCCGGCAGAAATGCCAGGCGGCTCAACGCCTCACCCTTGATCGACAGCGCAATGGTGCTATCGGAGAGCTGGCGCACGTCACTGATGCTGGCCTGGTAGCTTGCCTGTTCGGTCTTGCACACCTGTGACGAGGCCGGTACGCGGATCACACAGTCGCTTTCGGCGCGCATCTGACAAGTCAGCACGTAGCCCTGGGCCACTTCTTCCTCGCTCAGGGCGTCTTCGATGTATTCCTGGCCCAGGTCGTAACGACCGGCCTCGGCAAAGCACTTGCAGGTTCCGCAAGCGCCATCACGGCAGTCCAGCGGGATGTTGATACCCTGGCGGTAGGCCGCATCGGCCACGGTTTCGCCGCCAGCGGCGTCGATGAAGCGGGTGACCCCGTCTTCGAAATTCAAGGCGATCTTGTGCATGGCGCACCTCGTGGATCAGGTTGTTGCTCGAAAACCGGGTCAGATGTGGTAGATGTCGATGACCTGGCGTACGTAGTCGTTCTTCAACACCACTTTCTTGGCCTTGATCAGCGGGCGATCGCCACGCACATCAAGGGTGTAGAAGCTGGTGCCGAAGTAACTGTCCACGGTCTTGTAGCGGAAGCTCAGGGTGTGCCAGTTGAAGCGCAGGTGGCACAGCCCATCACTCTGCTCAAGCAGTTCGAGGTTGCTGATGTTGTGCGAGGTGCGGGTGTCGGGCATGGTCGCACTGGAGCGTTCGGTCTTGATCCGAAACACCCGGTCTTCCAGACCGCCACGGTTGCCGTACCAGATCAGCGAGATTTCCCGCTGCGGGTTCTCGGTAAGCTGGTCGTTGTCGTCCCATGCCGGCATCCAGAACGTGGCATCGCTGGCATAACATTCCAGCCATTGATCCCACTGGCTGTCGTCCAGGTAGCGGGCTTCCTGATAAAGGAAGTCGCGTACGGCTTCGTAGGAAATGCTCATTGCACGGCCTCCACAGGGATCAACTGCTGCTCGGCTTCAAGGGCCTTGAGCATGGTTTCCTGCCAGTACTTGTGCTGCAGTACAAACAGGCCCTCATCCTCGGTACGCACACCGCTGAGGTGTGGATGCAGGTCAATTTCCTGGGCCGCGGCGTCGGCGCCTTCAACCCAATGCGTAGCCCCGCGGGACATGTCATTCCAGCCACGGTTGCCCTGGTAACCCATCTGACAGGAGCGGAATTCTTCCAGGTCATCCGGTGTCGCCATGCCGCTGACGTTGAAGAAGTCTTCGTACTGACGAATACGCAAGGCACGGGCCTCGGCGCTTTCACCCTTGGGCGCGATGCAGTAGATGGTGATCTCGGTCTTGTCCACGGCAATCGGCCGGGCAATACGGATCTGCGAGCTGAACTGATCCATCAGGTAAACGTTGGGGTACAGGCACAGGTTGCGCGAGTTTTCGATCATCCAGTCGGCACGGGCCTGACCGAAGTCGCGAGCCAGTTCATCACGACGCTCGAACAACGGACGGTCTTCCGGGTTGGCCCAGCGCGTCCAGAGCAGCAGGTGGCCCTTGTCAAAGGAGTAGAAACCACCGCCATTCTTGGCCCAGCCACCGGCACTCATGGTCTTGACCTCTTCACCCGCTTCGCGCTGCTTGCGCTGGTTCTGGGTGGCGGCGTAGTTCCAGTGCACGGCACTGACGTGATAGCCGTCGGCGCCGTTCTCGGCGGTCAGCTTCCAGTTGCCTTCGTAGATGTAGGTGGAAGAACCACGCAGCACTTCAAGGCCTTCCGGTGACTGGTCGACGATCATGTCGATGATCTTGGCCGACTCGCCGAGGTGCTCGACCAGAGGCAGTACATCCGGGTTCAGGCTACCAAACAGAAAGCCGCGGTAAGACTCGAAACGCGCAACCTTGGTCAGGTCATGGGAGCCTTCGCAATTGAAGCTCTGCGGGTAACCGGCATCGACCGGATCCTTGACCTTGAGCAGTTTGCCGGAGTTGTTGAAGGTCCAACCGTGGAACGGGCAGGTATAGGAAGAGCGGTTGCCACTCTTGTGCCGGCAGAGCATCGCACCGCGGTGGCTGCAGGCATTCAGGAAGGCGTTGAGTACCCCATCCTTGTTGCGCGCGATGAAGATCGGCTGGCGCCCCATGGTGGTACTCAGGAAGTCGTTCTTCTCGGGAATCTGGCTTTCGTGGGCCAGGTAGATCCAGTTGCCCTCGAAGATGTGTTTCATTTCCAGTTCGAACAGACGGGGGTCGGTGAACATCTCGCGCTTGCAGCGGTAGATGCCCTTCTCCTGATCTTCTTCAAGCAGGGAATTAAGGTATTCGAATCCCAGGGACATGGCCGGGGCCTCCGTTGTTATTGTTCAGGCCATGTCAGGGTAGGGAGCGCAGGCTCAGGTAAATATCCGCTTTGTGCAGACCTTTATCCGTTTTCTGCAAACACGTCAGGGGCGACGCTTGAGGGTATCGGAGGGTAGTTCGCCAAACAGCGCTTTGTAACTTTCCGAGAATCGGCCCAGGTGAACAAAGCCGTATTCCAGGGCCAGTTCGGTGATGTTGCGCACGCTGCAGTCCGGGTCGCTGAGGTTGCGACGAATGCGTTCAAGCTTCTTCTGCCGAATGTAGTGCTTCGGGGTGGTACCGGCATTGCGTTCGAACAACCCATAGAGCGAACGCAGGCTCATGCTAGCCTGCTGCGCCAGTTGCTCAATGCCGATGTCTTGCTTGAGATTGCGCTCAATGTACTCGGCAATACGCTCAAAGGTGACGGCCTGGCTGCCCAGGCTCTCGCGGCTGACGTTGGTCTGCATCAGCGTCAGCAGCTTGCTGGCAACGATCTGGCTGTAGTGTTCCTGGACACGCTGCAGCGAATCAAAGGCCTCGGCCTCATGACAGACCATCGTCAACAGCCCGGCAAAACCTTCCAGCGCCAGCAGTTGGTAATGGCTGTGGATAAACCGGACGCCTTCACTGGGGCGCTGCCAGCGCTGCTCATCACAGACCGCATCGAGCAGGCGAGCCGGCAGCTTGAGGATGAACTTCTCGCAGTCGGCGGAATACGCCAGGTCCACCGGTTCATCCGGATTGATCAACAACAGCTCACCCGGACCGAGCAGGCGCTCGGCCCGACCGCGGCGCCACATACAGTGCCCCCGCAAGAGAATCTGCAGATGAAAAACACTTTCCAGGGCATGAGACAGCACCCTCACCTCGCCACCATAGCTGATCCGACACAGGTCCAGGCTGGCAAACTTTCGGTGATCGAGGCTGGCCTCCGGGAGGCCATTGCGCGGTAGTCGAATATGGTGCTGACCGACGTGCTGGTTAACGTAGGTCGACACGGCATAGGGGTCGGCACGCTCAAAAACCCGGCTGCGATGACTAAGCAGGGGACTATCCATACCAGGGTACTCGTTGTTTTTGTCTGCTCAGTCTATGTGATCCTCAGGGGTTGTGGATAAACGTGAGATGGGTGGTCCCCTGTGGGAACCCACCCTGCCAGCCCTTACAACAAGATCCAGGTGTAACTCAGGATCAAGCGATTCTCATCGATGTCAGAACGGTAGTTCGAGCGCGCCATGGCATTGCGCACGCGGATTCCCAAGCCTTTCAAAACTCCGCCCTGTACCGCGTAGCCAAGATCGAAATCGCGCTCATGCTCCCGGCCCTCATACCCCAAACCGGTGTTGACGTTATCGCCTTTGAGGTAGCGTGCGGTTGCTGTCAGCCCAGGAATGCCCATTGCAACGAAGTCATAGTCGTAACGCACCTGCCACGAACGTTCGTCGGTGTAGGCGAACTCATAGGTCGGTACTTCGTTGCCCAATGGCGAAATGTTCGGGAACACACGGGGGAAGGCATCATCACCATAGATTGCCTGGTAGCCCACCGTGAAGGTATGCCCGGAACGTTTGGCTGAGAGCAACGAGTAAAACGCCTGGTTGTCGATATCCCCCAGCTTGCTGGCTCCTTGCTCACGGGCAGAGAAGTAGCCGAGGTTGGCGCCGAGCGTCCAATCGCCCAACGGCTGGCTGTGTTTGAAACCGACAAACCCTTGTTGGTAGATGTCCTCCAACTGTCCGTACCAAAGGCTGACGGTGCTGCGATTGCCGTTGAAACTGTAGTCGCCCCCGGCAAAATTGAACGCATCGCTATCGGCTTTACGCTGGGGAACATGGCCGAGCACTGCAATCATTTTCTCGTCACCGGCCTCGTTGCGCAGGCTGGTGGAGCTCAAGTGCCCGGCTTGTAGCGTCAGGCCCTCAAGTTCTGAAGATGTGATACTTGCCCCCTGATAGGTCGGCGGCAGCAGCCTTGAGTCGTTGTACTGGAGAATAGGCAGGTTGGTTTGCAATTCGCCGACCTTCAACTCAGTCTTCGAGTAACGCAGCTTGAGGGTGCCGCCGACCCGGCTGTACTCATCAGCGGCGCGACCATCGCCCTGCACCGGCAATAGCCCGGTACCCGTACGATCAGGGCTACTGTCGAGCTTGAACCCCACCACGCCGATGGCATCGACACCCACACCGATCAGGCCAGGGGTATAGCCGGACTTGAAGTTGAAGATAAAGCCCTGCCCCCACTCCTCGGCCTTGGACTGCTTGTTGGCGCCGACGATGTCGGAGAAATCGCGGCTGAAGTAGTAGTTGCGGGCCTGCAACGTAGCGCTCGAACCGCTGACAAAGCCGGGCTCAGCGGCGTTGGCACCAACACACAAGGCAAGGGTGGACAGCAACCAGGAATGACGGAGGTTGTTCATGAGTGACGTGCTCTTTTTATTGTTGTTTTAACCGGTGCTACGCGGAGCTTTGATGGCCGGCATAGCCGGCCGCTTGGTGCTCAGGCTTTGGCGGGCAACGACGACGCCTGACTGGCGAACGGCGAGCGGCTGGCGAACACCATCATCGCCAAGGCGGCGACGGCACCCGGTACCGCGAACGCCAGGAAATTGAGCGGCAATGGCAGCTGGACACCCAGCAATGCGCCCCCCAACAGCGGCCCGACGATGGCCCCACTGCGACCAACGCCCGAGGCCCAACCCAGGCCCGTCGAGCGGATGCCCATCGGGTAGTACTGTGCAACACAGGCATAGGCAAGAATCTGCGTGCCGATGGTGGTCGCACCGGCAATCGCTATCAGCAGGTAAAGCACCGGTGTCGGGCTTTTGAAGCCCAACAGGCTGATGGACAGGGCCGCCACCGCAAAGAACACCACCAACACCTTGTCCAGCTTGAAGCGGTCGCCAATCCAGCCACCGCCCACGGCGCCAAAGATCGCACCGAAGTTCAGTACCAGCAGAAACGCCAGGCTGGAACCCAAGCCATAACCTGCGTTGTTCATCAATTTCGGCAGCCAGGAATTGAGGGCATAGACCATCAGCAGGCAGCAGAAGAACGCCACCCAGAGCATCAGCGTGTTCAGCGCCCGACCTTCGTGGAACAGTTGCGGTACCGCCGCACCCGGCGCCTTGCCTGCGGCGGCTTCAAGCCGATCGCCCGCTTGCGGCTGATAGCTCGGCTCAACCCGCTGCAACAGTTGCTGAGCCTGCTCTACCCGGCCCTGACGCACCAGAAAACCGAGGGACTCCGGCAAAAAGCGCAAGATCAACGGCAGCGTCAGCAGCGGAATGACCGCCACATAGAACACCGACTGCCAACCAAAGGCCGGCAACAGCACAATGCCCAGCCCGGCAGACAGCATGCCGCCCACCGAGTAACCACTGAACATGATCGCGACCAGGGTGCTGCGAATTTTCTTCGGTGCGTATTCGTTCATCAGCGCCACCACGTTGGGCATGACGCCGCCGATCCCTAAACCGGCGATAAACCGGCAGAGACCGAACTCCGTAGGGTTACGGGCGAAACCGTTGAGTACCGTAAAGCCACTGAACAGGATCACACAGAGGGTGATTGCCTTCTTGCGACCGATGCGGTCCGACAACGGGCCAAACACCAGTGCGCCGAACATCATGCCAAACAGCGCATAGCTACCCAGGGCACCGGCCTGCAGCGGGGTCATGCCCCACTCCTGCATCAATGCCGGCAGCACCACGCCATAAATGACCAGGTCGTAACCGTCGAAGATGATGATCAGCGCACACCAGAACAGCACGCGCCAGTGAAAGGGATTGAACTTCGCCTGATCGATCAGGGCATTGATATCGACTGCTCGCATGGTGCGCGTCTCTTTTGTTGTTGTTATCGAAACCCGAAGGCGCAATACCCACTCGGCGCTGGGGCCTGGCGGTGTTCGCACACTCAGGTTAGGGAGACGTCGAGCATGGCAATAGCCATTTCCTGCGAATCGCTATCCAGATAGCGCAGGGGCTGACCAGGTGTCAGCGGTGGCGTTTGAAGGTCACCGAGGGCAGTTCGCCAAAGCGCTGGCGATAACTCTCGGCAAAGCGCCCCAAGTGCAGAAAACCGTAGTCCAGGGCGATTTCCGTCACGTTGCGTACGCTGCTGGCCGGATCCTGCAAGACCGCATGGATACGCTCCAGTTTGCGCTGGCGCACATACCCCTTCGGCGACAGGCCTGCATGGCGCTCAAACAGTGAATACAGCGTTCGCTCACTGACCCGCGCCACGTTCATCAACTGCACGATGCTGATGTCTTGATTCAGGTTGGCGTCGATGTACTCCACCAACTGCTCAAAGGAATGAGCCTGAACCTGCGGCTCCCCCCGTTGAATGTTGTTGTCCAGCAGGGTCAGCAGCTTGCTGGCGACAATACGGCCGTAGTGTTCCTGGACCTGTAACAGCGAATGGTCGGACTCGGCCTCAGCGCAGACCAACCCGAGCAAACCGATGAAACCATCCAGCGGTTGGGTCTTGTGACGGGCCGATGTGAAGCGAATGCCGCCTTCGGGCACCTGCCAGCGCTGTTCCAGGCAGGTCTGTTCGAGCAGGCTGGCCGGCAGCTTGAGGATGAATTTCTCGCAGTCGGCCGAATAGGTCAGGTCTACCGGGTCATCGGGGTTGATCAACAGCAACTCGCCTGGAACGTAAGGGTGCTCATTGCCACGGCAAGCCGAAAGACAATGGCCCTTGAGGAGGATCTGCAAGTGATACAGGCTGCCCAGCGCAGGTGAAGTAACCCGCGCCTTGCCGCCATAGCTCAGGCGACACAAGTCGAGGCTGGCGAACTTGCGATGGTTGATACTAGCCTGCAGGTCGCCAGTTCTGGGCAGGCGCAAGCAATGGCCGCCGACATGCTGATTGACGTAGTCGGAGACCACATAAGGGTCGGCGCGCTCGAATACACGGCTGCGCTCGCTCAGCAGGTGGCTGCTCATAGGCTGGCCTCGTTTTATTATTATGATGTCGATATCCACAGGGTCTGGTTATCCACAGGCGACCAGCTTGCGTTAGTCGATGTGGGCAGTCCAATATCCGTTAAGTGGGTAACCATACCTTGGAGGTATCATGGAACTGCGCCATTTGCGTTATTTCCGCGTGCTGGCGCAGACCCTGAATTTCACCCGCGCCGCCGAACAGCTGCACATTGCTCAGCCGCCGCTGAGTCGACAGATCCGCCAACTGGAGGAGACCCTTGGCGTAGAGCTGCTGGAGCGAAGCCGTCCGCTGCGCCTGACCGAAGCCGGGCGCTTCTTCCATGAACAGAGCGCCGCCCTGCTCGACCAGCTTGAACAAGTCGCCGAAGCCACCCGACGCATTGCCAACAGTGAGCGCCAGTGGTTGCGGATCGGTTTCGCACCTTCGACCTTGTACGACCTGCTACCGGAGTTGATCCGCCGACTTCGTCGTTCCGAGGATCTGGAGCTGGGCCTGCAGGAGATGATTACCCTGCAACAGGTCGAGGCCCTGAAGGCCGGGCGCATCGATATCGGCTTCGGTCGTATCCGCATCAATGACCCGGCCATTGAACAGCATGTGTTGCGCGAAGACCCGTTGGTTGCCGCCTTGCCTTGCGGGCATCCCTTACTGGGGCAGCCGCTGGACCTGGCGCTGTTGGCCCGCGAACCCTTTGTGCTCTACCCCGCCACGCCACGGCCAAGTTACGCCGACCACATCATGGCGCTGTTCGCCAACCATGGCCTCAGCGTCAGGGTAGTGCAATGGACCAATGAACTGCAGACTGCCCTCGGGCTGGTGGCGGCCGGGCTGGGGATAACCCTGGTACCCGCGTCGGTACAAACCCAGCACCGCGCAGACATCGTATACGCACCACTGACCGAGACCTCGGCGGTTTCACCCATCATTCTCAGCCGCCGGGCTGGGGATAACTCACCCCTGCTCAAGCACTGCCTGGCTCTGATTGAACAGATGCAGGCTGTGGATAACAACGCCTGAAGCGCCAGTGGACGGCCACCTTGCAGATGCCAAAGGATAATGGAATAACTGTTAGTTAAAATTTAAATCATACAAATCAATAACTTACAAAATCCACGCTGCACTTATAAATAGACCTGTAGTTGCGTATCGCTCTCAACTAATACTGTTCTAGTTGACCTGAATCAATACAGCATTACCGTCAGGTGGTGGTGTTGATTGATAACGCGTCGCCTGCCTGTTGCCTTCAACAAAAACCAGTACTTAAGTACATGAAAACCCGTTGAAAATGTAAGCGCACGGGCGCTCGCTCAATAGTAAGATAGGCGAATAACTATCCCGCATCCTCACGTTCGCGCCCTGTGTTATCCCATCGCTGGAAACGATCGTTAATAAACTGATTTATCAGCAAGGCACTATTGGCCGAATGAAAAATGCTTCGGCTGACGCACTGTGCACCGCGGCTCATGTTCTAGATTGCACGATTTAACTACATTGTAAGGAGCGTTTCGTGAAGTTCACTATTACCCGCCTGATGATCAGCAGCGCAACAGCACTGATCCTTGTGGCGCTGGGGCTGTCATTCTGGATTTCTCATCAGGTCAACCGCCTGGATGATCTCAGCCGACAGTTGGAAAACCTCAGTAGTGCCCAGCAAGAGGTAGAAGAACTTCGTTACCACACGGCGCAAATTCAGCAGTTCTACACCGACGCAAGCTTGACCGGCGAAAACGAGGCAGCCGCCACCGCCCATCGGCACTTTCAGCGGATGCAGGAGAAGCTGAACGAACTCAAACAGGCAATTCCAGCATTCCGCCTCGAACTGGAGGCGATGAACGCCCCGGCAGAACGGCTCGACAATGTGGGCCTGCGCATGTTCCAGGCCTACACCGGCCCCGGCAAGGAGGCTGGCGACAAGGTGATGGAAGACTTCGACCAGCGTTCGGCAGAAGTGATTCGTGCGTTCGCCGGGCTACGTGACCCGCTGTCGGCCAAGTACAAGACAACCCTCAGCGAAACCAGCGAAGTGCGTGAGTCCCTGAAGGTCAATACGCTCGTGGCCTGGGGCATAGCGTTGCTGTTGATCCTTGGCACCCTTTGGCTGATCAGCCGCCGCGTCCTGCCCCCCCTCAACCGGATGTCCAGTTCGTTACGCGATTTGAACACCGGTAATGGTGACCTCAGCCGTACACTGCGCCAGGACAACGACGATGAGATCGGTGAAGTGGTTGCGGGCTTCAATCAGTTCGTTGCCGGCCTCAGGGGCCAAATTGCGACGGTAGCCCAAGTAGGTTGCACCTTGGGCCAGTCATCGACGCACTTGGTCAATGATGCGCAAGCCGCCGAAGCGAGCGCCGAAACCTTGCGTTCGGAAGTGGATCAGGTGGCCACAGCAGTCAATCAGATGGCCGCCACCGTACAGGGCGTGGCCGCCAATGCCCAGGCAAGCTCGGCCCAAACCGGTGACGCTGATCGCCAGACGCAAGAAGCGATTGGCGTGGTGAACCAGACAATTGTCGAGATTCGTACCTTGGCCAACGAAGTGGGCCGGGCATCCGAAGTGATTCAAACCCTGGAAACCCACTCACGTTCCATTGGTGGGGTGCTGGAAGTGATACGGACCATTGCCGAACAAACCAACTTGCTGGCATTGAACGCGGCCATTGAAGCAGCACGCGCAGGCGAGCAAGGCCGGGGCTTTGCCGTGGTAGCCGATGAAGTCCGCACCTTGGCCAGCCGTACCCAAGCCTCGACCCAAGAAATCCAGGGCATGATCGAGCGCCTGCAGAGTGCGTCCCAAGAGGCCGTAGCAGTCATGCAGGAAAGCCGTACCTATGCCGAAAAAGGTGTCACGCAGGCCGAAATAGCCGGTCAGGCACTGGTGAACATCAGTACCTTGATGGCCTCGGTATCGGGGATGAGCTTGCACATCGCTGAAGCGGCTCGCGAGCAGTCCATGGTCAGCGATGAAATCAACCAGCGGATCAGCAGCGTGGCGAATGTCGCCGGCCGTACCGCAGAACTGTCTGAGAGCACACTGGCCAGTGGCCGAGCGGCTGGTGAAGACGCTCGACGGCTGGATGAAATTGTCAGCCAGTTCAAGCTCTAGGCCGGTCTGAAGCAGGCGAGCAGCGTTGGTAAGCAACGCGCTCGCCTCAACAGCAGCCTTACTCCACGGTCACCGACTTGGCGAGGTTGCGTGGCTGGTCAACGTCGGTGCCTTTGAGCACGGCAACGTAGTACGACAGCAACTGCAGCGGAATGGTGTAGAGAATCGGCGCCAGGGCATCTGCGATGTGCGGCATCGCGATCACGTGAGTCCCTTCACCATTGCTCATGCTGGCTTGCTCATCAGCAAAGACGACCAGTTGACCACCACGGGCGCGCACTTCCTGCAGGTTGGACTTGAGCTTTTCCAGCAGCTCGTTGTTCGGCGCCACGGTGACCACCGGCATGTCGTTGTCCACCAGCGCCAGCGGGCCGTGCTTGAGCTCACCAGCCGGGTAAGCTTCGGCGTGGATATAGGAGATCTCCTTGAGCTTGAGCGCCCCCTCCATCGCCACCGGGAACTGCGCACCACGACCAAGGAACAAGGTGTGGTGCTTGTCGGCGAACAGCTCCGAGATTTTCTCGATGGTGGCATCCATCGCCAACGCTTCGCCCAGGCGAACCGGCAGGCGGCGCAATTGCTCGACCAGATCGGCCTCAACGCCCGCTCCCAAGGTGCCACGCACTTGGCCCAGGGCCAGGGTCAGCAGCATCAACGAAACCAGTTGGGTGGTGAACGCCTTGGTCGAGGCCACACCGATTTCCGGGCCGGCCAGGGTCAGCAGGGTCAGGTCCGATTCACGTACCAGCGAACTGATCCCGACGTTGCAAATGGCCAGGCTGGCCAGGAAGCCCAGTTCCTTCGCATTGCGCAGCGCTGCCAGGGTGTCTGCTGTTTCACCAGACTGGGAGATCGAAACGAACAGGGTGTCGGGCTGCACAACCACCTTGCGGTAGCGGAACTCGCTGGCCACTTCGACCTGGCACGGAATACCGGCCAGTTCTTCCAACCAGTAGCGCGCAACCATACCCGCATGGTAACTGGTGCCACAGGCAACGATCTGCACATTGCGAACCTTGGCAAACAGCTCGGCGGCTTGCGGGCCAAAGGCCTGAACCAGCACATGGTCAGTGCCCAGACGACCCTCTAGCGTGCGCTGTACCACGGTAGGTTGCTCGTGGATTTCCTTGAGCATGAAGTGGCGGTACTCACCCTTGTCAGCTGCTTCTGCACCCTCGTGGTACTGCACCGCTTCACGCTGAACTGCTTGGCCGGCCTGGTTCCAGATACTGACCTTGTCGCGGCGAATCTCGGCGATATCACCTTCTTCCAGGTACATGAAACGGTCGGTGACCTGGCGCAGGGCCAACTGGTCGGACGCCAGGAAGTTTTCCCCATGGCCCAGGCCAATCACCAGCGGGCTGCCGCTACGCGCAGCGACGAGGCGATCCGGTTGTTTGGCGCTGATAACGGCCAGGCCATAGGCACCGTGCAGTTGCTTGACCGCTACCTTGAGCGCTTCGGTCAGGTCAGGCTGGGTCTTGAGGGTGTGATGCAGCAGGTGAACGATCACCTCGGTATCGGTTTCCGAGCTGAACACATAACCCAGGCTCTTGAGCTGCTCGCGCAGCTCCTCATGGTTCTCGATGATGCCGTTATGCACCACCGCCAGGTCGTGGCCGGAAAAATGAGGGTGTGCATTGCGCTCGCTGGGCGCACCGTGGGTTGCCCAACGGGTATGGGCGATACCCAGCAGGCCCGACAGCGGTTCGGCGGCAACGGCAGCTTCCAGCTCACTGACCTTGCCGATACGACGACGGCGCTCCAGGACGCCTTGCGCGCTATAGACGGCCAGGCCGGCGCTGTCATAGCCCCGGTACTCCAGGCGCTTGAGGCCTTCGATGAGGATAGTGGTGATGTTACGTTCAGCGACGGCGCCAACGATTCCACACATAGAAATTACTCCTAGCTGATTGCGGCGCAGATAACGTTTACGCCGCGGGCTTCAATCTGTTCACGTGCCGCTTGGGGCAGGCGCTCATCAGTAATCAGGGTATTGACGCTGCTCCAGGGCAGCTCGAGATTGGGGATCTTGCGACCGACCTTGTCCGACTCGACCATGACAATCACTTCCCGCGCGACCTCGGCCATGACCCGGCTCAACCCCAGCAACTCATTGAATGTGGTGGTGCCACGCACCAGGTCGATGCCATCGGCGCCAATGAACAACTGGTCGAAATCGTAAGAGCGTAGTACCTGCTCGGCGACCTGGCCCTGGAAGGATTCGGAATGCGGATCCCAGGTACCGCCGGTCATCAACAGCACCGGTTCATGCTCAAGCTCGCTAAGGGCGCGGGCGACATTCAACGAATTGGTCATCACCACCAGGCCCGGCTGCTGGCCAAGCTCAGGGATCATGGCGGCGGTCGTACTGCCACTGTCGATGATGATTCGCGCATGCTCACGAATCCTGCCCACTGCAGCGCGGGCAATGGCCTGTTTATAGGCAGACACCGGCTGTGCCTGATCGGCAATCAGTTCCTGAGGCAGCGTGACCGCGCCGCCGTAACGACGCAGCAACAGACCATTGGCCTCAAGAGCCGCCAGGTCTTTGCGGATAGTGACTTCCGAGGTCTCGAAACGTTTGGCCAACGCATCGACACTGACCTCGCCCAGCTCATTCAGCAGCGCGAGGATGTTGTGCCGTCGTTGTGGAGTGTTTCGTTTCGACATTTTGGCTTTAAGTTTCGTTTCGTAAGTTAATGAAGCCAATCAAAACCTAAAGCTTTCACTTCGTCAAGGACGATGCGTATGTTTTTGCCTGTGCATAACTAGACATGACTGGCGCTTTTATCCACAAATCCCGGCCTAGAGCGCCTGGCATAAAAAAAGCCGACTTATGCACAATCCAGTCGGCTCTTTTATTCACATGTGGATAACGTCAGTTCTTCTTGATCTTCTCTGGCCGCTTCCAGCCATCGATGTTGCGCTGACGTGCCCGACCAACGGCTAACTGAGCCGTATCGACATTCTGCGTAATGGTCGAACCGGCTGCCGTTGTAGCACCAGAAAGGATATCCACAGGCGCAACCAGGGAGTTGTTGGAACCGATGAAGACATCCTCACCCAACACCGTCTTGAACTTGTTCGCACCGTCATAGTTGCAAGTGATGGTGCCTGCGCCTATGTTGGTCCGTGCGCCGACTTCCGCGTCGCCCAAGTAGGTCAGGTGACCGGCTTTGGCACCCTCGCCCAGGTGAGCATTCTTCAACTCGACAAAGTTACCCACATGGGCTCGTGCTTCCAGCACGCTGCCAGGGCGCAGACGCGCGAATGGGCCGGCGTCGCTGCCCTCGCCCATGATGGCACCTTCGATATGGCTGTTGGCCTTGACCACCACGCCTTTGCGCAGGGTGCTGTCCTTGATCACACAATTAGGACCGATCACCACGTCGTCTTCGATCTCGACGCGGCCTTCCAGGACCACGTTGATGTCGATCAGCACATCACGACCAACGGTAACCTCGCCACGTACATCGAAACGCGCCGGATCACGCAGGGTGACGCCCAGCGCCATGAGCCGACGAGCCTCACGCAACTGATAATGACGCTCCAGCTCAGCCAGTTGCCGACGGTCGTTGGCGCCTTGCACCTCCATCGGGTCGTGCGGTTGCTCGGTGGCCACCACCAGGCCATCCGCAACGGCCATGGCGATCACGTCGGTGAGGTAGTACTCACCCTGCACATTGTTGTTAGACAGCCGACCAAGCCACTCAGCCAAACGTGCCCCCGGGACGGCGAGGATACCGGTGTTACCTTCCTTGATAGCCCGCTGTGCTTCGCTGGCATCCTTGTGCTCGACGATTGCCGCCACCTGACCCTGTGCATCACGCACGATACGGCCATAGCCTGTCGGGTCGTTCAGCGTAACGGTCAGCAAGCCCAGTTGCTGCGCAGTAACCTTGGCCAGCAACCGCTTGAGGGTGTCGACTTCGATCAGCGGCACATCACCGTAAAGAATCAGCACGGTATCGGCCGTCAGGTGTGGCAGCGCCTGTGCGACAGCATGGCCCGTGCCCAGTTGTTTGTCCTGCAGTACAAAATTCAGATCGTCGGCAGCCAAACGCTCTCGAACCACTTCCGCACCATGCCCGATTACCACGTGCATACCCTGTGGCTGAAGTTGCCGGGCGCTGTGGATAACATGGCCAAGCATGGAGTTGCCCGCAACCGGGTGCAGCACCTTGGGCAAGGCTGAACGCATGCGTGTGCCTTGGCCCGCGGCGAGAATAACGATATCGAGAGACATGACTGGCTACCAATCCTGGGTGGTCAGCGACTGTGACCAAAAAGAAGGAGTTACAGAAAAAGAAAAAGGGTAGCCGAGGCTACCCTTTAACTCAATCGCACTACAGAAGCTTGGCTTAACCGCCGAACTTCTTGCGGATCTGCTGGACGGTGCGCAGCTGGGCTGCGGCTTCGGCCAGACGTGCAGCGGCGGAACCGTAGTCGAACTCCGCGCCTTTTTCGTGCAGGGCCTTTTCAGCAGCCTTGACGGCTTCCTGAGCGGAGGCTTCATCCAGGTCGCTAGCGCGTTGCACGGTATCGGCAAGCACCTTGACCATGTTCGGCTGGACCTCGAGGAAACCACCGGAGATGTAGAACACCTCCTTGTCGCCACCCTGCTTGGTCAGCGTGATCGGACCCGGCTTCAGATCAGTGATCAGCGGGGCGTGGCCTGGAGCGATACCGATATCACCCAGGTTGCCGTGCGCAACCACCATCTCGACCAGACCGGAGAAAATTTCTCCTTCCGCGCTGACGATATCGCAATGGACTGTCATAGCCATCTGCTTGCCTCAACCTGATTAGCGCCCCTTTCGGGGCGCCGGGATTACAGTTTCTTGGCTTTCTCGATCGCTTCTTCGATGCCGCCGACCATGTAGAACGCTTGTTCTGGCAGGTGGTCGTAGTCACCGTTGAGGATGCCTTTGAAGCCAGCAATGGTGTCTTTCAGGGAAACGTATTTACCCGAAGCACCGGTGAAGACTTCAGCCACGAAGAACGGCTGGGACAGGAAACGCTGGATCTTACGAGCACGGGATACCAGTTGCTTGTCGGATTCGGACAGTTCGTCCATACCCAGAATGGCAATGATGTCCTTCAGCTCTTTGTAGCGCTGCAGCACGTACTGAACACCGCGAGCGGTTTCGTAGTGCTCGGTGCCGATGACCAGAGGGTCCAGCTGACGCGAAGTCGAGTCCAGTGGATCGACCGCTGGGTAGATACCCAGGGAGGCGATGTCACGGGACAGTACCACGGTGGCGTCCAAGTGGGCGAAGGTGGTCGCTGGCGACGGGTCAGTCAGGTCGTCCGCAGGTACGTATACGGCCTGGATCGAGGTGATCGAACCTTGCTTGGTCGAAGTGATGCGCTCTTGCAGCACGCCCATCTCTTCAGCCAGGGTCGGCTGGTAACCTACTGCCGAAGGCATACGGCCCAGCAGTGCGGATACTTCGGTACCGGCCAGGGTGTAACGATAGATGTTGTCGACGAACAGCAGAACGTCGTTACCTTCGTCACGGAACTTCTCAGCCATGGTCAGGCCGGTCAGCGCTACGCGCAGACGGTTTCCTGGTGGCTCGTTCATTTGGCCGTATACCAGAGCAACCTTGTCCAGTACGTTGGAATCCTTCATCTCGTGGTAGAAGTCGTTACCCTCACGAGTACGCTCACCCACACCGGCGAACACGGAGAAACCGCTGTGCTCGATGGCGATGTTACGGATCAGTTCCATCATGTTTACGGTTTTGCCTACACCGGCACCACCGAACAGACCAACCTTACCACCCTTGGCGAACGGGCAAACCAGGTCGATAACCTTGATACCGGTTTCGAGCAGGTCGTTGCCACCAGCCTGTTCTGCGAAGGAAGGCGCGGCACGGTGAATGCCCCAACGCTCTTCTTCGCCGATCGGACCGGCTTCGTCGATTGGGTTGCCCAGGACGTCCATGATACGGCCCAGAGTCGCTTTACCGACTGGAACGGAGATGGCTGCCTTGGTGTCAACGACGTCCAGACCGCGCTTCAAGCCTTCGGTCGAGCCCATCGCAATGGTACGTACTACGCCGTCGCCCAGCTGCTGCTGAACTTCCAGAGTAGTTTCCGCGCCCTGTACTTTCAGCGCGTTATAGACACTCGGTACGCTGTCACGTGGGAATTCCACGTCAATGACGGCGCCGATGATTTGAACGATACGTCCGCTACTCATAGCTGGATCCTCTGAATATTTGAACCGTTAAACCGCGGCAGCGCCGCCGACGATTTCCGAGATCTCTTGGGTGATCGCAGCCTGACGTGCCTTGTTGTAGATCAGCTGCAAATCGCTGATCAGGTCGCCGGCGTTGTCGGTGGCGTTTTTCATTGCGATCATCCGCGCAGCTTGTTCAGCCGCGTTGTTCTCGACTACCGACTGGTAGACCTGCGACTCCACGTAACGCACCATCAGGCCGTCCAGCAGCTCTTTGGCATCGGGTTCGTAGAGGTAGTCCCAGTGGTGCTTGAGTTCTTGATCCGGGGTTGCGACCAACGGAATCAACTGCTCGACCGTTGGTTTTTGCGTCATGGTATTGATGAACTTGTTCGACACCACGGACAGGCGATCGATACGACCTTCCAGGTATGCGTCCAGCATGACTTTGACGCTACCAATCAGATCGTTGATCGATGGCTCTTCGCCCAAGTGGCTGATTGCAGCAACGACGTTACCGCCGAAGTTACGGAAGAATGCCGCACCTTTGCTGCCGATCACGCACAGGTCGATCTCGACGCCTTGTTCGCGGTTTGCCGACATGTCCTTGACCAGGGCCTTGAACAGGTTGGTGTTCAAGCCGCCGCACAGACCACGGTCACTGCTCACCACGATATAACCGACACGCTTGATGGCGCGATCGATCATGAACGGGTGGCGGTATTCCGGGTTGGCGTTGGCCAGATGACCAATCACCTGGCGGATGCGCTCCGCGTAAGGACGGCTAGCAGCCATACGCAGTTGAGCCCTGCGCATCTTGCTGACCGCCACTTTTTCCATGGCGCTGGTAATTTTTTGCGTGCTTTTGATGCTCGCAATCTTACTGCGAATCTCTTTTGCGCCTGCCATGTAACACCTATCAGGTTAGCAAGCGGGGGCTGCAAAGCCCCCGCTGCGGCTTACCAGGTTTGGGTGGCCTTGAACTTCTCGATACCGGCTTTGATGCCAGCGTCGATTTCGTCGTTGAAGTCACCCTTCACGTTGATCTTCGCCATCAGTTCGGCGTGATCACGGTTGAAGTAAGCAATCAGCGCTTGTTCGAAGCTACCGATCTTGGCGATTTCAACGTCGACCAGGAACCCACGCTCAGCGGCATACAGCGACAGCGACATGTCAGCGATGGACATTGGCGCGTATTGCTTCTGCTTCATCAGCTCGGTAACACGTTGACCGTGCTCGAGTTGCTTACGGGTGGCTTCGTCCAGGTCAGAAGCGAACTGGGCAAATGCAGCCAGTTCACGGTACTGAGCCAGAGCGGTACGGATACCACCGGACAGCTTCTTGATGATCTTGGTCTGAGCGGCACCACCTACACGGGATACCGAAACACCGGCGTTAACTGCAGGGCGGATGCCCGAGTTGAACATGGCCGATTCCAGGAAGATCTGACCGTCGGTGATCGAGATCACGTTGGTCGGAACGAACGCGGAAACGTCGCCAGCCTGGGTTTCGATGATCGGCAGAGCGGTCAAGGAACCGGTTTTGCCAGTTACTGCACCGTTGGTGAACTTCTCGACGTACTCTTCGGAAACGCGCGATGCACGCTCCAGCAGACGGGAGTGGAGATAGAACACGTCACCTGGGTACGCTTCACGTCCTGGTGGACGACGCAGCAGCAGGGAGATCTGACGGTAAGCAACAGCTTGCTTGGACAGGTCATCGTAAACGATCAGCGCGTCTTCACCGCGGTCACGGAAGAACTCGCCCATGGTGCAACCGGCGTATGGCGCCAGGAATTGCAGTGCGGCGGATTCCGAAGCACTGGCGGCAACAACGATGGTGTTAGCCAGAGCGCCGTTTTCTTCCAGCTTGCGAACAACGTTGGCGATGGTCGATTGTTTCTGACCAACGGCGACGTAGACGCAGAAGATGCCACTGTTTTTCTGGTTGATGATCGCGTCAACCGCCATGGCGGTTTTACCGATCTGACGGTCACCGATGATCAGCTCACGCTGGCCACGGCCGACTGGAATCATGGCGTCGACGGATTTGTAGCCAGTCTGTACAGGCTGGTCTACCGATTTACGCCAGATAACGCCCGGAGCAACTTTCTCGACCGCATCGGTCTCGGTGTTGTTCAGTGGGCCTTTACCGTCGATTGGGTTACCCAGTGCGTCGACTACGCGACCCAGCAGTTCCTTACCAACCGGAACTTCCAGGATGCGGCCGGTGCACTTGGCACTCATGCCTTCGGCAAGGGAGGTATATGCGCCCAGTACTACCGCACCAACGGAGTCTTGCTCCAGGTTGAGGGCCATACCGTAGACGCCGCCCGGAAACTCGATCATTTCGCCGTACATAACGTCGGCCAGACCGTGGATCCGCACGATACCGTCAGAAACGCTGACGACAGTACCTTCGTTGCGGGCTTGAGAGGCGACATCGAGTTTCTCGATGCGACCCTTAATGATTTCACTAATTTCGGAAGGATTGAGTTGCTGCATTGCTCTGCTGCCCCTTCAAACTCAAGATTTCAATGCTTCGGCCAGTTTCGCGATTTTGCCGCGAATCGAGCCATCGATTACCAGGTCGCCGGCGCGGATCACGACACCACCTATGAGGGAGGTATCCTCCACAGCGTGCAGTCGCACTTCCCGGCTGAGCCGTGCACTGAGAACCTTGGCGAGTTTGTCTTGCTGTTCTTGGTTCAACGCAAAAGCACTAGTGACTTCCACGTCCACGGATTTTTCCTGCTCGGCCTTGTACAGCTCGAACAGCGACGAAATCTCCGGCAACAGCAAGAGACGGTCGTTTTCCGCGGCAACATGAATGAAATTCTGTGCCTGGGCATCAAACTTGTCACCGCACACTTCAATAAAAGTGGCGGCCTTTTCTGCGCTCGTCAGTCGCGGGGCCTTGAGCAGGCGCTGCATGGTGCCGTCTTGCGACACCGCAGCAGCCAGGCCGAGCATGGCTGACCAATTGGCCAGTTGCTGATGGGCCTGGGCATGCTCAAAGGCAGCCTTAGCGTAAGGTCGGGCCAACGTGGTCAATTCTGCCATGATCGCCCTCGCTTAAATTTCAGCGGCCAGTTTGTTAACCAGCTCCGCATGCGCGTTTTGATCGATTGTGGCACCAAGGATCTTCTCAGCGCCGTTAACGGCCAGGCTACCCAGTTGGGCGCGCAGCGCGTCTTTGACACCGTTAAGTTCCTGTTCGATCTCGGCCTGAGCCTGAGCCTTCACACGGTCAGCTTCGACGCGGGCCTGATCACGGGCTTCCTCGACGATCTGAGCACCGCGCTTCTTGGCTTGCTCAATGATTTCGGCTGCCTGAGCTTTCGCTTCGCGCAGTTGCTGACCCACTTTATCTTGGGCCAGCTCCAGGTCGCGAGCTGCTCGGCTGGCAGCGTCCAGTCCATCCGCGATCTTCTTCTGACGTTCTTGCAATGCCGCGATGACCGGAGGCCACACGAACTTCATGCAGAACAGCACAAAGATGAAGAACGCAACGGACTGGCCAATCAGGGTTGCATTAATGTTCACGCCAACACCTCGCTCGTTCTTTGTCCATCACACAAAACCACTCGAAAATTCGAGTGATTAGCCGGCGATTTGACCAACGAAGGGATTAGCGAAGGTGAAGAACAGAGCGATACCAACACCGATCATGGTTACGGCGTCGAGCAGACCGGCAACGATGAACATTTTAACTTGCAGCATTGGAACCATCTCTGGCTGGCGAGCAGCGCCTTCCAGGAACTTGCCGCCCAGCAGGCCGAAACCAATGGCGGTACCCAGTGCACCCAGGCCGATCAGCAGAGCAACAGCAATAGCGGTAAGACCAACTACAGTTTCCATCTTTCCTCCCGACTTTTACGTCGTATTGGTTAGGTTTTTTAGTTTGAAGCGGTAAAGCAAAATCGTTTTGTACAGCTGCCCTTGCGGACCTTTTGCGACCCTTGCCCGTACCGGCGAAAGGGTCTTCAGACACGCCAGGCGGTCTTAATGGTTATCTTCGTGAGCCATCGACAGGTAGACGATGGTAAGCATCATGAAGATGAACGCTTGCAGGGTGATGATCAGGATGTGGAACACCGCCCACGCCCACTGCAGCACCACGCCCAGGCCGCTGAGCCAGAGCAGACCAGCACCGAACATCACGGCAATCAGGATGAACACCAGCTCGCCGGCGTACATGTTGCCGAAAAGACGCAGTGCCAGGGAGATTGGCTTGGCGATCAGGGTCACAAACTCCAGCAGGAAGTTCACCGGAATCAGCAGGATCTGAACGAAGATGTTCTTGCTGCCGAACGGATGCAGGGTCAGTTCGCCGAGGAAACCGCCGATGCCCTTGACCTTGATGCTGTAGAAAATGATCAACGCGAACACGCAGAAGGCCATGGCCAGAGTAGCGTTCGGGTCAGTCGTGGAGACTGCACGGAAAGGAATGTGCTTGTCGCCGGAAATCAGCATGGCCAGTTGAGGAATCCAGTCGACCGGTACCAGGTCGATGGCGTTCATCAGGAAGACCCAGACGAAGATGGTCAGCGCCAGCGGTGCGATAACCGGGCTGCGACCGTGGAAACTGTCCTTGACCGAACCGTTGACGAACTCCACCAGCACTTCAACGAAGTTCTGCAGGCCGCCAGGTTGACCGGAAGTTGCTTTCCGGGCCGCCATGCGGAACAGGAGAATGAAGATCAGACCCAGCGCAAAGGACCAACCCAGGGTGTCCACGTGGAACGCCCAGAAGCCCATTGCTTTGGCTTCTGCTGCGGAATGGGCAAAGCCCCAACCGCCGTCTGGTAGTTGACCGTAGGTCAAGTTCTGCAAGTGGTGCTGGATATAGCCCGAAGCGGTTTCTGCTGCCATGTTTGCCTCAAACGCCCTAAGGTCTCGAAAGTCTTGTTTTCACTAGCAGGGGCGCGAACCAGCTGACCAACTGGGTCAGCAGAAAGACGCCGAATACTGCTAATGGCGCCAATGGCTTCACTCCTGCAAACGTCAGCGCGAACAGCACTGCCGTCAAAATCAATTTGCCTGCCTCGCCAGCGTAAAACGACTTGACGATGGCCTGCGCTGCCCTGGCTCCGGTAAACCGAAAAGCCTTCCAAGCAAAGTACACATTCGGTAGCCAGGCAATCAGCCCTCCGCAGAGGCCTGAATATCCGTCGACTGCCCCGCGCCACTGCCACAACGCCAAGGCTGCCAACAGAAACACGACACACTGAGCCAGCAGTACCGGAAAAACCGCCCAGCGATGGAAAGGCAAGCGGTTTGGCGTGCGGGTTTCCATCACAACTGCTCCTCAAAAGTCGGCCAACCCGTCAACTCTGACTTGGCATAATTTGTGCCGACAAAATGCGCGCAGAGTATAGGGGCGGTTTAACCCCTATTCAACTGCTGGGTAGTGATTTCCGACTGTGCGCTACAACAGGAATTGTTTCAGCGGATGTGAGCAAGGACGCCCTGCAACTCATCCAGCGAGTTATAACGAATCACCAACTGGCCTTTGCCCTTGTTCCCATGACGGATCTGGACAGCCGAGCCCAGCCGCTCTGCGAGCCGCTGTTCAAGGCGTGCGATGTCCGGATCAGGCTTGGCCGGTTCGACCGGTTCAGGCTTGCCATTGAGCCACTGACGGACCAGTGCTTCAGTCTGGCGCACCGTCAGTCCACGTGCGACAACATGTCGCGCCCCATCAACCTGTTGCTCATCCGGCAATCCGAGCAATGCACGTGCATGGCCCATTTCCAGATCGCCATGAGAGAGCATGGTCTTGATGACTTCCGGCAGGGTGATCAAGCGCAACAGGTTGGCCACGGTAACCCGCGACTTGCCCACGGCATCGGCAACCTGCTGCTGGGTCAGCTGGAACTCATGCTGCAGCCGTTGCAGGGCAATCGCCTCTTCCACCGGGTTGAGGTCCTCGCGCTGGATGTTCTCGATCAGGGCCATTGCGATGGCCGCCTCATCGGGTACATCACGAACCATTGCCGGAATGGTATCCATGCCGGCCTGCTGACTGGCGCGCCAGCGGCGCTCACCCGCAATGATTTCATAGCGATTGTCAGCGATCGGACGAACCACGATCGGCTGCATGACACCCTGGCTACGGATCGAGTGCGCCAATTCCTCCAACGCCTGCGGATCCATGTCGCGGCGAGGTTGGTACTTCCCGCGCTCGATCAGGTCGAGCGGCAGGTGTTGCAGTTCTTTCTGATCGACCTTGACAGCCTGCTCTTCGAGCGCGCTGACAGTCGGACCACTCAGCAGTGCATCCAACCCACGTCCGAGACCTCGTTTCTTAACGGCCATACGGATTCCTTAAGTTGCTTGTGCAGTGCGAGATTGACGACGCTGGCGACGCACCATCTCACCGGCCAGGGCCAGGTAGGCCAAGGCACCGCGCGATTGCTTGTCATAGGCCAGCGCCGGCATGCCGAAGCTTGGTGCCTCGGCCAGGCGAATGTTGCGCGGGATCACGGTGTCGTACAGCTGATCACCGAAATGCTCCTTGAGCTGCGCCGATACATCGTTGATCAGGCTCAGGCGCGGGTCATACATGGTCCGCAGCAAGCCTTCGATCTTCAGCTGTGGATTAAGCCGCTCGGCAATCCGCTTGATGTTATCCACAAGGTCACTCAAACCTTCCAGCGCAAAGTATTCACATTGCATCGGAATGATCACGCCATCGGACGCGACCAGGGCGTTGAGGGTCAACATCGACAACGACGGCGGGCAATCAATGAGAATGTAGTCGTAGCTTTCACGGATCGGCGCCAGCGCGGTACGCAGGCGACTCTCCTTCATCTGCATTTCCAGCAACACCACCTCGGCGGCGGTCAGGTCACGGTTGGCCGGCAGCAGTTGATAACCACCGTGCTCGGAGAAGCGCATGGCCTGGGCCAGATCGCATTCACCGATCAACAGGTCATAGACCGAATGTTCCAGGACGTGTTTATCCACACCACTGCCCATGGTGGCGTTGCCCTGTGGATCGAGATCGATCAGCAGCACGCGGCGCTTGGTCGCCACCAGCGATGCTGCGAGATTGATACAGGTGGTGGTCTTACCCACACCACCCTTCTGGTTCGCGATTGCGAATACCTTAGCCATTCTTGCTTGTGTTCCCAGTCATGCCGTGCGGCGCAGTATCAGCAGATGGCGCTGGCCTTGGCAACCCGGTACGGTCAAGGCCTGCTCGCTATCCACTTTGAAATCTGCCGGCAATGCTACCAGCTCATCAGCTGGATGCAGCCCTTTCATTGCCAGCCACTGCGTCTGGGTATCCCCCAGGTGCCGCGTCCAGTTAGTGAAGTTTTCCATGCTGCTGAAAGCACGCGAAATGATTCCGGTGAAAGGGCGCTCCGGCTGGAACGCCTCAACCCGATTGTGGATAACTTGCAGGTTATCCAGTTTCAATTCCAGCTTTACCTGAGTCAGGAAGCGGGTTTTCTTGCCATTGCTGTCGAGCACCGTGACCTGCTTTTCCGGATGCAGGATAGCCAATGGAATACCGGGCATGCCACCGCCGCTGCCGACGTCAAGCCAACGCTCGCTGTGGATAAACGGCATTACACTCAGGCTGTCGAGCAAATGACGGGAAACCATCTCGTCCGGGTTACGCACAGCGGTCAGGTTATACGCCTTGTTCCACTTGATCAGCAGTGCCAGGTACGCCAGCAGTTGCTCCTGCTGGCTGGCACTCAACTCGACGCCCAGTTCGCGGGCGCCTGTGGACAACTCTTCGGCATGTTGAGGGGTGACCATGGAACTCAAGCGCTTTGCTCCAACTCACGGCCTGCGCCGCGTTTTTTCAGGTGAATCAGCAAGAGTGAAATTGCTGCCGGGGTTACGCCAGGGATACGCGAAGCCTGACCCAATGTTTCCGGACGAGTCTGGCTGAGTTTGCTCTGAATTTCCTTGGAAAGCCCGGAAATGTTCGTGTAGTCGATATCCTCGGGCAGACGGGTATCTTCGCTGGCACGCAGACGAGCAATTTCTTCCTGCTGGCGATCGATGTAGCCGGCGTACTTGGTCTTGATTTCGACCTGCTCGGCAACTTGTGGATCAATGCCTTCGCTACCGGTGACTTCGATCAAACCGGCGTAATCGATTTCCGGACGGGTGAGCAGGTTGAGCAGGTTGTACTCATGGCTCAGCGGCGTACCGAATTTCTCTGCAATGGCTTGGCCTTGCGCCGTACCAGGGCGTACCCAGGTGCTTTTCAAACGTTGTTCTTCGCGCTCGATACCTTCGCGTTTAGCGGTAAAGGCCGCCCAACGGGCGTCGTCGACCAGGCCCAGTTCGCGACCTTTTTCGGTCAGACGCAGGTCGGCGTTGTCTTCACGCAGGATCAACCGGTACTCGGCCCGAGAAGTGAACATGCGGTACGGCTCTTGAGTACCGAGGGTGATCAGGTCGTCGACCAACACACCGATGTACGCTTCATCGCGGCGCGGGCACCAGCTTTCACGGCCCTGTGCACGCAATGCGGCGTTGGTCCCGGCCAGCAATCCTTGTGCACCGGCTTCTTCGTAGCCGGTGGTGCCGTTGATCTGGCCAGCAAAGAAAAGGCCGCCAATCACTTTGGTTTCAAGGCTGTACTTGAGATCTCGTGGATCGAAGTAATCGTACTCGATGGCATAACCCGGACGAACGATGTGCGCATTCTCCATGCCGCGGATCGAGCGAACGATCTGCAGTTGCACGTCGAATGGCAGGGATGTGGATATCCCGTTCGGATACAGCTCGTGTGTCGTCAGGCCTTCAGGTTCGATAAAGACCTGATGGCTCTCCTTGTCCGCAAAGCGGTGAATCTTGTCTTCGATCGAAGGGCAGTAACGCGGGCCAATACCCTCGATGACACCGGAATACATTGGCGAACGATCAAGGTTCGACGCAATGATTTCGTGGGTGCGGGCATTGGTGTGGGTAATCCAGCAACTGACCTGGCGCGGGTGCATCTGCTGCGACCCCATGAACGACATCACCGGGGTAGGCGCGTCACCCGCTTGTTCGGTCATCACCGAGAAATCCACAGAGCGGCCATCGATACGCGGCGGAGTGCCGGTTTTCAGACGACCAACCCGTAATGGCAATTCACGCAGGCGATGTGCCAGGGCAATCGACGGTGGATCACCGGCACGACCACCGGAGTAGTTCTGCAAACCGATGTGGATAAGTCCACCAAGGAAAGTACCGGTGGTCAGTACCACTGCATCGGCGAAGAAACGCAGGCCCATTTGAGTGACCACACCACGCACCTGGTCCTGCTCGACGATCAGGTCGTCGCACGACTGCTGGAATATCCACAGGTTGGGTTGGTTCTCAAGGATCTCGCGCACTACCGACTTGTAGATCGCACGGTCTGCCTGTGCACGGGTGGCACGTACTGCCGGACCTTTGCGGTTGTTCAGAACGCGGAACTGGATACCACTCTTGTCGGTTGCCAGCGCCATTGCGCCACCGAGTGCATCGATTTCCTTGACCAGGTGGCTTTTGCCAATACCACCGATGGCCGGGTTGCAACTCATATGACCGAGGGTTTCCACGTTGTGGGTCAACAGCAGGGTTTTCACACCCATGCGTGCTGACGCAAGCGCAGCCTCGGTACCGGCATGGCCGCCGCCGATGACGATCACTTCAAAACGGGAAGGGAAATCCACCACGCACCTCGTGCCTGTTTCGCGAATAAATAAGGGATAGCCGACAAGTATAGGGACTTCCCCCCCTCTAAAGGAACCTTTTGCACAAAATTTAACCAGCCTGTGGATGAGTGGCAGGCAATAGAAATTAAAGAGAGAAATTTATTAAAGCTTTGTTTTTATGTTTATTCTTATGCAGCCACCTTTCTGTGGATAAAGTGCTGCAGGCCTTTATCTACGTCATGTACAGCGATTTATAAGCCTGTGATCTAGTGGGTCTGAGCGTTCTGGATAAGCGCTTTAAGCCTGTGGATCAAATGGCTAGTTACCCACAGCGCAGGTTATCTCCAACCTTGAAGGCCAGTTATCAACGGAGCTGAAGGTGAGTTTTCCACAGGGCTTAATTCACAGGTAGCCAGCACACGGGCAGGAAAAATCCTCAGGCGTGACCTGTGAAGGCATTCGTGTCGGGAGAGAAAGGCGGGAGATGACGCGCAGCAGTCGGCTCGAAACTGAGCCGACTGTGGATAAGGTGCTTACTTGCCGATGCAGAAGCTGGAGAAGATTCGGCCCAACAAGTCGTCAGAGCTGAATGCACCGGTGATTTCACCAAGTGCTTGTTGTGCCTGACGCAGGTCTTCAGCCAAAAGCTCACCAGCGCCAGCCAGGGTCAACTGTGCACGACCGTGTTCAAGGTTGTCGCTGGCCTGGCGGAGCGCTTCCAGATGGCGCCTGCGAGCGCTGAAGCTGCTCTCGGCGGTCTGTTCATAACCCATGCAGGCCTTGAGGTGTTCGCGCAGTAGATCAAGCCCCATGTCCGTATCCTTGGCACTCAAGGTAATGGTGACATGGCCATCATCGCTGTGCGTCATGGTGATCGGCTCACCACTGAGGTCCGCCTTGTTGCGAATCAGGGTGACCTTGGCTGGATCCGGGCGCAGATCAAGGAACTCTGGCCAGAGCGCAAATGGATCGCTGGCTTCAGGTGCGGTGCTATCCACCACCAGCAATACCCGGTCGGCCTCGCCAATGGCTTTCAGTGCGCGTTCTACACCAATCTTTTCCACATGGTCGTCGGTGTCACGCAAACCGGCGGTATCGATGACATGCAGCGGCATGCCATCGATGTGGATATGTTCACGAAGAATGTCCCGGGTAGTACCGGCAATATCAGTGACGATGGCTGCCTCGCGACCGGCGAGCACGTTCAACAGGCTGGATTTGCCCGCGTTGGGGCGCCCGGCAATAACCACGTTCATGCCATCGCGCAGCAAGGCCCCCTGCCCGGCTTCGCGCAGTACTGTGGATAATTCCGCACGTACCTGATCAAGCATGCTCAAGACATGGCCATCGGCAAGGAAGTCGATTTCCTCTTCAGGGAAGTCGATGGCTGCTTCCACGTAGATGCGCAGGTTGATCAACCTCTCGGTGAGTTTATCCACACGTCGGGAAAACTCACCCTGCAACGAACGCAAGGCGTTACGTGCCGCTTGTGCAGAACTGGCCTCGATTAGATCGGCAATTGCTTCAGCCTGCGCCAGGTCAAGCTTGTCGTTGAGAAAAGCACGCTCGCTGAATTCACCAGGGCGAGCAAGTCGGCAGCCCAACTGCAGGCAACGCTGCAAGAGCATATCCAGCACCACCGGGCCACCGTGCCCCTGGAGTTCGAGTACGTCTTCACCGGTAAACGAATTCGGTCCAGGGAAGTACAACGCCAGCCCTTCGTCGATGACCTGGCCATCGTCGCCGCGAAACGGCCCGTAATGCGCGTAGCGTGGGGTTAGTGTCCGGCCAGCGATCAACAACCCGGCTTGGCTCGCCAAGGGGCCGGAGATACGCACAATCCCTACCCCTCCGCGCCCTTGGGCGGTGGCGATGGCAGCGATGGTTTCACGCGGAGTATTCATGATCGACGGCCTCACGACAAAAACGACAGATAGCAAAACGCCCCACGAGGGGGCGTTTATCCACAGGTTAGCTGGCTAACCCGTTATGCAGCAGCTTTCTTGCTAGCCGCTTCGATGCTACGGGTGATGTACCACTGCTGAGTGATGGACAACACGTTGTTCACAACCCAGTACAGCACCAGACCTGCAGGGAACCACAGGAAGAAGAAGGTGAAGATGATTGGCATCAGCTTCATCACCTTAGCCTGCATCGGATCCGGAGGTGTTGGGTTCAGACGCTGCTGAATGAACATGGTCGCGCCCATGATGATCGGCAGGATGAAGAACGGATCCTTGATCGACAGGTCGGTAATCCAGAACATCCAAGGTGCCTGGCGCATTTCCACGCTTTCCAGCAACACCCAGTACAGCGAAAGGAAGACTGGCATCTGCACCAGGATCGGCAGGCAGCCGCCCAGTGGGTTGATCTTCTCTTTCTTGTACAGCTCCATCATGGCCTGCGACATTTTCTGCCGGTCATCGCCAAATTGTTCTTTCAGCGAAGCAAGCTTGGGTGCCACGGCACGCATGCGCGCCATCGAACGATAGCTGGCAGCCGACAGCGGGAAGAACAGTGCCTTGATCAGCATGGTCAGGACAATGATCGACCAGCCCCAGTTACCCAGGAGGCTGTGGATATGTTGCAGCAGCCAGAAAATTGGCTGGGCAATGAACCAGAGAATGCCGTAGTCGACGGTCAGTTCCAGGCCTGGGGACAACTCCTTGAGCTTGGACTGAATTTTCGGACCGGCATACAGCATGGTGCTGGTTTCGGCTTTACCACCTGCAGCGACTTCCAGTGTCGGGCCAGTGAAACCGATGATGTAGTTGCCTTGGCTGTCCTTGCGCGTCTGAACGATGTTGTTGTCAGACTTGTTCGGAATCCAGGCCGTCACGAAGTAGTGCTGCAGCCAGGCTACCCAACCACCAGACACATTTTCTTTCAGATTGCCCTTGTCGATGTCTTTCATCGACACTTTTTTGTACGGCTCTGCACTTGTCCACAGGGCTGCGCCCAGGTAAGTGGCAGTACCGGTGGCAGTGCTCGAGGACGGATCCGAGCTGGCATCGCGCTTGAGCTGGGCAAACAGGTTGCCGCTCCAGGCCTGACCGCTCTGGTTGTCGATCAGGTAGCTGACCGTCAGGTCGTACTCACCGCGCTTGAGTGTAAAGCGCTTGATGTAGTTGACGCCGTTGTCGCTGAACTTCAGGTCGACGACCAGTTGATCCTGACCATCGGCCAGTTGATAACTTTTCTGTTCGGTAGCGTACAGCGGGCGACCAGATGGACGAGCATCCGGGCCGTTGGTACCGGTCAGGCCGCTCTGCGCCAGGTAAACACGCTCGCCGCCGTTGTCGAACAGCTGGAACGGAATATCGGGATGGTCCTGACGGCGCGGGTATTTCGGCAGCATCAGCTGCGCGATATCACCACCATTGGGATCGATAGCCAGATCAAGAACATCGGTCTTGACCCGAATCAGGTCTTTGCTGATGGCAACCGGGGCCAGTTCGGTCGAATTCGACTCGGGGTTGGCGCTCGGAACATCGGCACTGGCGGAATTGCTTGCGGCCCGCGCGGTGTCCGGCAACGCCGGCGCGGTGGCGGCGTTCTGGGTCGGCAAGGCTGCCTGTCCGTAGTCCTGGTTCCACTTAAGAACCATGACATAAGACACGATTGCCAGGGCGACGATCAGGATCGTGCGTTTAATATCCATGATTACTCGGCTATCGAAGAAGTACGGGAAGAAGAAGCGGGCGGAACCGGGTCGTATCCACCAGGGTTCCACGGATGGCAACGCCCCAGTCGACGAACGGTCAGCCAACTGCCACGCAGAAGACCATGAGACTCAATGGCTTCGAGTGCGTAGCAGGAGCAGGAGGGGTAGAAACGACAGTGATTGGCCATCAGAGGACTAATGGCGTAACGGTAAAACTGGATCGGAACGAGTGCCAGTTTACGCATCTGGACTGTCTACCCCTACGGATTCGGTTGGCGCTGGAGCGGGCCGATTACGCGCAAGACGCTTCCAGAGCTTGCCAAAATGTTGGTGCAATTCTGGGTTTTCGATCTCGCCCAGGCCTTTGCGCGCAACGATAACGATATCCCAACCTGCCAATAGATCTTGGTGAAGGCGGAATGAGTCGCGCATCAATCGCTTGAGTCGATTTCGCTGAACGGAGAGCTTGACGCTCTTTTTCCCGATCACAAGCCCCAAGCGGGGATGATCCAGACCGTTCTCGCGGGCAAGGAGCAAAAGATTCTTGCCTGGAACCTTGCCGGTTGGGGAGTCGAAGACCGCTTTGAAATGTCGGGGGGTCAGCAGACGCTTTTCCCGACTGAAGTCCTGACTCACCACCTGTGCCGAATGATCAAACGGCCAGACGCTTACGGCCTTTGGCACGACGACGCGACAGAACGGCACGACCGTTCTTGGTGGCCATACGGGCACGGAAACCGTGAGTGCGAGCGCGCTTGATGGTGCTTGGTTGGAAAGTACGTTTCATGGCGTGTTACCTGGTTCGTCGACTACGGGCCGGAATGGCCCCCGTTTTAAGAGATCGGCGATTCTAGAGAAAGCAAGGCCATAGGTCAATTTCCAACCAGCTTTTCCTTATAGGTGGTCACGTGGGTGGGGGTTGGGTGTGAACGTGTCGAGGTACAGCGTTCAGACCTAAACATAAAAAAAGAGAGAGGAATTATTTAAAGCTTTTCTGTAAATCTTATAAAGCTTATGTAGAAGAATTCTGTGGATAAGGTTCTACAGGCCTTTATTTTCATGGCGTACAGAGAATTTAAACCTTGTCGGGAAGCGGTGCTCTGGCTGTGCCGAACGCTCGGAAAATCTGTGGATAAAAAAGCGAGTTATCAACACGCGAGTTATCAACAGATTTCGACCCGGACTTGTGCAAAGACCTCAGGCGCGGTTATCCACAGGGCTTATTCACACCCCTCCGGCATCATTTTGTTCACTAAGTCGCTGATCTATCACCACGCTCATCGCATCGGCATGTGGATAACTGCGCGGCCGGTCGGGTACAATGGCTGCTTGTTTTTGCCTCACCGGCTTTCAAACTCAGGGGATATCCGTGTCAGTGGAACTTTGGCAGCAGTGCGTAGAGCTTCTGCGCGATGAACTGCCTGCCCAGCAATTCAACACCTGGATCCGTCCGCTACAGGTCGAAGCCGAAGGCGACGAGTTGCGCGTGTATGCGCCCAACCGTTTCGTTCTCGATTGGGTCAATGAGAAGTACCTTGGGCGTCTGCTCGAACTGCTAGGCGAACAGGGCAACGGCATTGCGCCAGCGCTTTCCTTATTAATAGGCAGCAGACGCAGCTCTGCGCCTCGCGCTGCGCCCAATGCGCCGCTGGCGGCCGCTGTTGCCGCTTCCCAGGCGCAAGCCGCTCAAGTCGCCCCGCCGGTCGTTGAACCGATCGCTGCGCCAGTTGTGGCTCAAATCGAGGATGCGCCTTCACGCGATAGCTTCGATGCCATGGGGGAAAACAACGCCCCCCCTGCTTCTGGCGGCCGGGCCGAACAACGAACCGTGCAGGTTGAAGGTGCGTTGAAACACACCAGCTACCTGAACCGTACCTTTACCTTCGAGAACTTTGTCGAAGGTAAATCCAACCAGTTGGCCCGTGCGGCTGCCTGGCAAGTGGCCGACAACCCGAAACATGGCTATAACCCCCTCTTCCTTTATGGGGGCGTTGGCCTGGGTAAAACGCACTTGATGCATGCTGTGGGTAACCACCTGCTCAAGAAAAATCCGAATGCCAAGGTTGTCTACCTGCATTCCGAGCGTTTTGTTGCGGATATGGTGAAGGCGCTGCAGCTCAATGCCATCAACGAATTCAAGCGTTTCTACCGTTCGGTCGATGCGCTGCTGATCGATGACATTCAGTTCTTTGCCCGTAAAGAGCGTTCGCAGGAAGAGTTTTTCCACACCTTCAACGCCTTGCTTGAGGGCGGTCAGCAGGTCATTCTCACCAGTGACCGTTACCCGAAGGAAATCGAAGGCCTGGAAGAACGCCTGAAGTCTCGTTTCGGTTGGGGATTGACGGTTGCCGTCGAGCCACCGGAGCTGGAGACGCGGGTGGCGATCCTGATGAAGAAGGCCGATCAGGCCAAGGTCGATCTCCCGCACGATGCGGCGTTCTTTATCGCTCAGCGGATTCGTTCCAACGTCCGTGAACTTGAAGGTGCGCTCAAGCGGGTTATTGCCCATTCGCACTTCATGGGCCGTGACATCACCATTGAACTGATTCGGGAGTCGCTCAAGGATCTTCTGGCGCTGCAGGACAAACTGGTGAGTGTGGATAACATCCAGCGCACCGTTGCCGAGTACTACAAGATCAAGATCTCCGATCTGTTGTCCAAGCGGCGTTCCCGCTCGGTCGCGCGACCACGACAAGTGGCGATGGCGTTGTCCAAGGAACTGACCAACCACAGCTTGCCTGAAATTGGCGACGTATTTGGCGGTCGTGACCACACCACAGTGTTGCACGCGTGCCGCAAGATTAACGAACTCAAGGAATCCGACGCGGATATCCGCGAGGACTACAAGAACCTGCTGCGGACGCTGACAACGTGATGACTGTCAGCGCAGCTTATTAAAGGCAAGGGACTAGACCATGCATTTCACCATTCAACGCGAAGCCCTGTTGAAACCCCTGCAACTGGTCGCAGGCGTCGTCGAGCGCCGTCAGACCTTGCCGGTATTGTCCAACGTGCTGCTGGTTGTCCAAGGCCAACAACTGTCGCTTACCGGTACCGACCTGGAAGTGGAACTGGTTGGCCGTGTGCAATTGGAAGAGCCTGCCGAACCAGGCGAGATCACGGTACCTGCGCGCAAGCTGATGGACATCTGCAAAAGCCTGCCGAGCGATGCGCTGATCGACATCAAGGTCGATGAGCAAAAGCTGCTGGTCAAGGCGGGTCGCAGCCGCTTCACCCTGTCGACCCTGCCTGCCAACGATTTCCCGACAGTCGAGGAAGGCCCTGGTTCGCTGACCTGCACCCTGGAGCAAAGCAAGCTGCGCCGATTGATCGAGCGCACCAGCTTTGCCATGGCGCAACAGGATGTTCGTTACTACCTCAACGGTATGCTGCTGGAAGTATCCACAGGCACACTGCGAGCCGTTGCTACCGATGGCCATCGCCTGGCAATGTGTTCGATGAGCGCAAACATTGATCAAGCAGATCGTCATCAGGTGATCGTGCCACGCAAGGGTATTCTTGAGCTGGCGCGTCTGCTGACCGAGCCTGAGGGCACTGTCAGCATTGTGCTTGGCCAACACCATATCCGTGCAACCACTGGCGAGTTCACGTTCACCTCGAAGCTGGTCGATGGCAAGTTCCCGGACTATGAGCGCGTGCTGCCCAAGGGCGGCGACAAGCTGGTAGTGGGCGACCGTCAGGCACTGCGTGAGGCATTCAGCCGTACCGCAATTCTGTCCAACGAAAAGTACCGTGGTATTCGTCTGCAACTGGCCAATGCCCAGCTGAAGATTCAGGCGAACAACCCGGAGCAGGAAGAAGCGGAAGAGGAAATCAGCGTCGACTACAACGGCAGCTCGTTGGAAATCGGTTTCAACGTCAGCTACCTGTTGGACGTACTGGGTGTCATGACCACCGAGCAGGTTCGTCTGATTCTGTCTGACTCCAACAGCAGTGCCCTGCTGCAGGAAGCAGGCAATGACGATTCCGCATACGTCGTCATGCCGATGCGTCTGTAACCTTGTCTCGCATAGTCTAGATGTCCCTCAGTCGCGTTTCTGTCACCGCGGTGCGTAACCTGCACCCGGTGACATTCTCCCCCTCCCCCCGCATCAACATTCTGCATGGCGCCAACGGCAGCGGAAAAACCAGCGTTCTTGAAGCGATCCATTTGTTGGGTCTTGCCCGCTCCTTCCGCAGCACACGTTTGAACCCGGTTATTCAGTATGAACAGTTGGCCTGTACCGTGTTCGGTCAGGTTGAATTGGCCGAGGGTGGTTCAAGTAACCTGGGTATTTCCCGGGATCGCCAAGGGGAGTTCACTATTCGTATCGACGGGCAGAATGCCCGTAGCACGGCTCAATTGGCTGAAATTCTGCCGTTGCAATTGATCAATCCGGACAGCTTTCGCCTCCTTGAGGGCGCTCCGAAAATCCGCCGGCAGTTTCTCGATTGGGGGGTGTTCCACGTGGAACCTCGCTTCATGGGAACCTGGCAGCGACTGCAGAAGGCCCTGCGGCAGCGGAACTCATGGTTGCGGCATGGTACACTTGATCCGGTTTCGCAAGCGGCATGGGACCGGGAATTGTGCCTGGCCAGTGCGGAATTGGATGAATACCGCCGTACTTACATCAAAGCCTTGAAGCCGGTTTTCGAGCAAACCTTGAGTGAGTTGGTCGAGCTTGAAGGATTGACCCTCAGCTATTACCGCGGTTGGGACAAGGATCGGGAGCTTAGTGAAGTTCTCGCCAGCTCCCTGCAGCGGGATCAGCAAATGGGCCACACCCAGGCCGGGCCGCAACGTGCGGATCTGCGCTTGAGGCTAGGCGGGCATAACGCCGCGGAGATTCTCTCCCGGGGCCAGCAAAAGCTAGTGGTGTGCGCATTACGTATCGCCCAAGGCCATCTGGTCAGCCAGGCTCGGCGAGGTCAGTGTATTTATCTGGTGGATGACTTGCCGTCCGAGTTGGATGAGCAGCACCGCCACGCGCTTTGTCGTTTGTTGGAAGAATTACGCTGCCAGGTATTTATCACCTGTGTAGATCACGAATTATTGAGGGAAGGCTGGCAGACGGAAACGCCAGTTGCCTTGTTCCACGTGGAACAGGGCCGTATCACCCAGACCCACGACCATCGGGAGTGAAGGCATGAGCGAAAATCAAACGTACGACTCCTCCAGCATTAAAGTGCTGAAAGGGCTGGATGCCGTGCGCAAGCGTCCCGGTATGTACATTGGCGACACCGATGATGGTAGCGGCCTGCACCACATGGTGTTCGAGGTGGTCGATAACTCGATCGACGAAGCCCTCGCTGGCCACTGTGACGACATCACCGTAATCATTCACCCGGACGAGTCCATCACCGTCCGCGACAACGGCCGTGGTATCCCGGTCGATGTGCATAAAGAAGAAGGCGTCTCCGCAGCAGAGGTCATCATGACCGTTCTGCACGCTGGCGGTAAATTCGACGACAACTCCTATAAAGTCTCCGGTGGTCTGCACGGTGTGGGTGTTTCTGTAGTAAACGCCCTTTCTGAGCAACTGGTATTGACCGTTCGCCGCAGCGGCAAGATCTGGGAACAGATCTACGTTCACGGTGTTCCACAGGCACCGATGAAAATCGTTGGTGAAAGTGAAACGACTGGTACCCAGATTCACTTCAAGCCATCGGCTGAGACCTTCAAGAATATCCACTTCAGCTGGGACATCCTGGCCAAGCGTATTCGCGAACTGTCGTTCCTCAACTCGGGCGTCGGCATCCTGCTGAAGGATGAGCGCTCCGGTAAGGACGAACACTTCAAGTACGAAGGTGGTCTGCGCGCATTCGTTGAGTACCTGAACACCAACAAGACGCCGGTCAACCAGGTGTTCCACTTCAATGTCCAGCGTGAAGACGGTGTGGGTGTCGAGATTGCCCTGCAGTGGAACGACAGCTTCAACGAGAACCTGTTGTGCTTTACCAACAACATTCCACAGCGTGATGGCGGTACTCACCTGGTTGGTTTCCGCTCGGCGCTGACCCGTAACCTGAACAACTACATCGAGCAGGAAGGTCTGGCCAAGAAGAACAAGGTCTCGACCACTGGCGACGACGCCCGTGAAGGTCTGACCGCGATCATCTCGGTCAAGGTTCCAGATCCGAAGTTCAGTTCCCAGACCAAAGACAAACTGGTTTCTTCTGAAGTGAAGACGGCAGTGGAGCAGGAGATGGGCAAGTACTTCTCCGACTTCCTGCTGGAGAACCCGAACGAAGCCAAGGCCGTTGTTGGCAAGATGATCGACGCGGCGCGTGCTCGTGAAGCCGCGCGCAAGGCTCGGGAAATGACCCGCCGCAAAGGTGCGCTGGATATCGCCGGCCTGCCGGGCAAACTGGCTGACTGCCAGGAGAAGGACCCTGCCCTTTCCGAACTGTACCTGGTGGAGGGTGACTCCGCAGGTGGTTCGGCCAAGCAAGGCCGTAACCGCAAGACCCAGGCAATCCTGCCGCTCAAAGGTAAGATCCTCAACGTCGAGAAAGCACGTTTCGACAAGATGATCTCTTCCCAGGAAGTCGGCACGCTGATCACTGCCTTGGGTTGTGGTATCGGGCGCGACGAGTACAACATCGAAAAACTGCGTTATCACAACATCATCATCATGACCGATGCTGACGTTGACGGTTCGCACATTCGTACCCTGCTGCTGACCTTCTTCTTCCGTCAGTTGCCGGAGCTGGTTGAGCGCGGCTATATCTACATTGCCCAGCCACCGCTGTACAAAGTGAAGAAAGGCAAGCAGGAGCAGTACATCAAGGACGACGAGGCCATGGAAGAGTACATGACCCAGTCGGCCCTCGAGGACGCAAGCCTGCACCTGAACGACTCGGCCCCGGGGATTTCCGGTGAGGCGCTGGAGCGTCTGGTCAACGAGTTCCGCACCGTGATGAAGACCCTCAAGCGTCTGTCGCGCCTGTACCCACAGGAGCTGACCGAGCACTTCATCTACCTGCCGGCGGTATCGCTTGAACAATTGTCTGACCATGCCGGGATGCAAGCCTGGCTGGCCAAGTTCGACGAGCGCCTGCGCACCAGCGAGAAGTCCGGCCTGGTCTACAAGGCCAGCCTGCGTGAAGACCGCGAGCGTAATGTCTGGCTGCCAGAAGTGGAAATCACCTCTCACGGCTTGGCCAGCTACGTGACCTTCAACCGTGACTTCTTTGGCAGTAACGACTACCGAACCGTTACTGCTCTGGGTTCGCAGTTGGTCACTCTGCTGGACGACGGCGCCTATGTTCAACGTGGCGAGCGCAAGAAGGCCGTTACCGAGTTCAAGGAAGCCCTTGACTGGCTGATGACTGAAAGCACCAAGCGCCACACCATCCAGCGCTACAAAGGGCTGGGCGAGATGAACCCGGACCAACTGTGGGAAACCACCATGGACCCAAGCGTGCGTCGCATGCTCAGGGTGACCATCGAAGACGCGATCGCTGCCGATCAGATCTTCAACACCTTGATGGGCGATGCGGTCGAGCCGCGTCGTGAGTTCATCGAGAGCAACGCACTGGCAGTGTCCAACCTGGACTTCTGATTAGCTGTAGGCTCTCAGAACCGGTGTATGGTCCCACAAAAAATGACCGGCCAAGCTCACTCTTTGGAGCTAGGTCGGTTAGCTGAAAAAGCCCGCGCAAGCGGGCTTTTTTACTCACACAGTCATCCGCTTCATTGGAAAACGAGTGCGACTGGATCAGCGCATCTCACCGGATCTGGCTCGTCTTCTTCAGCGTTTCCTCAGTCCTTCAGTTGCTTCTTCAGGTAGTAACGCTGGTGTCCAGGTGGGCAGTCTTCCAGCACGCCCATCACCTGGTAGCCCTGCTTCTGATAGAAGTCGGGTGCTTGGAAGCTGTAGGTATAAAGAAAAACGCCCTGGCAGCCCCGGCGTCGTGCTTCTTCTTCTGCCCGCTTCAACAAGTTGCGGCCCAGGCCGTGGCTGCGCAGGGTGTCGTTCAACCAAAAATAGTCAATGTAGAGCCAGCCCATCCCACTGTGGCCGAATAGACCGCCAACGACCTGGCCGCTGCTATCGCGGGCATAGAGCTGGAAATCCGCATAGGTATAGGGGCCAATCTGCCCCACATTGAAGTGTTCCAGGCCTTGGCGCACTACCGCCATGGCCTCGGCGTCAGCACCCAAGCTGAAGCTGTAAGTGTTATCCGTCATACACTCTCCTGTGTGGCGTTTTTGGGAAGAACAAATACTCTCATGGCTGCAAACGCTTGTGGTGATGAAACTCCCCTCCTCAACGTCTGCCGGTTGCCCGTGAGTACAAAGCAGATGATCTGCTAATCTCGTGAATAGTGACGTAAAAGGCCAATTCTCTGAATTGGCCTTTTTTGTGTGCGTTCGGAAATCAAATTCCCTCAGCACGCCTGCCAGGGAGGGTTTGCATTTTTGAGGTCAGGTGCTGCGAAAATGCAGCAGCGGGGGGCGTTTTCTCGCTGAGAGCCTTGGTCTTTCTGCTGCTTGAGGTTGGCATGCATTGTGCGCATCTAGCCCCGAGCCCATTTCCACTGTTCGGACGCACACATGTCGCTTATTCAAACCCTCGCTGATCGGGGTGCCCTACTTAGCTGCACGGTCTGTAAAAGTGGACGCATGACCAACGTCTCTTCGTCGTTGAGTGACCAACTCGGTTACTCACCGGTAGAGATGCAGAACTGCAGCATCGAAAGCATCTTCACTGCTGAATCCACGCACCTTCTGCGTAAACTGTTTTCCTGCCCGCCGGCAGATGAAAAGCTGAGCAGCCTGGCGCTTACGTTCATCCGTCACAGCACAAGCCTGTTTCCCGTGCTAGCCAGCGGCTTCCTCGAATGGCGTGACGCCGACGCTCCCAGTATTCACCTCGTGTTTATACCGCTGGGCTCGTTGAGTCACCGCTTGAGTGAACTGCAGAACGCCAACGAAGTCATGACCCAGATGCTCTACAGCGCCAAGGTGGCGTACTGGTGCATCGAGTTCGCTGAAGCGGTGGACATTACCCAGACACCCGATGAAGTCGTCCGTCAGGTGTTCGAAAACCGCTCTTACTGGCGCATGTGTAACCGTGCCATGGCGGATGTTTACGAGATGCCGGCGGACGTCGACTTTAATCAGCAGCCGGTGCGGCTTTACTGGCCGCGCAGCCCGGCCAACGAAGAGTTCGTAAGGCGCCTGGTGGAAACCGATTTTTGTGTCGACGGCGCGCTTTCGGTGGACCGCCGCCACGATGGTTCCCCTGCCTATGTGGAGAACGATGTCCGTGCCGCCATCCACGACGGTCGCCTGTTGCGTATGTGGGGCAGCATCCGTGACGTCAGCCAGGAGCTGCGTATGCAGCACGATGCTGAGCAGCGTATCGATGCCTTGCGCCGGGTCTTCGACGCGGTACCGGACGCTGTGCTGGTGATCGACGAAGAGCTGCAACCGCGGTGGCGTAACGCCGCCTTTGAGCAGGCCTTCGGCATCACCCAAGGTGCGAGCATCGCCCACGCCCTGCTCGACCGGTCGCTGCCTGAACGCACCTGGCACAGTCTGCACTTGATCAATCTCAGTGGTCACCTGCAACTGTTCAATGTCCACTGCTCGCGCATCCTCATGCAAGAAGGCGTGGCCTGGAAGGTGGCAGTGCTGCGCGCGGCGGAGCGCACTATCCAGCACAACGGCGAGCTGCATCCATGATCGAGAAAAGTCTCTTGCCGCCCCTGAAGATGGGCATGCGATCTTCGGTCAATGTCAGCAGCGAAGTGCTTTCCGCACTGTTGGAAACCCCTGCGCTGCACGCCCTGTTGGACAGCTTCAGTGAGGCAATCATCCTGTGCGATGGTGAGTCCCGTGTGCGCTTTCTCAATCTTGCCGCGGAGCGGGTGAATCGCCTGTCTCGAGAAGACGCGATCGGCTTGCCCAATGCCGAGTTCTTCCAGCGCTCGGCCGTGAGCTTCGATGATTTCCAGCAAGCTGTTGGACGTGGTGGTAACAGCGCTTTGACCCGCTCCCGCGATGGGCGCATGTTCCTCACCAGCACTCAGGCGGTTCCCACCGGCGCTTACGAAAAGCCCTATACGCTATTGGTGCAGCGCGATTTTGAAGGCCGTGAGAGCCCTCGTCGCACGTCGCAGCAGGCGTTCGCCCCTGCGGAAAATAATGGCCTTGGCGATCCACAGGACAACGCCTTGCACCTCTCGCCGCTGCTCTCCAGCATCGCCGACACTGGCGTACGTGCATTTCGCCGCCGCGCTCGTTTGCTCCTGCTGGGGGAGCCCGGTGTTGGCAAGACCGCCATTGCCCGGCATATCCACCGCGCTGCGGGGTGGGGCGACCGGCCCTTCATTCACGTCAACTGCGGCAGCATTCCGGAAAGCCTGTTTGAGTCGGAGATGTTCGGCTACGAGCGCGGTGCTTTCACGGGTGCCCTGCAGAGTGGCAAGCGCGGCTACATCGAAAGCGCCTCAGGGGGCACCCTGTTCCTTGATGAGATTGGCGAAATCCCTCTGCATGTCCAGGCCAAGCTGCTCAAGTTCCTTGAAGACGGCAGTATTCAGTCGGTCGGCTCGCCATTGAGCAAGACGGTACAAGTCCAGGTGATCGCCGCCACCAACAAGGACTTGCGGCGGCTGGTCGAGTCCGGCGAGTTCCGTGCCGACCTGTACTACCGCCTTGCTGTGCTGCCGGTAGAGATCCCGCCGCTACGCCAGCACCTGGAAGACCTGCCAGTGCTCATGGACATCCTGCTGATGCGCATCAACCGTGACCGCCAGCCCACGCTGCGGTTATCCGGCGGTTGCCGTCAACGGCTCCTGAGCTATGACTATCCGGGCAACATCCGCGAGCTGGTGAACATTTTTGAGCGCTTGGCTGTGCTGGCTGATGACGAGGCCAGTGAACAGCATCTGCCACCGGAACTGCTGGGGCTTATCGCACCGATTTCCATCAGGCCAACGACTCCACGCCAGGAGACGGATACAGAGCTGCCAGCCGACGACGAACTGGGCGAAAGCCTCAAGGCGCAGGTTCAGCGCTATGAGCGCCAGCTCATTCTCCAGGCAGTCCAGAGCCAAGGCAGCAAACGCAAGGCAGCCCAGCAACTGGGCATTGATATCGGTACCCTGATTCGCAAGCTGCAACGCGATTGATTTTCCCGGCACAGGGATGTGCCGTCTGCTGCAATTTCCCCCTCCGCCGCCTCCCATACCGCTGCAAGAATGCCTACGGCACACGCTATTTTTGCCTACGTTCATGCCTGCGAATAATAAAAATCCATAAATTTCAGTGACTTAAAAATTGGCACAGCATGTGCAACAGCAGCCTGCAACCCATCCAGCTGATGGGTCATTGCATCGATGCTGAATGCCCTATCGGGCATTGGCGGTCCTGGAGGTAAAACAACAATGCTGATCACAGGTATCAAGAGTCGGCCGGTCTATGACCAACTGCGCCCCCTGCCGGGTGGAATCCGCCACCTCGTCGCAGGCCAGGGTAGCGGTGGCCGCGCCATGCTGCGTCTGCTGGACGAGATGTCCGAGCAAGGCATGCAGACCACTCTGCTCTATTCACAGGAATCCTTCTCCGGCCTGGACTACCTCGCCGAACTGCAGCAGCGGCAGGTCGCCGAGCTGCGTGTGTACCCCAGCAATCATGAGTTGGTGGCGGATCTGGAGCGCATCCTGGGCAATGCCCGCATGGGCACCCGGCTCTACCTTTCGGGCTCGGAGAGCTTCATCGGTACCGCCATGCAGGTGGCCACCCGCTACGACATGAACAGTGACGAGGTGCTCCGCGAGCATGCCGGGTCGTTCGTCCGTCGTATCTGGTGCGTGCACTGCGACAGCTACACCGAGAACGTCACCCAGCGCGTGTTCCAGTGCCCTGGCTGCAACGCAATGTTGGTGGTGCGTGACCATTATTCCCGCCGTCTCGCCGCCTTCCAGGCCGTGAAGGCCGACGCCGAAGTCCCCGGCGAATTGCCAGAAGCAGAGGAGCTCGACACATGAGCTTGAGCAACGGAACCCTGAATGTGCGGGTTGCCCGCATCGAAGCTGTCACACCGGAAATCAAGCGGTTTACCCTGGTGGCCACCGATGGCGCGCACCTGCCGCCCTTCTCGGGCGGCAGCAACGTGGTGGTGTTGATCCCTCACGAAAACGGCACCTACCGCAATGCCTACTCGCTGATGAGTTCGCCGTACGACTCCAGTGCCTACCAGATCGCCGTGCGCCGTGTTGACGAGGGGCGTGGCGGTTCACTGCGGATGCACGAAGCCGTGAACGAAGGTGATGTGCTGGAAATCCTGCGCCCGGTGAACCTGTTCCCGCTGAGCAAGCATGCTCGTCTGCACCTGTTCATCGCCGGTGGTGTCGGCATTACCCCGGTCTGTTCGCAACTGGCCGAACTGCGTCTGCGTGGCACGCCGTTCGAGGTGCATTTGGCCGTACGCGGTGCCGAGCACGCACGCTTGGGCGAAGAGCTGGTGCGCGAGTATGGCGATGCCGTACGCCTGTATCGCAACGATATCGGCCAGCGCCTGGATATCTCGGTTGTCGTCGCCGCTCGCCCGCTGGGCAGCCACCTGTATGTGTGCGGCCCTGAATCCATGATCCAGGATGCCATCGACAGTGCCCATGCCCAAGGCTGGACCGATAGCCACATTCACTACGAGCGCTTTCTAGAACAAGGCAGTGTCGGCGAGGCCTTCAGCGTTACCTTGGCGCGCAGCGGCGCGACCATCGAAGTGTCGCCTGACCAGAGCCTGCTGGAAGCCGCTGAAGCGGCCGGCCACTCGATTCCTTACCTGTGCCGTGGCGGCGCCTGCGGGGAGTGCGAAACCCGCGTGCTCGAACTCGACGGCGAAATCGTCCACACCGACGACTGGCTGTCCGACGAAGACAAGGCCGCCAACACAAAAATCATGCCCTGCGTGTCGCGTGCCAAGTGCTCGCGGCTGGTCATCGACTGCTGAACGGAGAACCACCATGACCATCCAGTTCCGACCCGACGAAACCTACCGCGACGACTACACCTACGCGAACAGCCCCGAGTGCATCGCCCGTGCGCCCTTCCCCTTCCCGGACGACGAGTACATGTACTCAATGAACCTGGAGCCTCACGTGTCGGTGGGCGACGGTGCGCTGAAGGCCGTCTTCGACATCGATGAGCACTACATCAGCGAGTGCCGTGACCGTGCGATCACGCTGGAGAAAGATCCGGGCATGCACTACGTGTCGGCGCCGCACATGATGGAAGCGCAGTGGGACCTGCTCGAGCTGATCATGGAGTCCTACGCCAGCGACTACCCCGAGTACTTCACGTTGGAAAAGGACGGCACTCGCTGGCACTGGACCAACACGCTGCTGAACATCGATGACACCTTTACCTTCGGTGATCCGTCCACCTTGCCCTATGAGCCAATGGAGTACATCACCCGCCAGGCTCAGGGCGATTGGGTACTGCAGGAAGAGCGTGACGGCACCCTCTACTGGGGCGCCGGTATCGCTACCCAGCGCGCCGACTACTCGCTGCGTTTCAACCTCGGCATGGCCTGGCACGAATTTCACGGCCCGGTGCCGCTGCTGAAAGAAACCGGCATGCTCGACCGTGCGCTGAAGTTCCTTCTGCGTCTGCGCTGCGGCCATCCGGTACGCCGCCTGAACTGGTCGCTGACGGTCAATCCTCGGCTCGATGTCTCTGCCGAAAGCCTGCCGGACTGGGCGCCTGACCGCACCACGGTCACCGCCGAGAACGCCGGCAAGCTGGTTTATCTGCGCATTGAACTGCAACCTCTGCACCGCCTGCCGCGCAGCAACGCCATCGTCTTCCCGATTCGCACTTACCTGCTGAACCTGGAAGACATCGCCACCAACCCAGCCTGGGCCAAGCGCATGCACCGCGTGCTCAAGACCCTGAATCAGGAACTGGTGGACTACAAGGGCTTCACCCGGTACCGCGATGCCGCCGTTGAATGGCTCTCGCAGTTTGACGACGGCCAAGATGAGGAGGTGGCCAAGGCTGGATAAGTGTGCATCACGCTTCACCCATAACAATAAAGGCTCTTCGATGAGCAACGGCGGGCAGCGACCCGCCGCCATGCAAACGACTGCCATTCAAATGAGGAAAACAATATGAGTGGGTCTTCTGCGGCAAGTGCAACCGCTTCTCTCGATCAGGACGCCGAGCAACTGCGTGCGCTCGGCTACAGCTCCAACTTCAACCGTAGTATGAGCCTGTGGGAAAACTTCTCCCTGGGCTTCACCTATCTGTCGCCGGTGGTCGGCGTCTACACCCTGTTCGGCCTCTGCCTCGCGGCAGGTGGTCCGCCGATGTTCTGGTCTTACCTGCTGATTGGCCTCGGCCAGATGCTGGTGTGTCTGGTGTTCGGTGAGGTGGTGTCGCAGTTCCCCATCTCTGGTGGCGTCTACCCTTGGGCACGACGCCTGGTCGGCAAGCGCTGGGCCTGGATGGTGGGTTGGGTCTATGCCTGGGCGCTGTGCGCCACCATCGCCGGTGTCGCCGTCGGTGCGGGCCCTTACATGGCTGCCATGCTTGGTTTTGACGCCAGCTCAAACGCCAACATTTATATCGCCCTCGGCCTGATCCTGATGTCTACCGCACTCAACCTGGTGGGCACCAAGCTGCTCGCCCGGGTGGCCATGTTCGGCTTCCTCTGCGAACTGGTGGGCGCCATTCTGGTGGGCGGTTACCTGTTGATCTTCGAGCGTCACCAACCGATCAGCGTGCTGTTCAACACCTTTGAGCTCAACGTCAACGGCTCCTACCTGCCAGCCTTCCTCGCGGCCTCCCTGGCGGGCCTGTTCCAGTACTACGGCTTTGAGGCCTGCGGTGACGTGGCGGAAGAAACCCCCAACCCCGGCAAGCGCATCCCCAAGGCCATGCGCATGACCATCTACATTGGTGGTGCTGCGGCCATGTTCGCCTGCCTGGCGCTGATTCTGGCAGTCCCGGACATGCAGAAAGTGATCGCTGGCGAAGATACTGACCCGGTTGCCACCATCCTCGCCAATGCCTTCGGCCCGGTAGGTTCGAAACTGGTGATGGCGGTAGTAATGGTCTCCTTCATCTCTTGTGTACTGAGCCTGCAAGCTGCTGCCAGCCGTTTGCTGTTCTCCTACGCACGTGACGAGATGATCGTTGGCAGCAACCTGCTGAAGCGCTTGTCCGCTAACCATGTACCGTCGTTCGCGCTGGTCGTGAGCGGCGTGATGCCGGCGTGTATTGTCTGCCTTGGCCTGTTCATGGCCGATGCCGTGGCAACCATCGTCGGCTTTGCCGCCATTGGCATCTATGTGGCGTTCCAGTTGATTGTGATCGCTGCACTGATCGCCCGTGGCAAGGGCTGGCGCCCGAGCGGCCAGTTCAGCCTCGGTGGCTGGGGGCTGTTGGTGAACATCGCCGCGCTGATCTACGGTGTTGGCGCCATCATCAATATGGTCTGGCCGCGCAGTCCTGATGCGGCCTGGTACATCAACTACTCGATGATTCTGACCACGGTGGTGGTGATGGGCGCAGGCTTCCTCTACATGCTGCTGGCCAAGCCCTATGACAAAGGTACGGCCCCGGCCGGCGACGCCTGGAAGTTCTCCAAGCCTCTGCCCAAGGCCGCCAACGTTGCTGGCGTGCCAGTGCGTTAAGCCAACGCCTTTATCAAACCTCCCTACTCATGCTGCCCCCCTTCTCCTTTCAGGGAGAAGGGGCTAAGGCTACCGAAGGACTGAATCATGCAAACCAAACTCCTGATCAACGGCCAACTTGTTGTTGGCGAAGGCCCCAGCATCGCCGTGCTCAACCCGTCCTTGGGGACCGCTCTGGTGGAAATCCCTGAGGCTAGCGCGGCCCAGGTCGATGCTGCCGTGCGCGCCGCCGATGATGCCTTTGCGCTGTGGTCTCAGACTTCGCCGAAGGACCGTTCCACCCTGTTGCTCAAGCTCGCCGATGCCATTGACGCCCATGCCGAGGAACTTGCCCGCCTGGAGTCGCAGAACTGCGGTAAACCCTTCACCGCCGCCTTGAACGACGAGCTGCCGGCCATCGCCGACGTGTTTCGCTTCTTCGCCGGCGCCAGCCGCTGCATGAGCGGTTCGGCAGCAGGCGAGTACCTGCCCGGCCACACCTCCATGATTCGCCGCGACCCGGTGGGCGTGGTTGCCTCCATCGCGCCGTGGAACTACCCACTGATGATGGCTGCCTGGAAGCTGGGCCCCGCCCTGGCCGCCGGCAACACGGTGGTGCTCAAACCCTCGGAACAGACGCCGTTGACCGCGCTGAAGCTCGCTGAGTTCATCGCCGACATTTTCCCCGCTGGCGTGGTGAACATGGTGTTCGGCCGAGGTCCGAGCGTTGGCGAGCCGCTGGTCACCCACCCTAGGGTGCGTATGGTCTCGCTGACCGGCTCGGTCGCCACGGGCTCGCGGATCATCAGTAGCACTGCCGATAGTGTGAAACGCATGCACATGGAGCTGGGCGGCAAGGCGCCGGTCATCATCTTCGATGATGCTGATATCGACGCCGCCGTAGAAGGCATCCGTACATTCGGCTTCTACAATGCCGGCCAGGACTGCACCGCCGCCTGCCGCATTTATGCACAGAAAGGTATCTACGAGCAGTTCGTGGCCAAGCTTGGCGAAGCGGTGGGCAGCATCCAGCCGGGCCTGCAGGACGACCCGGCCACCGAACTCGGTCCGCTGATTACCGAGCAACACCTGGAGCGCGTCGAAGGCTTTGTCCAGCGCGCCAGCGCCTTGCCGCACATTCAGGTGGTCACTGGTGGTCATCGTGTCGAAGGCCCTGGCTTCTTCTTTCAACCCACCGTGCTTGCGGGCGCTCGCCAAGACGATGAAATCGTCCGTCGCGAGGTGTTCGGCCCCGTGGTTTCGGTCACGGTGTTTGATGATGAAGAGCAGGTGCTGGGCTGGGCCAACGATTCGGACTACGGCCTGGCCTCGTCGGTTTGGACGTCGGATGTCGGTCGTGCCCATCGCCTGTCTGCGCGCCTGCAATATGGTTGCACCTGGGTGAATACGCATTTCATGCTGACCAGTGAAATGCCTCACGGTGGGGTCAAGCACTCTGGCTACGGTAAGGACATGTCCATGTATGGGCTGGAGGACTACACCGCTGTACGCCATGTGATGTTCAAGCACTGATTGAACTGGTGGTGTCGATAGTGGCCAGCAATGAGGTTGCTGGCCGCTTTCCTTCGTAATTCCGATCTGGAGTGAAGATCATGCAAACAGCATTATCGAGTGCCTGGCATGTTCTCTTGGCCCTCTGGGCTGACCAAGCATTGGTGGCCTGCTGACCATGATGTTGGCCGTGACAAGCAACATGGCGGCGTGCTGCACATTGCCGCCGCTTTCCTCTTTGGCGTAATGCGACCTCTGCAAAATACCCTGTGTTCAAACCGTTTTGGGGCAGGTTGTAGATACGAGGGCGGTCGTCGCGAAGCGATTGTTCCATTTCGCTAAAGAATGCTTTGCCAACATTGGCATTTATCTAAAAGTTCAGCGGAATAGACTGTACACAGCTTCCAAACAAAGCCGCGAAACGCAGACTCCAAAGGGTGTAAGCAAACGACCCTGCCACGTTTCGCAGAGCCTTCAGCCTTACCGATTCCGACTGAAGACGTAGATCGTTTGCATCGTTGGGACACTGTAAAAATGAAACTGTTTACCGCTCTGGTTACCACTGCTTGTGTAATGATCGGCACTCAAATGGCATTCGCTGCCGAAGCACCTGCAGTAGAGCAATACACGTACGGTAGCCACCCTGATATTGCCCACGTGATCCACCAGGATCGTATCCCTGATGTGTGTGGTGTGGTGCAGATGAAAATGACCTACGAAGACCACCAGGGTCAGGTACACACCATGCAGTACGCTGCAATGGGTAACGGTTGCTTTGACAACTAATTGAGTCCCCCGCAAACCCTGAGTTGTTTGCGTACAAGCAGGATCAAAAAACGCCCCGGTTCAAGGGGCGTTTTTTACTTCGTCAGGAAAACCAAAACGTCTTCAGGTGTGCAGCGATGACGGCTATTACTTCTGGCTCATCCATTCGGTATTAAAGTCTCGCGAATAAAAGAAACCCAGCGCCCGTGGCTTTTTGTCGCCCTGACCCAGGACGATGAACAGTGACGAGGCATAGGGTGGTTTTTCAGGGGCATGCACATTCAAGTGCTTTTCTATTTCCCGAATGCAATCGCTGTGTGTAACCAGAATCAGGTTGTGTCCTGGGCGTTTAGTTTCAAGCGCGGTCTTAAGCATGATGCCTTTGCAGGCGGCGAGCCACTGCTGCGGCTCGACATCATGGTTAAACATGAAGTTCGCGGTTTGCCGGGTTCTTGTCAGGGGGCTGGTAAAGATATCAGCCTGGTCCAGGCCGAGTGTTTGATAATGCTTGCCCAACTTTACGGCGATGTCTTTACCGCGTTTGGTGATGCCATCTGGGGCATCCAGGCACGGCGCACTGGACAGGTCGCAGCGTTCCGCATGGCGAATCACGACAATAGCGTCACCACTGGCCCATGCCGATTTTAGCGGGGCCAGTTGTGCAGCGTTGCTCTGGGCAAGATTGGTCAGCCGGGGGGTTCTGAATAGAAAGTACGAACCGACAATTACGAGCACGACTGCAAGTACAGTGATAAGCACGTTTCTTGCGCGCTGGTTCGACCCTGTGAAAGACAACGACATAAAGCGGGACCCCATCAAGAGCTAGGCAGATTCAGCCAAGATCTTGCCCGAGGGACCGTGAAGAAACTGTTGTCTCGGCAACTGAAAATCAAGGAATGGTGTTATTGATTTTCTCGCACAGGGTTAAGGGCCGGCATGCCCGGCGCGGCTCACAGCCCCAACTCGCGCAAGCGCCGATACAGTGTTCGCTCACTCATTCCCAACTGTTGGGCCAATTCACTGCGCGAACCTTCAAAGGCTTGGAGTGCTTGTGCCAGTTGGCCAAGGTGATCCTTTTTCCGTCGCTGCGATTGCCCTGCCGTGGCATTGTCAGGTTTCACATCGTCGGGTAAGTGCTCTGCCCTGATGAGGCCATCGTCGGCAAACAAGCGAGCGCGTTCGAGGATGTTTCTCAGCTCGCGAATGTTCCCCGGGTAGGTGTGCAGGCTGAGCCAGTGCATGGCCTGCGGATCTACCCGCGGTGCCTGGGCGCCGGCCATGCGTTGCAACAGGCTGTCGATCAACAGCGGCAGGTCTTCGACCCGCTCGCGCAATGACGGCAGGCGGATCGGAAAGGCACTGATCCGGTAGTAGAGGTCTTCACGGAAGGTGCCGTTGGCAACCATTTCCTTGAGGGGTTTGTGGGTGGCCGAGATCAGGCGGAAGTCCGAGTGAACAGTACGCAGGCTGCCCACCGGGCGGAAGCTGCCTGACTCGATCAGACGCAACAGCTTCACTTGCATTGCCAGTGGTACTTCACCGATCTCATCGAGAAACAGGGTACCGCCATGTGCGGCTTCCGCCAGACCGATCTTGCGTTGCAGAGCGCCGGTAAAGGCGCCCTTTTCATAGCCGAACAGCTCGCTTTCGAACAGTGATTCGGTCAGGCCGGTGCAGTCAACGACCACCAGCGGGCCGTTGGCGCGTGGGCCACTCAGATGCAGCGCACGTGCGAACAGCTCTTTGCCCGTGCCGGACTCACCTTGCAGCAGTACCGGAATCTGTGACGGTGCCGCACGTTGCAGGCTGGCCAGTGCCTGCTTGAACGCTGGCGCCCGGCCAACCAGGCCATGTTGCTGGGGTTGAGCCGAGGCCACGGTGATGCTGGTCAGGCGCTCGACGAACGCGACCACCTCACCCTGCTCATCGAGTATCGGCCGTAGTTCCACATCGACATGTTCCGGACCACGCGGCGTGTGGTGAATATGCAGCATCCGCTCGGGCACACGGCTTTCTCTCGCCTTGCGCATCGGGCAATGCTCGCCGGCCTGATCGCAGGGTACGGCGTAGTGATGGGAGACCTGGTGGCACTTCGCGCCAAGGGTTGATTGGCCTTCTACGCCGAACTGACGTTGGTACGCACTGTTGGCAGCAAGGATGTTGTAGTGAGTATCCAGCACGATGGTGGGCTGAGGGTCATGTTCGAGGTATGACACCAGCGCCTGAACGGCGGGGATTTTCGGGGCAACGGTAATCAACTGAGACATGGCGACACCTGGGCAATCACACCAAGAGCTTACCCGAAGGCGACGAAGACTGCCAAAAACTGCCAGGTACTGCCACTTCACTGCCAAATGGCGCGGCAGTCTGTTCGCTGAGGTACAGCCGGGCCCTGTAAACGCGGGGGCTACGCCTTTCCCGACCGATGGCACATATCTTGATGACAGCCCTGCGACTGCCAGCTATGCCTTACGTTGGCATCAATGGATTTATCGGGAGAAGGTCATGATCATTGGCGGCAACCTGTATGTGGAAGCACTGTTCGACAGCGCGACCTGGACCATCAGTTATCTGGTGATGGATCGCGACAGCGGACACTGTGCACTGATCGACAGTGTGCTGGACTACGATCCCAAGTCTGGCCGTACCGATACGTGCTCGGCGGACAAACTGATTGCGCGGGTGACCGAGTTGGGTGCCAAGGTGCAATGGATTCTGGAAACCCATGTGCATGCTGATCACCTGTCGGCGGCGGCGTACCTGAAAGAGAAGCTCGGTGGGCAGGTCGCCATTGGCAGCCATATCACCCAAGTGCAGAAAGTCTTCGGTGCACTGTTCAATGCCGATAGTCGATTCGCCCGTGACGGCAGTCAGTTCGACGTGCTCTTTGAGGACGGTAGCGAATTCCTGATTGGCGGCTTGCGTGCGCGGGCCATGCATACCCCAGGTCATACCCCGGCCTGCATGACGTACATCGTTGAAGCGGGCGGTGAAATTGCAGCGTTCGTCGGCGATACCTTGTTCATGCCTGACTACGGCACTGCGCGGTGTGATTTCCCCGGTGCAGACGCAGGCACGTTGTACCGCTCGATCAAGCGCATCCTTGCCCTGCCTGACCATACCCGGCTGTTCATGTGCCACGACTACCTGCCAGGCGGTCGCGAGCTGCGTTACATGACCACGGTCGCCGAGCAGCGGGAGAACAACATTCATGTGCATGCAGGTATCAGCGAAGAGGCGTTCGTGGCGATGCGCAAAGCCCGCGACGCGACCCTGGAGATGCCGGTGCTGATCCTGCCCTCGGTGCAGGTCAACATGCGCAGCGGTCAGCTGCCCGAGCCTGAAGACAACGGCGTGCGCTACTTGAAGATCCCGCTCAACGCCATCTGATTCCGGCGCGACAGAATTATTATTTAGGAAACACTGCCATGCTTGCTCAATCATCTTCAACGTCGCCCGCCTGTGCGCACCACAAAGTCCTGATCATCGGTGCCGGCGCAGCAGGCCTTGCCACTGCCTCCAGCCTGATGGCACGCGATTCGTCCCTCGATGTGGCAATCATTGATCCGGCCGAGGTTCATTACTACCAGCCTGGCTGGACGCTGGTCGGAGCTGGCGTGTTCCAGCCCAAGAGCACGGTGCGTAGTATGGCCTCGGCTATTCCCAAGGGCGTGACCTGGATCAAGGGTGCCGCACAGTTCTTCGACCCTCAGGCGCAGACGGTGCAGTTGGAGGATGGTCGGCTGATCAGTTATGCACAACTGGTTGTCTGTCCGGGCCTCAAGCTTGACTGGGATGCGATTGAAGGCCTGAGTGAAACCTTGGGGCGCAATGGTGTGACCTCCAACTACCGTTATGACCTGGCGCCTTACACCTGGCAGTTGGTTCAGCAGTTGGAGAAAGGCAAGGCCCTGTTCACCCAGCCACCGATGCCGATCAAGTGCGCTGGCGCACCGCAGAAGGCCCTGTACCTGTCGTGCGATCATTGGTTGCGCAGCGGCCGCCTGGACAATATCCAGGCACGGTTCTTCAATGCCGGCGCGGTGTTGTTCGGGGTGGCCGACTACGTGCCTGCGCTGATGGAGTACATCGACAAGTATGCGGTCGATCTGAACTACGCCCATCGTCTGGTAGCGGTGGATGGGCCGGCGAAGCAGGCAACCTTTGTGCGTTCCCTGCCTGACGGCAGCAGCGAAACCCTGGTGCAGCCATTCGATATGCTGCATGTGGTGCCCCCGCAAGTGCCGCCGACGTTCATACGTAACAGTCCCTTGTCGGACGCAGCGGGTTGGATCGATGTCGATCCGGCAACCCTGCGCCACCGTCGTTTTGCCAATATCCATGGCCTTGGCGATGCCACCAACACCACGAACGCCAAGACCGCCGCCGCTGCGCGCAAGCAGGCCCCTGTGGTTGCCAATAACGTACTGGTCGCGTTGGGGCGCCTGGCGGATGTCGTGCACTACGACGGATACGGTTCCTGCCCGTTGACCGTGGAGCGCGGCAAGATCGTGTTGGCCGAGTTCACCTATGGCGGCAAGGTTGCCCCAAGCTTCCCTCGTTGGCTGCTTGATGGGCGTAAGCCGACCCGTCTGGCCTGGCTGTTGAAGGAGCGTATCCTGCCGCCGCTGTACTGGCGTTGCATGCTCAAAGGCCGTGAGTGGATGGCCAAGCCGTTACCCGCGCCACGTGAGGCCCATCAGTGATCGAGCATGAATTTCTGGGGGCCGGGCTGGGCGCGATCATTGGGGCCATTCTTGCGCTGACCGGTGCTGGCGGTGGCATTCTTGCCGTGCCGCTTCTGGTGTTCGGTTTGGGCTTGTCGATGGCCGAAGCTGCGCCCGTTGGCTTGCTGGCGGTGGGCCTGGCCGCAGGCGTTGGTGCAGTGCTGGGTTTGCGTCAGGGCGTGGTGCGCTACCGTGCAGCGCTGTTCGTTGCTTCGCTGGGGTTGCTCACGGCGCCACTGGGCTTGCTGCTGGCGCATCGGCTACCCAACGCGCCGTTGGCGTTGGCCTTTGCCGTGGTACTGGTCTATGTCTGCGTGCGGATGTTGCTCAAGGCGCGGCATGAACTGAAAGGGGGGTGTGGATCGCTGCCGCGTGATGTTCAGCCCTGTGTCCTGAACCCTCTGCAGGGGCGCCTGCGGTGGACGTTGCCCTGTGCCCGTGCGCTGGCCTTCACGGGCCTGCTCTCCGGGCTGCTGTCGGGTTTGCTGGGGGTGGGCGGTGGCTTTGTAATCATCCCGGCCTTGAGCCGCTACACCAACCTGGAGATGAGGAGCATTGTCGCCACTTCACTGGCGGTGATTGCCCTGGTGTCCGTTGGCAGTGTGGTGAGTGCCAGCCTGGGCGGTGTGATGCATTGGAGCGTTGGCCTGCCCTTTGCCATTGGCGCGGTGGTCGGTTTGGTCATCGTCCGGCAGTTTGCACACAAAGTCGCCGGGCCTCGACTTCAGCAGGTGTTTGCTCTGGTCGGCATTGCCGCCGCCCTGTTGCTCATGGTCAAGACCCTGGGCGCCTGATACGGCGCCCTACTCGGCCAGCAAGGCGCTCTGCTCTTCGGCGCAGAGTGCCAGCAGGTAGTCCCAAACCACTCTCAAGCGTACCGACTTGTGCAGCTCGCGACGGGTGCAGATCCAGTAACTGCGCTGGATGGTTTCGCTGGGCAGCACGCGTACCAGCCCCGGGTCGTGACGGGCCATGTAGTTGGGCAGCACAGCGATACCCAACCCCGCCCGTGCAGCTTGATGTTGAGCGATCACACTGGTGCTGCGGAAAACCACATTCGGAGCTCGACAGAAGCTGTTGAGAAACAGCAGCTCCTGGCTGAACAGCAGGTCGTCTACATAACCAATCCAGTTATGCCGAGCCAGGTCTTCGCGGCAGTTCAAAAGCGGCGCCTGTGCCAGGTAATCAGGGCTGGCATACAGAGCCAGGCGGTAATCAGTGAGCTTGCGGGTGATCAGCAGGTCGGCATTGGGGCGTTCCAGGTGAATGCTGATTTCGGCTTCGCGGTTGAGGATGCTGACGAAGCGTGGCACGGCCACCAGCTCCACCTCCAGCCCCGGATAGCGCTCGAACAGGCCCGCCATGCGTGGGGTGAAGAACATGATGCCGATGCCTTCGGTGACGCCCAGGCGAATCTTGCCCAGCGGCGTCATGGCCTGGGTAATTTCTTCCTGGGCCAGCAGGGCAACGTTTTCCATGGCTTCGGCGTGCTTGAGCAGGGCCTGGCCGGACGGGGTCAGTTCGTAGCCTTGGGCATGTTGCACGAACAAGGGGGTGCCCAGGCTTTGTTCGATGCTTTCAATATGCCGGGCCACAGTGCTGTGGGTAGTGTTGAGGCGCTTGGCGGCGGTCAGTAGCCGGCCACTGCGCTGCAACTCGAGAAAAAACCGCAGATCATTCCAGTCGAACATGCTTTTCCTTGTGAATCAGGTATTCACGTGCGTTGTTCTAAAACGCACAGCACTTGAGCGAAATCTAACGTTTTCATCGCGAAATTAATCAATAACATGGACCGGGACAAGAATAATAAATAGGCGCGAGGTCCCTCATGGCATCAGCCGATCATTCCTACGACTATGTCATCGTCGGCGCTGGCCCTGCCGGCTGTCTCCTGGCCAATCGGCTTTCTGCCGATCCGGGTTGCCGGGTGCTGCTGCTGGAAGCAGGGGGACGCGATAACTATCCGTGGATTCATATCCCTGTCGGTTACCTCTATTGCATTGGTAACCCGCGCACCGACTGGTGCTTCAAGACCCAGGCTCAACCCGGCTTGCAAGGCCGCAGCCTGGGCTATCCACGGGGCAAGGTGCTGGGCGGCTGTTCCTCGATCAACGGCATGATCTACATGCGTGGCCAGGCTCAGGACTATGACCGCTGGGCAGAGGCAGGCAACCCCGGCTGGGCCTGGAAGGATGTCCTGCCACTGTTCAAAACCAGTGAAAAGCATTTTGCCGGTGCCAGCGACGTGCATGGTGCCGACGGTGAGTGGCGGGTCGAACAACAGCGCTATTCTTGGGCGATTCTCGACGCGTTTCGCGAAGCGGCGGCCCAGAGCGGCATTGCCAGCGTGAGTGATTTCAACGGCGGTGATAACCAGGGTTGTGGATATTTTCAGGTCAACCAGCGCTCCGGTGTGCGTTGGAATGCATCAAAAGCCTTTCTGCGGCCGGTTCAGGCGCGGGCCAACCTGACCGTACTGACCGATGTTCTGGTCGACAACCTGGTACTGGAAGACGGGCGTGCCACGGCAGTCAATGCTCGTTGGCAGGGCCACTGGCAACGCTTTACGGCGCGCCGAGAGATCGTTCTGTGTGCTGGCGCGGTCGGCTCTCCAGGCATTCTTCAACGTTCCGGCATCGGTCCACGACTTCTTCTTGAGCGCTTGGGCATCGCTGTACGGCACGAACTTCCAGGGGTTGGCGGCAACCTGCAGGATCACCTGCAGTTACGCCTGATCTACCAGGTCAGCAATGTCCGAACCCTGAATCAGGTCGCCAACAGCCTGTGGGGCAAGGTCGGCATGGGCTTGCGCTACCTGTACGACCGTAGCGGGCCATTGGCGATGGCGCCGAGCCAATTGGGGGCCTTCGTGCGCTCCGGGCCGGAGCAGTCCAGCGCCAACCTGCAGTATCACGTGCAGCCGTTGTCACTGGAGCGTTTTGGTGAGCCGCTGCATCGCTTCCCGGCCTTCACTGCATCGGTCTGTAACCTGCGCCCGGCCAGCCGTGGCCGGGTCGACATCGGTTCGGCAGATCCAGCAGCCGCACCAACCATCGATCCCAATTACCTCAGTGACCCGCAGGACCTAAAGGTTGCCGCCCAGGCCATCCGCCTCACCCGGCAGATCGTGCAGGCACCTGCTCTGGCGCCTTTCCAGCCGCGGGAATACCTGCCGGGTTCGGCGTTGCAGACCGAGGAACAGCTGTACGAAGCGGCCGGCAAGATCGGTACCACCATCTTTCATCCGGTCGGTACGTGCCGTATGGGCAGCGGGCCGCTGGATGTAGTGGATGCTCAATTGCGTGTACACGGCGTATCCGGCCTGCGTATCGCCGATGCGTCGATCATGCCGCAGATTGTTTCGGGCAATACCTGCTCGCCGACCCTGATGATCGCCGAGAAGGCGGCACAGCTGATACTCAACAATGCGGTAAGCCCAAGGGGGACCGTTACAGCGGCAGTCGTTACACCCTGATCTGACAGGGTGATGTGGTAAACGGAGCGCCGGATGCAGTCGCCCGGCACCGACAGTGGAACAACAACAATAATCACTGTGGCCTCAAGGCCGAGGACAACAACGATGTCGGACTACATCCAAGAGCGTGGCGCGGCAACGGTGGTTAATAGCCGCCGGGAAGAACGCAAGATCATCTTTGCGTCATCCCTCGGGACGGTTTTCGAGTGGTATGACTTTTTCCTCTATGGCGCCCTGGCGGCCGTCATCAGCAAGCAGTTCTTTGCCGGGGTCAACGACACCACAGCGTTTATCTTCGCCTTGATGGCCTTTGCTGCCGGTTTCCTGGTACGCCCATTCGGGGCGCTGGTGTTCGGCCGCCTGGGTGACATGATCGGGCGCAAGTACACCTTCCTGGTGACCATTGTGCTGATGGGCCTGTCGACCTTTGCCGTCGGCTTGTTGCCGACCTATGCGAGCATTGGCATTGCCGCACCGATCATTCTGGTGGTGTTGCGCATGCTTCAGGGGTTGGCGCTTGGTGGTGAGTATGGCGGCGCCGCGACCTATGTTGCCGAGCACGCCCCGCCCGGCAAGCGTGGTTTCCATACCGGCTTCATCCAGTCCACAGCCACCCTGGGGTTGCTGTTGTCCCTGCTGGTGGTGTTGGCCAGCCGTTACGTCAGTGGTGATCAGTTCGAAGTCTGGGGCTGGCGCCTGCCGTTCCTGCTGTCGATTGTGCTGCTGGCGATCTCCACCTGGATTCGCATGAGCATGCAAGAATCGCCGGCCTTCGTGAAAATGAAGGCTCAGGGCAAAACCAGCCGTGCGCCGATTCGTGAGTCCTTTGGTTCCTGGGAAAACCTCAAGGTGGTCTTCACCGCGCTGTTCAGTATCAATGCCGGGCAGGCCGTGACGTTCTACACCGCGCAGTTCTACGTGCTGTTTTTCCTGACCCAGATGCTCAAGATGGACCCTGGCCAGGCCAACACCTTGTTGATCATCAGCGTGGTCATCGGTGCGCCGTTCTTCGTCTTCTTCGGCTGGCTGTCGGACCGGGTCGGGCGCAAGCCGATCCTGATGACAGGCCTGCTGCTGGCCACCCTGCTCTACTTTCCGTTGTTCAAAGCCCTGAGCCATTACGCCAACCCGCAGATCGACGCAGCCAGCCGCCAGGCGCCGATTGTGGTCATTGCCGATCCACAAGGCTGTACCTTCCAGTTCGATCCGGTGGGCAAGGCGCGTTTCGACAGCCCATGCGACAAGGTCAAGACGTTCCTGGTCAAGCAGGGCCTGCCATACAGTTCCGAGACGGCAGCCGCTGGCAGCCCTGTGGTCGTGTCCATTGGCGATCAGCAAATCAGTGGTTTCGATGAAGCGGCGATGCGTGCAGCCATCGACAAGGCAGGTTACCCGGCCAAGGCAGATGCGGCTTCGGTGAACCAGCCGATGGTGGTTTTGCTGATCGTGGTGATGATCCTGATTGCGACCATGACCTATGGCCCGCTGGCGGCGGTGATGGTCGAGCTGTTCCCGACCCGCATTCGCTACACCTCGATGTCGCTGCCTTACCACATTGGCAACGGTTGGTTTGGTGGCTTCCTGCCGACGGTGTCATTCGCCTTGGTGGTGTACACCGGCGATATCTTCTACGGCCTCTGGTACCCGGTGTTGATTACCGGCATTAGCCTGGTGGTGGGGCTGTTCTGCTTGAAAGAAACCCGCGACGTGGACATCGACAAGGTCTGATCTGATGGCATAAAAAAAACCGGCGTAAACGCCGGTTTTTTTATGCCGTGAAAAAACTTATGCACGATTTTCAGAAAACAGTCATACAGAGAAATAAGTATTTAAATTAAGCACTTAGCTCATCGTAGTGGTGATTTATCAAAATACTGTACACAAGTTATCCACAGATCGTCAGTGTGTGCTCTGGGCTTCATTTTGCGCCACGGGCGGCAGGGAGCCCATGTCGCGTTGGGTCTGCTCGTTCCAGGCAGCTGCGCGGTCATTGAGCTCGGCGATAGCCCGTGGCCCGGTGCCTTCGGCCCACATTGGCGCACCGATGACGACCTCGATGGTGCCGGGCAATTTACCCCAGCCTTCCTTGGGCCAGTACTTGCCAGCGTTGTGGGCGATCGGCAGCACCGGTAGCCCGGCATTTACCGCCAAGGCGGTACCGCCACGGGAAAACTTGCCGATGGTGCCAAATGGCACACGGGTGCCTTCCGGGAAAATCAGGACCCAGATGTTTTGCTTGAGTAGCTTGTCACCTTCGCTGGCGACCTGTTTCAACGCGGCCTTGGGGTTGTCGCGATCAATGGCAATGGGCTTGAGCATGGCCATCGCCCAGCCAAAGAACGGTACATAAAGCAGTTCGCGCTTGAGCACCTGGCTCAAGGGCTGGAAATAGGCGGAGAGGAAAAAGGTCTCCCAGGTGCTCTGGTGATTGGAAAGAATCACACAGGGCTGTTCAGGAATGTTCTCAGCCCCGGTTACCTTGAACCGTATACCGAGAAAAACCCGAACCAGAAGCAGTGCGAAGCGGCACCAATACACGTTGATGAAACGGTATCGGGCGCGGAACGACAGGAACGGCGCAATAAAAAAGCTCAGGGTGCACCAGAGCAAGGAGCTGGTACCCAACAGCAGGTAAAAAAGAAATATTCTGATCGCCTGCAGGATCGACATAGCGGCATGTACCGTTGCGGGCTCGCCCGCCTGTTGGAGTGCACCGGGGGAACGCTCGTCGCAGAACCACTACTGCGGCCCTGGAGGCGACGAATATTCGGCGGCGCTCTACGTGTGGATAAGTGCTCTGGCGACGGCCGCCAGATCCTCGAAAACCAAGGTGCCTGCTGGTAGCCCTTTGCTCAGGGTCCGTTCACCCTTCCCGGTTTTTACCAGAACGGGTTGTGCATCGACGGCCAGCGCAGCTTCCAAGTCACCCTTGCTGTCACCGACAAACCAAAGTCCGGCCAATTCCACGGCATAGTGCGCAGCAATGGTCTTGAGCATACCCGGCTTCGGCTTGCGACAATCGCAACCGTCATCCGGGCCGTGCGGACAATGGACTATCAGGCCGACCTCGCCACCCTGCTCGGCCACCAGGCCGCGCAAGCGTTCATGCATGGCGTCGAGGGTGGCCGTGGGGTAGTAGCCGCGTGCGATGCCGGACTGGTTGGTGGCGACTGCCACCGTCCAGCCGGCTTTGCTCAACTGCGCGATCGCTTCGATCGAGCCGGGGATCGGTATCCACTCCTCCACCGACTTGATGTACGCGTCGGAGTCCTCGTTGATCACCCCGTCCCGATCGATAATCAGCAGTTTCAAGGCTTACCCCAGCAGCGAGATGTCAGCTACGCCCAGGAACAGACCGCGCAGGCGGCTGAGCAAGGCATAACGGTTGGCCCGCACTTTGGCGTCTTCGGCGTTGACCATCACTGCCTCGAAGAAGGCATCGACCGGTTCACGCAGGGCTGCCAGACGTGCCAGCGACTCGCTGTACTGACGCGCTGCGGCCATTGGCTGCACCGCTTGATCGGCTTGCTGAATCGCCGAGTACAGGGAGAACTCGTTGGCGTTGTCGAAGTACTTCGGCTCGACGTGGTGGGCAACCGTGCCTTCGGCTTTGCTCAGCAGGTTGGAAACCCGCTTGTTCACGGCGGCCAGGGCTTCGGCTTCCGGCAGCTTGCGGAAGGCCTGAACGGCTTGCACGCGCTGGTCGAAGTCCAGTGCGGAACCGGGCTTCAATGCACGAACCGACAGGTAGGTGGCGACGTCGATGCCTTCGTCTTCGTAACGTGCACGCAGGCGGTCGAAGATGAACTCCAGCACCTGATCGGCCAGGCCAGCGGCTTTGACCGTGTGGCCGAACTGGGCCACGGCGAAGGCCACGGCATCGTTCAGGTCCAGGTCCAGCTGCTTCTCGATCAGGATACGCAGCACACCCAGTGCGGCACGGCGCAGGGCATAGGGGTCCTTGCTGCCGGTTGGCAGCATGCCGATGCCGAAGATACCGACCAAAGTGTCGAGCTTGTCGGCGATGGCCACGGCTGCGCCGGTCAGGGTCGACGGCAACTCGGCACCTGCACCGCGCGGCATGTACTGTTCGTTCAGGGCCAGGGCGACATCTTCCGGCTCACCGTCGTTCAGTGCGTAGTAGTAACCGGCTACGCCTTGCATCTCGGGGAACTCGCCGACCATCTCGGTGGCCAGGTCGCACTTGGACAGCAGGCCGGCACGGGCGGCACGCTTGGCATCGCCACCGATATGCGGGGCAATGAAGGCGGCCAGCTTGGCTACGCGCTCGGCTTTGTCGAAGACACTGCCCAGTTGCGCTTGGAAGACGACGTTCTGCAGGCGCAGGTTGAAGCTTTCCAGGGACTGCTTCTTGTCTTGCTTGAAGAAGAACTCGGCGTCGGTCAGGCGTGGGCGCACGACTTTCTCGTTACCCTGGATGATCTGCTTTGGATCACGGCTCTCGACGTTGGCCACGGTGATGAAGCGCGGCAGCAGCTTGCCGTCGATGTCCAGCAGGCAGAAGTACTTCTGGTTGTCCTGCATGGTGGTGATCAGGGCTTCCTGTGGCACTTCGAGGAAGCGTTCCTCGAACGAGCAGACCAGCGGCACAGGCCATTCAACCAGCGCGGTCACTTCGTCGAGCAGTGCCGGTGGCACGATCGCGGTGCCTTCCTGCTGCATCGCCAGCTCAGCGGTACGTTTGCTGATCAGCTCACGGCGCTCGGCGAAGTCGGCCAGTACGTAGGCCTTGCGCAGGTCTTCCTGGTAGCTGGCCGGCGAGCTGATGCGTACGTTTTCCGGGTGGTGGAAACGGTGGCCACGGGATTCACGACCGGCTTTCTGGGCAAGGATGGTGCAATCGACCACTTCATCGCCCAGCAGCATGACCAGCCACTGGGTTGGACGGACGAACTCTTCCTTGCGCGCGCCCCAACGCATGCGCTTGGGAATCGGCAGGTCGTTCAGCGAGTCTTCAACGATGGTCGGCAGCAGGCTGGCGGTGGCCTTGCCTGGAATGTGCTGGGAGAAGCGCAGCTTGGCACCGCTCTGGTCGATTTGCGCCAGCTCTACGCCGCACTTCTTGGCGAAGCCCAGGGCCGCCTGGGTCGGGTTGCCTTCGGCATCGAACGCGGCCTGGCGCGGTGGGCCATCGACATTGATGCTGCGGTCAGGCTGCTGGGTATCGAGTTGACGGATCAATACCGCCAGGCGACGTGGTGCGGCGAACACGACCTTGTCGCTGTAGTTCAGGCCGGCAGCTTGCAGGCCTTTTTCGATACCGGCGAGGAAAGCGTCGCCCAGGGCGCTCAGGGCCTTGGGTGGCAGTTCTTCGGTGCCCAGTTCAACCAGGAAATCTTGAGCACTCATTGTGCAGCCTCCAGCTTAGCCAACACTTCATCACGCAATTCAGGGGATGCCATCGGGAAGCCCAGCTTGGCGCGGGCTTGCAGGTAGCTTTGTGCCACGGCCCGGGCCAGGGTCCGTACACGCAGGATGTAACGCTGACGCTCGGTTACCGAGATGGCGCGGCGGGCGTCGAGCAGGTTGAAGGTATGCGATGCCTTGAGAACCATTTCATAGGTTGGCAGCGGCAGTTCCAGCTCGATCAGGCGGTTGGCTTCGCTTTCGTAGAAGTCGAACAGCTCGAACAGCTTCTCGACGTTGGCGTGTTCGAAGTTGTAGGTCGACTGCTCCACTTCGTTCTGATGGAACACGTCGCCGTAGGTCACCTTGCCGAACGGGCCGTCGGTCCAGACCAGGTCGTAGACCGAGTCGACACCCTGCAGGTACATCGCCAGACGCTCCAGGCCATAGGTGATCTCACCGGTGACCGGGAAGCACTCGATACCGCCCACTTGCTGGAAGTAGGTGAACTGGGTGACTTCCATGCCGTTGAGCCAGATTTCCCAGCCCAGACCCCAGGCGCCGAGGGTCGGCGATTCCCAGTTGTCTTCAACGAAACGAATGTCGTGGACCAGTGGGTCAAGACCGATGGCTTTCAGCGAGCCCAGGTACAGTTCCTGGAAGTTCGCCGGGTTCGGCTTGAGCACCACCTGGAATTGGTAGTAGTGCTGCAGGCGGTTAGGGTTTTCGCCATAACGGCCGTCAGCCGGGCGACGGCTTGGCTGTACATAGGCGGCGTTCCAGGTTTCCGGGCCGACGGCGCGCAGGAACGTGGCGGTATGGAAAGTGCCGGCGCCTACTTCCATATCGTAGGGCTGAAGTACCACACAACCTTGCTCGGCCCAGTAGTTCTGCAGGGCGAGAATCAAGTCTTGGAAGGTACGCACGGCTGGCGTAGGCTGGCTCACGAAATTCACCTGTTTCTAGGGCTGCGAATATAAAGAGCGGGAGTATAACCCGATTCTTGCGGGCCTCTACCTCTGGAGCCTTATGCCACGCTGCTTTTGGTGTACCGACGATCCACTTTATCAGGCCTATCACGACCAGGAGTGGGGTGTTCCGCTGCGAGATCCCGGCCGGTTGTTTGAAATGCTGCTGCTTGAAGGCTTTCAGGCAGGGCTTTCGTGGATCACCGTATTGAAGAAGCGAGAGCGTTACCGGCAGGTACTGTTTGGCTTCGATCCACAGCGACTGGCACAGATGAGCGACGACGAAATCGAGGAGCGCCTGCTTGATCCGGGCATCATTCGCAACCGTCTGAAGCTTAATGCCGCCCGGCGCAATGCCCGGGCCTGGCTTGAACTGGAAAACCCGGCCGATTGGCTCTGGTCGTTCGTCGGCGATGAGCCGAAGATCAATCATTTCAGCCAGCGCAGTGAGGTGCCCGCAGTGACTGTCGAGGCCCAGGCCATGAGCAAGGCACTGCAGAAAGCCGGGTTCACCTTTGTCGGGCCCACCATCTGTTACGCCTTCATGCAGGCCACGGGCATGGTCATGGATCACACCATCGATTGTGATCGCTACGCCGCCTTGCTGCGCTGAGGGGTACAATGCCCGGCTTGCAGAAGGAGGAACCTGCCTGTGGATAAATTCAAGGGCGCCTTGATGGTCGGGGTGCTGCGGTTGTTTGCCAAGCTGCCATGGGGCGCAGTGCAACGGGTCGGCGCGGCAATCGGCTGGATCATGTGGAAGCTGCCGAACAGCTCGCGCAATGTCGTGCGCATCAACCTGGCCAAGTGTTTTCCGGAGATGGACGCCGCCGAACGCGAGCGGCTGGTAGGCCGTACGCTGATGGACATCGGCAAGTCGTTCACCGAGAGCGCCTGTGCCTGGATCTGGCCAGCCAAGCGCTCGCTGGCGCTGGTGCGTGAGGTCGAAGGGCTTGAGGTGCTGGAAAAAGCCCTGGCGTCGGGCAAGGGGGTTGTCGGTATCACCAGCCACCTGGGCAACTGGGAAGTGCTCAACCACTTCTACTGCAGCCAGTGCAAACCGATCATTTTCTACCGTCCGCCCAAACTCAAGGCTGTCGATGACCTGCTGCGTGAACAGCGTGTACAGCTGGGTAACCGTGTCGCAGCGTCGACCAAGGAAGGCATCCTCAGCATCATCAAGGAAGTGCGCAAGGGCGGTCAGGTGGGGATTCCTGCCGACCCTGAGCCAGCCGAATCGGCAGGCATCTTCGTACCGTTTTTCGCTACCCAGGCGCTGACCAGCAAGTTCGTGCCGAACATGCTGGCCGGTGGCAAAGCCGTAGGGGTGTTCCTGCATGCGCTGCGCCTGCCGGACGGTTCCGGTTTCAAGGTCATCCTCGAGGCAGCGCCTGAGGCCATGTACAGCGAAGACACTGAAACCTCGGCTGCGGCGATGAGCCAGGTGATCGAGCGTTATGTGCGGGCCTACCCGAGCCAGTACATGTGGAGCATGAAGCGCTTCAAGAAGCGCCCGGCAGGCGAATCACGCTGGTATTGAGGTTGCGTCACTGGCAAGGTCGGGCCCTGCAGGTGCCGGCCTTGCCTGCGACAAACACGCCTCAGTGTTGCGCTTTGTCGAGCTTTTTCAGAAACACCGTCATCTCTTTTTCCGCCTGCTTGTCGCCATGCGCCTTTGCTGCGTCCAGGCCTTGTTGCCAGGCCTGGCGTGCGGCTGTCAGGTCGCCCTGCGCCTGATGTGCCTTGCCCAGCAGCTTCCACGCCGCGGAATACTTCGGATCGAAATCCACACAGCGTTGCAGGTGTACAGCGGCTTCGGCAGCGTTGCCCTCATCCAGCCAGGATTTGCCCAGACCGAAGCGCAACAGGGCGTTATCCACACCCTTGGCGAGCATTTTTTCCAGTGATTCGCGCATCTGCCGTTCCTCTTAGAAGAAGCTCAAGCCAACGTGGAAGAGTTTCTCGACGTCACGGATGTACTTTTTATCCACAACAAAGAGGATCACCCGGTCACCGGCTTCGATCACGGTGTCGTCGTGGGCGATCAGCACTTCCTCGTCGCGGATGATCGCGCCGATGGTGGTGCCCGGTGGCAGTGCGATGTCTTCGATGGCCTTGCCGATGACCTTGCTCGATTTCGAGTCGCCATGAGCGATGGCCTCGATGGCCTCGGCCGCCCCTCGGCGCAGCGAGTGGACGCTGACGATGTCACCTCGACGTACGTGGGCCAGCAAGGTACCGATCGTCGCCAGTTGCGGGCTGATGGCGATGTCGATTTCGCCACCTTGCACCAGGTCGACATAGGCCGGGTTGTTGATGATGGTCATCACCTTGCGCGCACCAAGGCGCTTGGCCAGCAGCGAAGACATGATGTTGGCTTCGTCGTCGTTGGTCAGGGCCAGGAAAATGTCGGCTTCGGCGATATTCTCTTCGACCATCAGGTCGCGGTCTGAGGCGCTGCCTTGCAGGACAACTGTGCTGTCCAGGGTGTCGGACAGGTAGCGGCAGCGTGCCGGGTTCATTTCGATGATCTTGACCTGGTAGCGGCTTTCGATGGCCTCCGCCAGGCGCTCACCGATCTGCCCACCACCAGCGATGACCACCCGCTTGTTGGTTTCGTCGATGCGTCGCAGCTCGCCCATCACGGCGCGGATGTGCGCCTTGGCGGCGATGAAGAACACTTCGTCGTCGGCCTCGATCACGGTGTCGCCCTGGGGCAGGATTGGCCGGTCACGGCGGAAGATCGCCGCGACGCGAGTATCCACATTCGGCATGTGCGCACGGATCTGGCGCAGTTGCTGGCCCACCAGCGGGCCACCGTAATAGGCCTTGACCGCCACCAGTTGGGCTTTGCCCTCGGCGAAGTCGATCACCTGCAAGGCACCCGGGTGTTCGATCAGGCGCTTGATGTAGTGGGTCACCACCTGTTCGGGGCTGATCAACACATCGACCGGAATGGCCTCGTTATTGAACAGGCCGGCACGGGTCAGGTAGGCCGACTCGCGTACCCGGGCGATTTTGGTCGGGGTATGGAACAGGGTGTAGGCGACCTGACAGGCGACCATGTTGGTCTCGTCACTGTTGGTCACCGCAACCAGCATGTCGGCATCGTCGGCACCGGCCTGACGCAGGACCGTCGGGAACGAACCCCGGCCCTGGACCGTGCGGATATCCAGGCGGTCGCCGAGGTCGCGCAGGCGATCACCATCGGTATCGACCACGGTGATGTCGTTGGCTTCGCTGGCCAGGTGTTCGGCCAGCGTACCGCCAACCTGCCCCGCACCCAGGATGATGATCTTCATCCACTACTCCCCTTCCATTGTCGTTATCCGCGAGCCGCGGCGATCTTGATCAGCTTGGCGTAATAGAAACCGTCGTGCCCACCCTCTTGCGCCAGCAGCTGGCGACCATGAGGTTGACGCAGCCCAGCGGCAGTCGCCAGGTCCAGCTCGCGGGCACCTGGCGTGCGGGCGAGGAAGGCGTCGATTACTTCCGTGTTTTCCGTTGGCAAACTCGAACAGGTGGCGTAGAGCAGGATCCCGCCGACCTCCAGGGTTGGCCACAGGGCATCGAGCAGTTCGCCCTGCAGGCTGGCCAGGGCCGGAATGTCCTCGGCCTGACGGGTCAGCTTGATGTCCGGGTGGCGGCGGATGACCCCGGTTGCCGAGCAGGGGGCGTCGAGCAGGATGCGCTGGAAGCCCTTGCCGTCCCACCAACTGGCGGTATCCCGTGCGTCGCAGGCGATCAATTGTGCGTCAAGGCCCAGACGGTCGAGGTTTTCCCGTACGCGCGTCAGGCGTTTGGCCTCCAGGTCAATGGCGACCACTTGTTGCAGCCCGGCCTCTGCTTCGAGCAGGTGACAGGTTTTTCCGCCCGGGGCGCAGCAAGCGTCCAGCACCCGTTGCCCTGGGGCCAGGTCCATCAGGTCGGCGGCCAGTTGCGCGGCTTCGTCCTGAACGCTGATCCAGCCTTGGTCGAAGCCAGGCAGGTTGCGCACGTCGCTGGCCTCGGCCAGAACGATGCCATCGCGGCTGTACTGACACGGCGCGGCCTGAATACCGGCCTCGGCAAGCAACTGCAGGTAGGCGTCGCGGCTGTGATGACGACGATTCACCCGCAGGATCATCGGAGGGTGCGCGTTGTTGGCGGCGCAGATCGCTTCCCATTGCTCTGGCCAGAAGGCCTTGAGCGACTTCTGCAGCCAGCGCGGGTGGGCGGTACGCACCACCGGGTCGCGCTCCAATGCGCTCAGCAACTCATTGCCTTCACGCTGGGCACGGCGCAGTACGGCGTTGAGCAGGGCCTTGGCCCAGGGCTTTTTCAGTTTGTCGGCACAGCCAACGGTCTCGCCGATGGCCGCATGCGCGGGAGTACGGGTGTAGAGCAGTTGATACAGACCGACCAGCAACAATGCCTGTACATCGGCATCGGCACTCTTGAAGGGCTTTTGCAGCAACTGTTCGGCCAGCGCCGACAAGCGCGGCTGCCAGCGGGCGGTACCGAAGGCCAGGTCCTGGGTCAGGCCGCGATCACGCGCCTCGACTTTATCCAGCTGTGCCGGGAGCGAGCTGTTCAACGATGCCTTGCCGCTGAGAACGGCGGCCAGGGCGCGGGCAGCGGCCAGACGCGGGTTCATTGGCCCAGCACCGTGCCGACGGCGAATTTCTCGCGACGGCTGTTGAACAGGTCGCTGAAGTTCAGCGCTTTGCCCCCGGGCAGTTGCAGGCGGGTCAGGCACAGAGCCTGATCAGCACAGGCGACCACCAGGCCGTCCTTGCTCGCGCTGATGATCTCACCGGGTTGACCATGGCCTTCAGCCAGGGTTGCCGCGAGCACTTTCACGGCTTCGCCGCTCAGGGTGCTGTGGCACACGGGCCAGGGGTTGAAGGCACGGATCAGGCGTTCCAGCTCAACCGCAGGCCGGTTCCAGTCCAGGCGTGCTCCGTCCTTATTCAGCTTGTGCGCATAGGTGGCCAGTGCATCGTCCTGCACTTCGCCCTGTAGCGTGCCGTCGGCGAGGCCGGCAATGGCTTGCAGGACGGCGGGCGGGCCCATTTCGGCGAGGCGGTCGTGCAGGCTGCCACCGGTGTCGGTGGCACTGATCGGCGTGCTGACCTTGAGCAGCATCGGCCCGGTGTCCAGGCCTGCCTCCATGCGCATAACGGTGACGCCGCTCTCCGGGTCGCCTGCTTCCACGGCCCGTTGGATCGGCGCCGCACCGCGCCAGCGCGGCAGCAAGGAGGCGTGGCTGTTGATGCAACCCAGGCGCGGAATATCCAGCACGATCTGCGGCAGGATCAAACCGTACGCCACCACCACCATCAGGTCCGGTTGCAGCGCGGCCAGTTCGGCCTGGGCGTCGGCATCGCGCAGGGTCGGCGGTTGCAACACAGGGATACCGTGCTGCGCGGCCAACTGTTTGACCGGGCTGGGCATCAGTTTTTGTCCGCGCCCGGCGGGACGGTCCGGCTGGGTGTAGACCGCGACGATGTCGTAGGGGCTGTCGAGCAGGGCTTTGAGGTGTTCGGCGGCAAACTCAGGAGTGCCCGCGAAGACGATGCGCATGGAGTTCTCGCTTAAAAAAGAAAAAGGCTTGCCGGAGCAAGCCTTCTGGATGAGGGGATCAAGCTTGCTGGCGGTGAAGTTTTTCCAGTTTTTTCTTGATCCGGTCGCGTTTCAGGGTCGACAGGTAATCGACGAACAGCTTGCCGTTGAGGTGATCGCACTCATGTTGAATGCACACGGCCAGGAGGTCTTCGGCGATCAGTTCAAACGGTTGGCCATCACGGTCCAGGGCCTTGACCCGGACGCGCAGTGGGCGGTCGACGTTCTCGTAGAAGCCCGGCACCGACAAACAGCCTTCTTGGTATTGGCCCATGTCGTCGGTGAGCATTTCCAGCTCGGGGTTGATGAACACCCGTGGTTCGCTGCGGTCTTCGCTCAGGTCCATGACCACGATGCGCTTGTGCACGTTGACCTGGGTTGCGGCCAAGCCGATACCCGGCGCTTCGTACATGGTTTCAAACATGTCGTCGACCAGCTGGCGTACGGCGTCGTCAACTTCCACTACCGGTTTGGCGATGGTGCGAAGACGCGGGTCAGGGAATTCGAGGATGTTCAGAATGGCCATAAGCGTATGAGCTGCACTGTGCGAAGTAATACAAACATGAATGCACATAATAAAGGGATTCGACGCATTCGGCACCTGTGAAAAGGTCAGCTAACGTTTAGCAGCCACCCCCATGCATCGGCCTGGTGAGCGGAGCGGTGTTGACTGACGCACATGTTGTCAATCGATTATCAACAGAGTTATCCACAGCTTGTTGTTGGCTTCGCCGGGCCTCTGAATCAAGGATGATCAGATGATGTGCAATGATTTTTCGACCTGCCCACCCGCCGAACTGGAGGCGCGCCTGCGCTTGCATCGACTGCCGGAGCTCGGGCCTCGGCGCTTCCGTAAACTGATCGAAGCCTTTGGTAGTGCCTCGGCAGCGCTCAGCGCACCGGCCGCCGCCTGGCGTCCGCTGGGCGTGCCAGCCACCGCAGTGGAGGCGCGGCGCAGCCCGGAGATCCGTGATGGTGCGGCGGCCGCAATGGCCTGGCTAGAGCGCCCAGGCCAGCATTTGCTGATGTGGGACGCCGCCACGTACCCGGCCTTGCTGGCCGAACTGGACGATGCCCCGCCGCTGCTGTTCGTGGCCGGTGACCCGGCCATTCTGGAGAAACCACAGTTGGCCATCGTCGGCAGTCGGCGTGCATCGCCCCCCGCCCTGGCGACAGCGGCGGCGTTTTCCCGCTGCCTGGCACAGGCCGGTTTTGTCGTCACCAGTGGTTTGGCGGCGGGCATTGATGGTGTGGCTCACCAGGCCGCGCTGGACGTCGGTGGACAGACAATCGGGGTGGTCGGAACCGGGCTGCAAAAATGTTATCCACAGCGCCATCGGGCGCTGGCAGCGGCAATGGCGGAGCGCGGCAGCGCGGTGGTGTCAGAGTTTCCGCTGGACGCCGGACCCGTCGCCGGAAATTTCCCCCGGCGCAACCGCATCATCAGCGGCTTGTCGCTGGGTGTGCTGGTGGTTGAGGCCAGCCTGGCCAGTGGTTCGTTGATCACAGCGCGCCTGGCGGCCGAGCAAGGGCGAGAGGTCTACGCCATCCCGGGGTCTATCCATCATCCGGGCGCCAAGGGCTGCCATCAATTGATCCGCGATGGCGCGCTGCTGGTCGAGCGGATTGAGCACATACTGGAAACCCTGAGTGGGTGGCAGAACCTGCCGGTGACCCAGCCAGTGTTGCAGGTACCCTCCAACCCGTTGCTGGTGCTGCTCCTGGCCGCGCCGCAAAGCAGCGAAAGCCTGGCGCACGCCAGTGGTTGGCCGTTGTCGCGTGTCTTGGCGGCACTGACCGAGCTTGAGCTGGCCGGGCAGGTTTGTAATGAAGCAGGCCGTTGGTTTGCTCGGCCGGGCTAAGTACACTGCTCGTCAGCCTTTTAGCGGAGTGACAGCAATGGTGAGCAATTGGCGCGTGCAACAAGCTGCACGCGAGATTCGGGCGGGTGCGGTGATTGCCTATCCCACCGAAGCCGTCTGGGGTCTGGGCTGTGATCCCTGGAACGAGGAAGCGGTTGATCGGTTACTGGCGATCAAGTCGCGTTCGGTAGACAAGGGGTTGATCCTGATCGCCGACAATATTCGCCAGTTCGATTTTTTGTTCGAGGATTTTCCGGAAACCTGGCTCGACCGCATGGGCAGTACCTGGCCGGGTCCGAACACCTGGTTGGTGCCGCATCAGGGAATGCTCCCGGAGTGGATCACCGGCATGCACGACACCGTCGCCCTGCGTGTCAGCGATCACCCGGTGGTGCGTGACCTGTGTGCGCTGGTCGGGCCGCTGGTGTCGACTTCGGCCAACCCTCAGGGGCGGCCTGCAGCCCGCACGCGGCTGCGGGTTGAGCAGTACTTCCATGGCCAGTTGGATCTGGTGCTTGGTGGTGCCTTGGGCGGTCGCAAGAACCCGAGTGTGATTCGCGACCTGATGACCGGCGATGTTGTCCGGCCGGGCTGAGGAGCGCTAAACCGCCCTTGCCAGCGATTCGCGCGCCGTGCAGGAACAGGCACGGCGCTACGGTTATCGCCGGCAAGGCGGGTGCCTAACGGGTGGGTGTCAAGGCAACAGTACCGTGGACCCCACTGTCCGGCGTGCCGACAGCTCGGTTTGGGCCTTGGCCGCTTCGCTCAACGGGTAGCGTTGCTGGATATCTACCGTCAGTTTGCCACTGGCGATCATCCCGAACAGTTCATCGGCCATTGCTTGCGTGTTGGCTGGGGTGTTGGCGTAGCCCGCCAGCGTTGGTCGGGTGACATACAGCGAGCCTTTCTGCGCCAGAATGCCCAGGTTCACGCCGCTGACCGCCCCGGAGGCATTGCCGAAGCTGACCATCAGGCCACGGGGGGCCAGGCAGTCGAGAGATGTCAGCCAGGTATCCTGACCAACGCCGTCATAAACCACCGGGCATTTCTTGCCATCGGTCAGCTCCAGAACCCGTTGCACGACGTCTTCATGGCTGTAGTCGATGGTCGCCCAGGCACCCAGCGCCTTGGCCCGTTCGGCTTTTTCCGCCGAGCTCACGGTACCGATCAGCTTGACCCCAAGGGCCTTGGCCCATTGGCAGGCGAGCGAGCCGACACCGCCGGCGGCGGCGTGGAACAGAATGGTCTGGCCCGGTTGCACGGCGTAGGTTTGGCGTAGCAGGTACTGCACGGTCAGGCCTTTGAGCATGACGGCTGCGGCCTGCTCAAAGCTGATGGCGTCTGGCAGTTTCACCAGGTTGGCCGCTGGCAGCACATGCACCTCGCTGTAGGCGCCCAGCGGGCCGACAGCATAGGCCACGCGGTCGCCGACCTTGAAATGCTCGACACCCTCGCCAATGGCTTCAACCACGCCCGCCCCTTCCGTGCCCAGGCCCGAAGGCAGTGAGGGTGGTGCATAGAGGCCGCTGCGGAAGTAGGTATCGATGAAGTTCAGGCCAACGGCCTGGTTGCGCACGCTGACCTGCTGTGGCCCGGGTGCCTGTGGCTCGTAATCGACCCACTGCAGGACCTCTGGACCTCCATGCTGGCTGAACTGGATACGCTTGGCCATCTGCTCTCTCCTGTATTGATCCTGGGGAAAGCTGCTATCGGACTCCGTTGCTTGATCGCCGTCAACTGCGGCAGGCCCATGGCCGGTGGTATGCTACGCGCCGAATTTGCCTTAGCCCGTTTCCAGGTGACCTGATGACTAGCCGCACCGAGGCCGTGAAAGCCTACCTGCTTGACCTGCAAGACCGGATTTGCACTGCCCTTGAGAACGAAGACGGCGGTACACGGTTCGTCGAGGACAGCTGGACGCGTGAAGCGGGCGGTGGCGGGCGAACCCGGGTCATCAGCGATGGCAAGGTGATCGAGAAAGGTGGGGTGAACTTCTCCCACGTGTTCGGCAGCGGTTTGCCGCCTTCGGCCAGTGCCCATCGGCCAGAGCTGGCGGGGCGTGGCTTTGAAGCGCTGGGTGTGTCGCTGGTGATCCACCCGCACAACCCGCATGTACCGACGTCTCACGCCAACGTGCGCTTTTTCATCGCCGAGAAAGAAGGCGAGGAAGCGGTCTGGTGGTTCGGTGGTGGTTTTGACCTGACACCGTACTACGCCAACGAAGAAGATTGCGTGCATTGGCACCGGGTCGCCGAGCAGGCCTGCGCACCGTTTGGCGCTGATGTTTACCCGCGTTACAAAGCCTGGTGTGATCGCTATTTCCACCTCAAGCATCGTAATGAGCCTCGCGGCATCGGCGGCTTGTTCTTCGACGACCTGAATGCGTGGGACTTCGACACCTGCTTCGCCTTCATGCGCGCTATCGGCGATGCCTACGTCGAGGCTTATCTGCCCATCGTGCAGCGCCGTAAGGCTCAGCCATACACAGCACAGCAGCGTGAATTCCAGGAGTTCCGCCGTGGCCGTTATGTGGAGTTCAACCTGGTTTATGACCGTGGCACCCTGTTCGGCTTGCAGTCGGGTGGGCGTACCGAGTCGATCCTGATGTCGCTGCCGCCGCAGGTTCGCTGGGGCTACGACTGGAAGCCTGAACCCGGCAGCGAGGAAGCGCGCTTGACCGAGTACTTCCTGCAGGATCGCGACTGGCTTGGCGAGGCTGCCAAAGCCGGTCATTGAGCCGCGTTGTGGATAACTCGCAGTGGATAACTTGCCCGAGCCTCGGGCCTGACTCAGGAATCGCGTGAATGGACCAGTATGTCGTCTTCGGCAACCCGATTGGCCACAGCAAGTCGCCTTTGATCCACCGGCTGTTTGCCGACCAGACCGGCGAGCACTTGGAATACAGCACCTTGCTTGCGCCGCTGGACGACTTCAGTAACTGTGCTCTGGGCTTCTTCAAGCAGGGGCGTGGGGCCAATGTCACCGTGCCGTTCAAGGAAGAAGCTTTCCGAATGGTCGATAGCCTGACCCCGCGCGCGCGCCGGGCCGGTGCGGTGAACACCTTGAGCAAACTGGCTGATGACAGCCTGCAGGGTGACAACACCGACGGTGCGGGGCTGGTCCGTGACCTGACCGTGAATGCCGGTGTACAACTGACGGGCAAGCGCATTTTGCTGCTCGGCGCCGGTGGGGCCGTGCGTGGTGTGCTGGAACCGTTGTTGGCGCACAACCCGGCGTCGCTGGTGATTGCCAACCGTACGGTGGAAAAGGCCGAACAACTGGCGCGTGAGTTCGCTGACCTGGGCCCGGTGGCTGCCAGTGGGTTTACTTGGCTGAAAGAGCCGGTCGACCTGATTATCAATGCCACCTCGGCCAGCCTGGCCGGTGAGGTTCCGCCGATTGATGCCAGCCTTATCCAGCCGGGGCATACCGTGTGCTACGACATGATGTATGGCAAGGAACCGACCCCGTTCTGCCGCTGGGCCAGCGAACAGGGCGCGGCGCAGGTGCTGGACGGCTTGGGTATGCTCGTTGAGCAGGCCGCCGAAGCGTTTTTCATCTGGCGTGGTGTGCACCCTGATACTGCGCCTGTCCTCGATGAGTTGCGCCGTCAGCTGGCGCGCGGCTAATCCTCGAAACGAATGGGGCAGTGCGCTGCCCCTTCCAGCTTGTACAACTCTTCAACCACTTGCGGTCGCGCGCGACGCAGGGTCAGGCTGCCGCCCTGCCGACGCAGGCGGCGGGCTTCGCGGTGCAGCATCTCGACTCCGGAATAGTCGATGAAGTTGATCTGTCGGGCATCGATCACCACCCTCGGGCCTTGGCAGCGTTGCAGGCGCACCTGCAGGTAATGGCTGGCGCCGAAGAAAATCGACCCGCCGACCCGCAGGATATCCACATCACCTTCCCGGCTGTGCTGGACACTAGGCTGCGATGTGCGCTTGAGGTAGAAGAACAGCGATACCAGTACGCCGGCATAGATAGCGGTCTGCAACTCCAGCAGCAGCGTGGCGGCGCAGGTCACTGCCATCACCAGGAATTCCGCACGGCTGACGCGGAACAGCGCCCGAATCGCTCGGTGGTCAATCAACCCCCAGCAAATCAGCAGAATACTGCCGGCCATGGCCGGTAGCGGAATGTGGGCGATCAGCGTGGCACCGGTCACGGCGAACAGCGCGACCCACAGCGCGGAAAACACCCCGGCCAACGGCGAGCGGGCACCTGCTTCCAGGCTCAATCCCGAGCGGGTGAAAGAGCCTGAGGACAGGTAGCCGGAGAAGAACGCCCCGCCCATGTTCGACAGGCCCTGAGCACGGATTTCCTGATTGATGTCGATCAGTTGCTCCGAGCGTGCTGACAAGGCACGGGCAATCGACAGGCTCGTCACCAGACCGAGCATCCCCACCGCCACGGCACCGGGCAGCAGCCGCAGCAGCAGTTCCAGGTCCCATAGCGGCAGTGGGCTTATGGGCGGTAGTTGGCCGACGAAACCCTGTACCCGCGCCACATGCCCGAAGACGGAAGGCCACAACGCGCACAGCAGGCTGGCGCTGGTCAGGCTGATCAGCAGGCCCGGCCAGCGCGGTCGCAGCTGCCTCAGGGCAATGCCCAGCAGCAGCGTACCCAGGCCTAGGGCGAGTGAACGCAGGTCGGCGTTTTTCGCATGTTCAAGCAGGCCCTGCAGGGCTTTCAAGGCCGTTGTCTGGCTGGGCAGGTCCAGCCCCAGAAGGCTTGGCAGTTGCCCCAAGGCAATGACCACGGCGGCGCCGAGGGTAAAGCCGAGTACCACAGGCAGGGAGACAAAATTGACCAGCGCACCGAACCTGAGCATGCCCAGCAACCACTGAAACACGCCGGCGAGGAACGTCATTAGCAGGATAAGCGTGATGTAATCGCTGCTGCCCGCACTGGCCAAAGGGTTGACACTGGCATACAGCACGACCGATATCGCCGCGGTGGGCCCACAGATCAGGTGCCAGGATGAACCCCACAGGCACGCGATCAGTACAGGGACGATGGCTGCGTACAGGCCGTACTCGGCGGGCAGTCCAGCGATCAGGGCATACGCAATGGATTGCGGCAGGGCGAGTATTGCCCCGCTCAGGCCCACGTGCAGGTCGCGACCGACGCTGGCACGGGTCTGCCGAGGTAGCCAGGAAAGAAAAGGCAGGAGTGTGTGGCGGTCGGGCCAGGCCATGGGGTTCTCGGTCGGCTGAGCAGTACACAGGGTGCGATTTCCTGCGCGGTGGTGCAAGCCGTCCCTGAGCGGGCGGGTTATAGTTGTGAACGTTCTTTGGGGTCAGGAGCTCGTGTGCAAAGAATCAAGGGTTATCACGCCCATGTCTATTACGATGCCAGCACCATGGCGCAGGCCCGGGCGCTGTGCGAGGAAGCTTCAAAGCTGTTTCCGGTGACGATGGGGCGGATGCATCAGCAACCGGTGGGGCCGCACCCGGACTGGAGTTGCCAGTTGGCGTTTGGTCCGGAAGTGGTTGGCGTAGTGCTGCCTTGGCTAGCGTTGTACCGCAACGGGCTGGTGGTGTTCCTGCACCCGCTGACCGGTGACGAATTGGCCGATCATCGTGATCATGGGATCTGGATGGGGGCGGTGCGACCGCTCGACCTGTCGATCTTCAGCCAAGCCTAAGGTGTCGCAAGCAAGCCCCCACACAAGGTGCAGGAGCAGGCTTGCCTGCGATTGAGACTTAGGCCTTGCGCGCTGCCCGCACACCTTCGGCCAGTGCCGAGCACAGCTCCAGCACATCGCCTACGGCTTGTTCAGCACTGGTTGCGTGGGCAATCTTGTCTACCAGTGCCGAGCCTACCACCACGCCGTCTGCGAGACGGGCAATGGCCGCCGCCTGCTCGGGTGTGCGGATACCGAAGCCAACGCTGATTGGCAGGTCGGTATGCCGACGCAGGCGCTCGATGGCGCTGCTGACCTGATCGGTGGTGGCAGAGCCGGCACCGGTCACACCGGCAACCGAGACGTAGTAGACAAAGCCCGAGCTGCGCTCGAGCACGCGTGGCAAACGCGCATCGTCGGTGGTTGGAGTGGTCAGGCGAATGAAGTCGATCCCGGCGGTTTGGGCCGGGGTCGCCAGTTCGGCATCATGCTCTGGCGGCAGGTCAACGATGATCAGGCCATCGACGCCGGCTTCCTTGGCGTCTGCGACGAAGGCTTCGACACCAAAACGGTGGATCGGGTTGTAGTAGCCCATCAGGACGATGGGCGTGGTGCTGTCGTCGACGCGGAACTCGCGCACCATCTGCAGGGTTTTCGCCAGGGTCTGACCAGCGTCCAAGGCACGCAGGGTGGCCAGTTGGATCGCCACACCATCGGCCATCGGGTCGGTGAAGGGCATGCCCAGTTCGATCACGTCGGCGCCAGCGGCGGGCAGGCCCTTGAGGATCGCCAGCGAGGCATCGTAGCCCGGGTCGCCTGCGGTGACGAAGGTGACCAGTGCCGCACGGCCTTCGGCCTTGAGCGTGGCAAAACGTTGTTCAAGACGGCTCATGCCTGCTTCTCCTGCTGTGCGGTCGCGGCCATATGGCTCATTACGGTTTGCATGTCTTTGTCGCCGCGCCCGGACAGGCACACCACCATCAGGTGATCCTTGGGCAGGGTCGGTGCGCGTTTGATCGCTTCAGCCAGGGCGTGGGCGGTCTCCAGCGCCGGGATGATGCCTTCCAGGCGGCAGGTGGTGTGGAACGCCGCCAGGGCTTCGTCATCGGTGATGCTGACGTACTCGACACGCTTCACTTCGTGCAGGTAAGCGTGTTCCGGACCGATGCCCGGGTAGTCGAGGCCCGCAGAAATCGAGTGGGCGTCGGTGATCTGGCCGTCCGCGTCCTGCAGCAGGTAGGTACGGTTACCGTGCAATACGCCCGGTACACCACCGTTGAGGCTGGCCGCGTGTTTGTCGGTGTCGACGCCATGGCCACCGGCTTCGACGCCGATGATCTGTACGCTGGCGTCATCGAGGAAGTCGTGGAACAGGCCCATGGCGTTCGAGCCACCGCCAACACAGGCGATCAGGCTGTCTGGCAGGCGACCTTCCTTGGCGTTCATCTGTTCACGGGTTTCCTTGCCGATGATCGACTGGAAGTCACGGACCATGGCGGGGTACGGGTGCGGACCTGCAACAGTACCAATCAGGTAGAAGGTCTCATCAACGTTGGTCACCCAGTCACGCAGGGCTTCGTTCATCGCGTCCTTGAGCGTACCGGTACCGGCAGTGACCGGGACGATCTCGGCGCCCAGCAGCTTCATGCGGAACACGTTGGCTTGCTGGCGCTCGATGTCGGTGGCGCCCATGTAGATCACGCAAGGCAGGCCAAAGCGTGCCGCTACGGTGGCGGTGGCCACGCCGTGCATGCCGGCGCCGGTTTCAGCGATCAGGCGCTTTTTGCCCATGCGCTTGGCCAGCAGTACCTGGCCGATGCAGTTGTTGATCTTGTGCGCGCCGGTGTGGTTGAGCTCTTCGCGCTTGAAGTAGATCTTCGCGCCGCCGCAGTGCTCGGTCAGGCGTTCTGCGAAGTACAGCGGGTTCGGGCGACCGATGTAATCGCGCTGGAAGTAGGCCAGTTCTTCGATGAACGCCGGGTCGGCCTTGGCAGCTTCATATTCTTTGGCCAGGTCAAGCACCAGTGGCATCAGGGTTTCAGCGACGTAACGGCCGCCGAAATCGCCAAACAGGCCGTTGGCATCAGGGCCGCTGCGGTAGTGGGTCTGGGTCATGAGTCGCTCCAAGGCGTTATCTAGACTGGGATTGGCTCTACTCTAACCACGACACGCGCATCTGAAAACCGATAAGATCGCCATAACCTGTCAGGAAAACTCACAAATCAAATGGCCCACGACTTGCCTCCGTTGAACGCCTTGCGGGCGTTCGAAGCGACCGCCCGGCTGAACAGCGTCAGCCAGGCTGCCGAGCAGCTGCACGTTACCCATGGCGCGGTTAGCCGTCAGCTCAAGGTGTTGGAGGAGCACTTGGGGGTGAGCCTGTTCGTCAAGGATGGGCGTGGCATTAAACTCACAGATGCCGGGGTGCGGCTACGGGATGCCAGTAGCGATGCGTTCGAGCGCCTGCGTGCCGTGTGCGCCGAATTAAGCCGCGACAGTGCCGAGGCGCCCTTCGTTCTGGGCTGTTCGGGCAGCCTGTTGGCGCGTTGGTTCATACCGCGGTTGGGCCGCTTGAAGGCCGACCTGCCGGAATTGCGGCTGCACCTGTCTGCGGGCGAAGGTGACCTTGATCCGCGTCGCCCGGGCCTGGATGCCCTTCTGGTGTTCGCGGAACCGCCATGGCCAGCCGACATGCAGGTACATGTGTTGGCCGAGGAGCGTATCGGCCCGGTGCTTAGCCCGCATTGCAGCGGCTTTGCGCGTTTGCAGCAGGCGCCGGCCAGCGCCTTGTTGGGTGAAGCGTTGCTGCAAACCACCTCGCGCCCACAGGCGTGGCCCAGTTGGGCTCGGCAACAGGGGCTCGACCCGCAGGCGTTGAGGTATGGGCAGGACTTCGAGCACCTGTATTACTTGCTGGAGGCGGCTGTCGCGGGCCTTGGCGTTGCCATTGCGCCACAACCCCTGGTAGCCGATGACCTGCGTGCCGGGCGTCTGGCTGCGCCGTGGGGCTTTTGTCAGACCCAGGCCGCGTTGGTGCTATGGGTGCCACGCCGCGCCGCCGATGGGCGTGCCGAACAGCTTGCCGGTTGGCTGCGTGCTGAACTGGCACAGCAGGTCGTGTGATAGCCGGGCCTGTTCGGCAGGTAAATCCGTGTGGCGCTGCTAGGCTCTGGAGTCAGGCTCGTCAGGAGAAACGCCATGTCCGATCATCACACCTACAAGAAAATAGAGCTTGTCGGCTCATCCCCCAACAGCATCGAAGAGGCCATCAACAATGCGCTAGCCGAGGCTGGCAAGAGTATTCAGCACCTGGAGTGGTTCGAGGTGGTCGACACCCGTGGACATATCAAGGACAACAAGGCCGCGCACTTTCAGGTGACCCTCAAGGTGGGCTTTCGGATTGCCAACAGTTGATGCGTCCTGATGCCACAGTGCTGGCTTGAACGCGCAGCTTGGGGTACATAGGTAAAGATGCCGGGCAGCGTCCGGTACCCGTTTCTTTTTGATCTGAACAAGGAATGCGATCGATGAAGAAGGTGGTGATGGCTTTCGGTTTGATGATGCTCGCCGGAACGGCGTTGGCAGCCGGCAAACCGTGCGAAGCGTTGAAAAGCGAGATCGACGCGAAGCTCAAGGCGAAAGGTGTTTCCGGTTATTCGCTGGAGATCGTTGCCAAAGGCGCCGCTGCGGGTGGAAAAGTCGTAGGTACCTGCGAGGGCGGTACCAAGGAAATCGTCTACAAACGCGGTTAAGCCAGTAAGCGTCGGCTCCCGCGGTTTATACCTGCGCAGGAGCCGACGTTGCCACGCGAATGTCTGGATACCGTTATCGGTCGCCCAGCACCGTCTGCGCCAACAACTCGTAAGACCGTATCCGGTCAGCATGCTCATACAGGTCGCAGGTGAAGATCAGCTCATCGGCCTGGGTCTGCTCCAGCAATACCTCCAGTTTGGCGCGGATTTTCTCCGGCCCACCGACCATTGCCAGCCCAAGGAAACTGCCCACCGCTTCGCGCTCGTGAGGCAACCAGAGGCCGTCCATTGACGCTACCGGTGGGCGTTGCATCAGGCTTTGCCCGCGCATCAACGCCAGGATGCGCTGGTACACCGAGGTGGCCAGGTAGTCGGCCTGCTCGTCGGTATCGGCGGCGACCAGCGGTACGCCGAGCATCACGTAAGGTTTGTCGAGCACCGCAGAGGGCTGGAAATGGTTGCGATACACGCGAATCGCCTCGTGCATGTAGCGGGGGGCGAAATGCGAGGCGAAGGCGTAGGGCAAGCCACGCTGACCGGCGAGCTGGGCGCTGAACAGGCTTGATCCGAGCAGCCAGATCGGCACCTCGGTGCCATAGCCAGGCACGGCGATCACTTTTTGATCAGCCGTACGTGGGCCCAGGTAGCGCACCAGTTCGGCGACATCCTCCGGGAAGTCGTCGGCACTGCCGGAGCGTTCACGGCGCAGGGCACGGGCGGTCAGTTGATCGGAGCCTGGCGCACGCCCCAGGCCCAGGTCGATACGGCCTGGATAGAGGCTGGCCAGGGTGCCGAACTGTTCGGCAATCACCAGTGGCGCGTGGTTTGGCAGCATGACGCCACCGGCACCGACGCGGATCGTCGAGGTGCCTCCCGCCAGGTAACTGAGCAGTACCGCCGTGGCCGAACTGGCAATGCCGTCCATATTGTGGTGTTCGGCGACCCAAAAGCGGTTATAGCCGAATCTCTCGACGTTACGCGCAAGATCGAGGGAGTTTCTCAGGGCTTGTGCCGGGCCACCGTCCTGGCGTACTGGCACCAGGTCGAGTGTGGAAATCTTGATATCGGCAAGTCGCTTCATGGGCTGCTGGGGCTCCTGGGCAGTCGTTTGGCCGGCGTCGAGCGACGACCCTGCTGGCTCTGTATGGGCATATTCCAGAGATTCAATGCCCGCCTATGAAATCGAGCTGAACTTGCTTGCCGTATCGGCCTCTGAAAGCAGACAAGGCGCGAACCTTCGTGCCACTACCCAGGAGTAGTCCCATGATTCGTTTTGCATTTACTGTACTGGGCATGCTGATGGCATCGGCAGTACTGGCTGCGCCCAAGCCTTGTGAGGAACTCAAGGCCGAAATCGAGGCCAAGATCCAGGCGCGTGGCGTCACCTCCTATACCCTGGAAATCGTCCCCAATAACGAAGTCCACGACCAGAACATGGTGGTGGGTAGCTGCGATGGCGGAACCCGAAAGATCATTTACCAGAAGAATGATCGCTAGGTCTCAAGGAATGCAGTGCACGTCTCGCTCCTCCGCGAGTATCTTGCGGTCGGCGTCGTACAGCCACGCATTGGGGGTCATGCTCAGTGCGCGGGCTTCCAGGCGGTAACGTTGGCCTGCTTGAAAATTATCGTAGCGAACGGTGAGGTAGCAGGTTCTTTCGACCGGTTCGCTGGTGAAACCGCCGGCATAAACCTCGTAGTCGAAGCGCACGATCAACTCGTGGGGCCCTGGCGTTACCTGGAAGTAGCGGCCATCGTTCAGGCGCGTGCCGTCCAGACGATCAGCCATGACCAGTCGGCCAGGGGTAATGGTGTAGAGGTCGACCCAGGCCTGCTTGGTATCGATGGGGGGCAAGGGATTGCTGCAGGCGGCCAAGGTACTGACGGTGAGCAACATCAGCGGCTGGCGCATGATGGTCTCCAATGGCAGGTTTCAAAGTTCAAGCATAGCGCCATTAGGCACTTCAGGTGCGTTGACAGCCTGCCGGTAGCCCCTTGCCAACCACCCGATGTTGCTCATCATAGAGTTTCACCCAGGGGTTCAAGCCGGTACTCCCCGCCTTTAGCTGGTAGCGCTGACCGGCATTGAAGTCCTTGTATTTCACATTCAGCTGGCAATCGCGCCACAGCGGCTCGCTGACCGGGCCGATGTTACCGGGCGCGACCGGGAACTGATAACGCACCGTCAGCTCATGGCTGCCGGGGGAGACTTCAAAGTAGCGTTTGTCGGCCCAGCTACGCTCGTCCACTTCTACCGCATGCAGTGACTCGTCCGGATGGGGTGTCAGGTCGATCCAGGCCTGGTTGGGGTCGGGTGCGGGAAGGCCTGCGCAACCGGACAGAATCAGCAGGCTGCAGGCAACAAACATCGTACGCATGGCAAAACTCCGGGTTGGCAGGATAGTCTTGGGGCGACAAGGACTTGAGCGGGACGCCTGGCGTCATGATTCGACTGATTTTTTTGCTGCGCTCAGGTCTCCGGGTACTCGACCGCAGCAGCCGACTGTTGGTTCCCCTGTCAGCGCTTTTGCTGCTCAGCGGTTGTTCCAGCCTCGGCTACTACAGCCAGTTGGCCAGCGGCCAGTGGCACCTGCTGCAAGCCCGCGAGCCTGTGGCCGAGATCATCGCCGACCCCGCGCGCGATGCGACCTTGCGCAAGCATCTGGCGCAGGCAGAGCAGGCCCGGGCCTTCGCCAGTACGCAACTGAAGCTGCCGGACAACCGCAGTTATCGGGTGTACGCCGATATTGGTCGGCCGTTTGTGGTGTGGAACGTGTTCGCAACCCCCGAGTTTGACCTCGAACCCCTCACTCATTGTTTTCCTGTTGCCGGTTGTGTGGCCTATCGCGGCTACTACAGCCAGAGCGCGGCGCGCGGTGCTGCGGCACTGGCCCGGCAGCAAGGGCAGGATGTCTACATTGGCGGCGTACAAGCCTATTCGACACTGGGCTGGTTCGATGACCCTATCCTCAGTTCGATGATGGGTTGGGGGGATGAGCGTTTGGCCACGTTGATCTTTCATGAACTGGCCCACCAGCGCGTGTATGTGAAGGATGACACCGAGTTCAACGAATCTTTTGCCACCTTCGTCGAGCAGGAAGGCACGCGCCAATGGCGCAAGGCGCGCAACCTGCCGCCGCTGCAGGACAGTGCCAGCCAACAGCGCGACCAGTTCACGGGCCTGGTGTTGGCCAGCCGTGAGCGCTTGAAGGCACTGTACGCTGAACCACTGGCAGTACCGGCCAAACGTGCGGCGAAAGCGGCCGAATTCGAGCGCTTGCGTCGGGAGTACCGGGCGTTGCGCGATACTGCGTGGGGCGGTGTTGGCCGGTTTGATGCCTGGGTTGAATCACCGCTGAACAACGCCAAGCTTTTGCCCTTCGGCCTGTATGACCAGTGGGTGCCGGCGTTTGCCGCGTTGTTCAAGCAGGTGAATGGCGATTGGACGGCCTTTTACGCCGCTGCGGAGGCGTGGGGGCGGTTGCCGCCAGTGCAACGCAAGCAGGCGCTGGTGAATGCCTCGCACTGACAGACACGGCCTTGCCATCTGCGCGCGTTACAGAAAGGCTCGATGCAGTTCGCTCAGCGTGGCGAAGTGGTAGGCCGGTTGTTCGGCGCTGAGTTCCTCGAAGCTGCCAAAGCCATACCCCACGGCTGCTGCGTCCAGGCCGTTGCGACGGGCGCCGATCAGGTCGTGTTTGCGGTCACCGATCATCAGGGTTTGCGCCGGCTCCAGTTGCTCTTGCTCAAGCAGGTGGGCGATCAGTTCGATCTTGTCGGTGCGGGTGCCGTCCAGTTCACTGCCGTAGATCACCTTGAAGTGGCGATCGAACTCGAAGTGCCTGGCGATTTCGCGGGCGTACACCCAAGGCTTTGAGGTCGCGATGTACAGCGTCCTGCCCTGCCCTTCCAGCGCCTGCAACAGTTCGCCCACACCCTCGAAGACGCGGTTCTCGTAAAGCCCGGTGACTTTGAAACGCTCGCGGTAGAAATTCACCGCATCCCAGGCGCGCGCTTCGTCAAAGTCATAGAACTGCATGAAGGCCTGCAGCAATGGCGGGCCGATGAAGTGCTCCAGGCGGCTCAAGTCTGGTTCGTCGATGCCCAGTTTGCTCAACGCATACTGGATCGAGCGGGTGATGCCTTCGCGCGGATCGGTCAGGGTGCCGTCCAGGTCGAAGAGAATGTTCTGATAGTGCATGGCAATCTCTGTTGGGCTGTGGATAACGTCATTCCGGGCGATCGTAGCCTTCAGCCAGGTGCTGGTCCTTGAGCTTGACGTAGTTGGCGGCGCTGTAAGGGAAGAAGGCGCGCTCCTTGTCGGTCAGCGGGCGTGCCTGCTTGACCGGGCTGCCAACATAGAGGAAGCCGCTTTCCAGGCGCTTGCCCGGGGGCACCAGGCTGCCTGCCCCGATGATCACCTCATCCTCGACCACCGCACCGTCCATGATCGTGCTGCCCATGCCCACCAGGATCCGGTTGCCAAGTGTGCAGCCGTGCAGCATGACCTTGTGGCCGATGGTCACGTCGTCGCCGATCAGCAGCGGGAAGCCGTCCGGGTTGAAGGGGCCTGCGTGGGTGATATGCAACACGCTGGCATCCTGCACGCTGGTGCGCGCACCGATACGGATACGGTGCATGTCGCCACGAATCACGGTCAGTGGCCAGACAGAGCTGTCGTCGCCGATCTCGACATCACCCAGCACGACCGCCGAGCGGTCGACAAAGGCCCGTTCGCCCAGGCGTGGCGTGTGGTTCTGGAAACTGCGGATGGCCATGATCGTTTCCTTGTATGGCATGTATAACTTTGGATAGCTGCGGGGAGCGCTGATTGTAATTAAGATGGGCCTGTGTTTCTTCTGCCAAGGTGTTTAACCGTGAGTGCGAACAACCCGCTTCTGCAGTCCTACGACCTGCCGCCCTTCTCGGCGATCCGTGCCGAGCATGTGCTGCCGGCGATTGAACAGATCCTGGCCGACAACCGTAGTGCCATCGCCGCCATTCTGAAATCCCAGGGTGAGAACCCCACCTGGGAAGGCCTGGTCTTGGCCATGGATGAACTCAACGACCGTCTGGGCGCGGCCTGGAGCCCGGTCAGCCACCTCAATGCAGTGTGCAACAGTGCCGAACTGCGCGAGGCCTACGAGTCTTGCTTGCCCGCACTTAGCGCCTACGCCACCGAGCTTGGGCAGAACCGCGAGCTGTTCCAGGCTTATCAGGCCCTGGCCGCCAGCCCGGCGGCGGCACACTTCGATGTGGCGCAGAAAACCATCATCGAACACGCCCTGCGTGACTTCCGTCTGTCGGGTATCGACCTGCCTGCAGACAAGCAACAGCGTTATGCCGAGGTCCAGAGCAAGTTGTCGGAACTGGGCAGCCGGTTCTCCAACCAACTGTTGGACGCGACCCAGGCCTGGACCAAGCACGTTACTGACGAAGCGGCTCTGGCTGGCCTGACCGATTCGGCCAAGGCGCAAATGGCCGCAGCAGCCCAGGCCAAGGGCCTCGATGGTTGGCTGATCAGCCTGGAGTTCCCAAGCTATTACGCCGTGATGACCTACGCCCAGGATCGCGCCCTGCGTGAAGAAGTCTACGCCGCGTACTGCACCCGTGCGTCCGACCAGGGCCCCAATGCTGGCCAGTTCGACAATGGCCCGGTGATGAGCGAAATCCTCGACCTGCGTCAGGAGTTGGCCGGCCTGCTTGGTTTCGCCAACTTCGCCGAGTTGAGCCTGGCGACCAAGATGGCCGAGTCCAGCGATCAGGTGTTGAGTTTCCTGCGTGATCTGGCCAAACGCAGCAAGCCGTTCGCGGCTCAGGATCTGGCTCAGCTCAAGGCCTACGCGGCCGAGCAAGGGTGTGCCGATCTGCAGAGCTGGGACAGCGGTTACTTTGGCGAGAAGCTGCGTGAGCAGCGCTACAGCGTTTCCCAGGAAACCCTGCGTGCCTACTTCCCGATCGATAAGGTGCTGACCGGCCTGTTCGCCATCGTTCAGCGTTTGTACGGCATCGAAATTACCGAACTCAAAGGTTTCGACAGCTGGCACCCGGACGTGCGTCTTTTCGAGATCAAGGAGCACGGCCAGCACGTCGGGCGCTTCTTCTTCGACCTGTATGCACGCGCCAACAAACGCGGCGGTGCCTGGATGGACGGCGCTCGCGACCGTCGGCGCACCGCAACGGGTGATCTGCAGAACCCTGTCGCCAACCTGGTGTGCAACTTCACCCCGGCAGCGCCCGGCAAGCCAGCGTTGCTGACCCACGATGAAGTTACCACGCTGTTCCACGAGTTCGGCCACGGCCTGCACCACCTGCTGACGCGCATCGAGCATGCAGGTGTTTCCGGTATCAATGGTGTGGCGTGGGACGCGGTCGAGTTGCCGAGCCAGTTCATGGAAAACTGGTGCTGGGATCCTGAAAGCCTGGCGCTGATTTCCGGGCATTACGAAACCGGCGAAGCACTGCCCAAGGACCTGCTGGAGAAAATGCTGGCGGCGAAGAACTTCCAGTCCGGTCTGATGATGCTGCGCCAACTGGAGTTTTCGCTGTTCGACTTTGAACTGCATGCTCACCATGGCGATGGTCGCAGCGTGATGGAGGTGCTTGAGAGCATCCGTGACGAAGTCTCGGTCATGCGTCCCCCTGCGTATAACCGCTTCCCCAACAGCTTTGCGCACATCTTTGCTGGCGGCTATGCCGCGGGTTACTACAGCTATAAGTGGGCCGAAGTGCTCTCGGCGGACGCGTTTTCGCGTTTTGAAGAGGAAGGTGTACTGAACGCTGAAACCGGACGTGCTTTCCGTGAGGCGGTGCTGGCGCGTGGTGGTTCGCAGGAGCCGATGCTGCTGTTCGTCGACTTCCGTGGCCGTGAGCCGTCAATCGATGCACTCTTGCGTCACAGTGGTCTGAGTGAGGATGTGGCGGCATGAGCGAAGCGCATGTGAATGTGAATGTAACGAAACGACGCTTTATCGCCGGTGCTGTTTGCCCGGCATGCAGTGAGCCGGACAAGTTGATGATGTGGAGCGAAGACAGCGTCCCACACCGTGAGTGCGTAGCCTGCGGTTTCACCGATACCCTCAATGAACAGGGCTTGTCGGTACCGAAGGAGCTCGGCACGCGGGTCAATCATGTCGAGCTCAAGCCGGCCAGGCCTGCGGTGCAGACGGTTCAGTTCTTTCCGAACCCGAAGCTGAAGAAGCCAGCCGAGTAATCGGTTCGGCAGTGCCAGGCGCCAGGCGGCTCTGGTAATTGGTTATCGCCCTCTATACTGTATATAAAAACAGTATAGAGGGCGTTTTTATGTCCACTCCACTCCCCGTGCGTGGCCGCGGTACTGCGAGCAATCCGCACAACCGCTTCGCGCCGAACCGCTCGGTGGTCGAGGATGACGGCTGGTATCAGGAAGTCCCGCTCACGCAGGGTACTGAAGTCCGTATCGAAACAGCCAAGACCATCATCACCCGCAACAGCTCGCCAGACCTGCCCTTCGACCGTTCTATCAACCCTTACCGGGGCTGTGAACATGGTTGCATCTACTGCTATGCACGGCCCAGTCATGCGTATTGGGACCTGTCGCCAGGGCTGGACTTCGAGACCAAGCTGATCGCCAAGACCAATGCGGCCGCTGTGCTGGAACAGCAACTCTCCAAGCCGGGTTACGTCTGTGCGCCGATCAACCTGGGTTCCAATACCGACCCTTATCAGCCGATCGAACGCGAGCAGAAGCTGACCCGTCGTCTGCTGGAGGTGCTGTTGCGCTACCGCCACCCGGTCACGATAGTGACCAAGGGTTCGCTGATCCTGCGTGACCTGGACCTGTTGGCCGAGCTGGCCCAGCAGCGATTGGTGAGGGTAATGATCAGCCTCACCACGCTCGACGATGAGCTCAAGCGTGTTCTGGAACCCCGGGCGGCGGCACCGAAGGCCCGCTTGCGGGCCATTCGGGTCATGCGCGAGGCAGGTGTTCCGGTGGGCGTGCTGTGCTCGCCAATGATTCCGATGATCAATGACAGTGAGCTTGAACGGCTGCTGGAAGCGGCCAAGGGTGCGGGGGCCTTGAGCGCTGCGTACATGCTGTTGCGCTTGCCTTTGGAGGTCGCGCCGCTGTTCGAGCAGTGGCTGCACGACCACTACCCGCAACGGGCTGCCCATGTGCTCAGCCTGATTCGTCAGAGTCGAGGCGGTGACTTGTACGACAGCCGATTCGGTGCGCGGATGCGTGGTGAGGGGGTGTTTGCCGAACTGTTGGCGCAACGCTTCAGCACGGCGATCCGTCGTCTGGGGCTGAACCGGCGCGAAGGGCCTGGGCTGGATTGCAGCGCGTTTTGCCCCCCTGGGGGGCAATTGTCTTTGCTGTGAATGAGGCTTGCGGTTGTGATGGGTGAGTCAGTGACGTCATCTAATCGTCACGCTTTGCCTGAATCAATATCCCGTTAATATGGCATTAACGTTCAAACCGTCACAGAGGATAAATCATGCAAGACAAGGAACCCTCTCCGTCCGGCCCGGTGGTTGATGCCAACGATGCCGACGCGGCACTCAAGCATATCGTCGACGGCTTTCTGCGTTTTCATCATGAGGTCTTTCCGCAACAGGAAGAGCTGTTCAAGAAGCTCGCCACCGCGCAGAAACCACGAGCGATGTTCATCACCTGTGCAGACTCGCGGATTGTCCCTGAACTGATCACTCAGAGCTCGCCGGGCGACCTGTTCGTAACCCGTAATGTCGGTAACGTGGTGCCGCCCTACGGGCAAATGAACGGCGGTGTTTCCACCGCGATCGAATACGCTGTCATGGCGCTTGGTGTGCACCACATCATCGTCTGTGGCCACTCTGATTGTGGTGCGATGCGTGCGGTACTGAACCCGCAGAGCCTGGAGAAAATGCCGACCGTAAAGGCCTGGTTGCGCCATGCCGAGGTCGCCAGGACGGTTGTCGAGGACAACTGCCATTGCAGCACTGAGCATGAAAGCATGCAGGTGCTGACCAAGGAAAACGTGATTGCGCAATTGCAGCATTTGCGCACACATCCTTCGGTAGCCTCGCGCATGGCGGCCGGCCAGTTGTTCATCCATGGCTGGATTTACAACATCGAGACCAGCGAGATCAGTGCTTACGATGCTGAGCACGACGCGTTCCTGCCGTTGACCGTCGGGCAACCTATTCCCTGCGCGACCCCCAAGGGGCGTTTCTAGCTACGTGCGCCTGACCCTGCCGGCAAGTCCGGCAGCTCAGGCGTGTGTTCAGGCTGATTGGTCGAGGTCCAGGCCCACGCCCAGTTGGCGAGACAGGCACGGCCAGCGCTTCCAGGCGGCACCGGTATCCGGGCTGCTGAGTTTCTCTCGGTAGGCTTCCACCGACTCCAGGGCGAAGCTTTCCTCATTGAGCAGGTTATCCACAGAGTGGTGTACCACTTCGTCCAATTGGTTGGCGAAGCTTTCGCCGATCAGTTGGTGGGCGATCAGGTTGGCGACCGTGGTGTCCAGCGGAATCAGTGGCTGCTGGAAGTGCTTGATGTACACGTCGTTCACTTCCTCGACCAGGCGATGGGCCAGGTAGGCTTCATCGAGCAGGCTGTCGAGGCCGACATGGCCCTCCAAGATCGTTGGCGGCGTGACGAAATACGCCTCGGCGATCATCAACACCGGTTTGATCTGCGATTCGATGCCCGCTTCACGAGCAACGTCGTGGGCGGCTTCCAATACCTCTGGCACCTGATCGATGTAGGCGCTGACGAAACGTGTCAGTACGCCCTGAGCATCCTGTTCCGGCAGTTGGATCGCCGGGTGCAGGTGTGGCAATTGCTGTGCGAGTTGCTGTTTCAGCTGGCCGGTTTCGGCTTCATGTTGATGGGCACGGGTGATCTGCTCGCGCAATGCGGCGATGTTCATGACAACTCCAGGGACAAAGGATTACAAACGGAAGACATAAGGTAGCTCGGTTCTGCGAGCGATTAAGACGCATTTTTCATAATCAGAGGACACTTATAGTCTGAGGTTATATTGACCTGCCAACACGCTGGTATTGGTCGTTGGTTGTGGACGACACGCCGATCATTTGCCCCTTGTGCTGAATTTTTCCTGTCGATTGCGCGGTCAGGGTCGCTGTCTATACTCCGGTTGAAAGTGATTGGCTGACGAGGCCCGACTGCATTGCAGCAGGGGCTCGGCCCCAAAGTGTGCAGTCTTGGCCGCCGTACCCTTAGCCGTAGGTCCATGCCTCCGGGATAACAAGAACGATAAGGGGAACCCGCAATGATGCGACATCCACATGTCTGGATGGGCCTCCTGTTGTGGTCGGTATTCGGTCAGGCACACGCCGCCTGGACTGTGAATATGGCGCCGGGTGCGACTGAGGTCAGCAACGCAGTCTTCGACCTGCACATGACCATCTTCTGGATCTGCGTGATCATCGGCCTGGTGGTCTTCGGCGCGATGTTCTGGTCGATGATCATCCACCGTCGTTCCACCGGGCAGGAGCCGGCTCATTTCCATGAGCACACCTGGGTGGAGATCCTCTGGACCGTAGTGCCCTTTCTGATTCTCGTGGCCATGGCCATTCCGGCCACGAAAACGCTGATCGATATCTACGATGCCAGTGAGTCAGACCTGGATGTTCAGGTCACCGGCTACCAGTGGAAATGGCATTACAAGTACCTGGGCCAGGATGTCGAGTTCTTCAGCAACCTGGCCACGCCCGCCGATCAGATCCATAACAAGTCACCCAAGGACGAGCATTACCTGCTCGAAGTGGATCAGCCGCTGGTGCTGCCGGTCGACGCCAAGGTGCGCTTTCTGGTGACCGCAGCCGATGTCATTCACTCCTGGTGGATGCCGGCCTTCGCCGTGAAGCGTGATGCGATTCCGGGCTTCGTCAACGAGGCCTGGACCCGGGTCAAGAAGCCCGGAATCTACCGGGGCCAATGCACGGAGCTGTGTGGCAAGGACCATGGCTTCATGCCGATCGTGGTCGAGGTCAAGTCCAAGCCCGACTTCGATGCCTGGCTGGCCGAACGCAAGGCTGAGAGCGCCAAGCTTAAGGAGCTGACCAGTAAGGAATGGACGCTGCAGGAACTGGTGGAGCGCGGCGACAAGGTTTACCACACCACCTGCGTGGCCTGTCACCAGGCCGAGGGGCAAGGCCTGCCGCCGATGTTCCCGGCGCTCAAGGGCTCGAAAATCGCCACCGGGCCTAAGGAGGGGCACTTGAATATCGTGTTCCACGGCAAGCCCGGCACGGCGATGGCTGCGTTCGGCAAGCAGCTGTCGGAAGTGGATATTGCTGCGGTGGTGACCTACGAGCGCAACGCCTGGGGTAACAACAAGGGCGACATGGTCACACCCAAGGATGTACTGGCGCTCAAGCAGGCAGAAAGCCAATGAACCGGCCCTTCGTCGGAACTCGCGTTGGCCGCGTGGCCAGCCACGTACAGCGGATTGCAGGAGACAGGACATGAGTGCAGTGATCGACGACCACGGTCATGCCGGCGCTGACCACGCCCACGGCCCGGCCAAGGGCCTGATGCGCTGGGTGCTGACTACCAACCATAAAGACATCGGCACGATGTACCTGTGGTTCAGCTTCTGTGCATTCCTGTTGGGCGGCTCGTTTGCCATGGTGATCCGCGCCGAACTGTTCCAGCCGGGTCTGCAGATCGTTCAGCCGGAGTTCTTCAACCAGATGACCACCATGCACGGCCTGGTGATGGTCTTCGGTGCCGTGATGCCGGCCTTCGTCGGGTTGGCCAACTGGATGATTCCGCTGATGATCGGTGCGCCGGACATGGCGCTGCCGCGGATGAACAACTTCAGCTTCTGGCTGTTGCCTGCGGCCTTCCTGCTGCTGGTCTCGACCCTGTTCATGCCGGGTGGCGGACCGAACTTCGGTTGGACCTTCTACGCGCCGCTGTCGACCACCTATGCGCCGGAGAGTGTGACCTTCTTCATCTTCGCCATCCACCTGATGGGTATCAGCTCGATCATGGGGGCGATCAACGTCATCGCGACCATTCTCAACTTGCGCGCACCCGGCATGACCCTGATGAAAATGCCGTTGTTCGTCTGGACCTGGCTGATTACCGCGTTCTTGCTGATCGCCGTGATGCCGGTGCTGGCCGGGGTGGTGACGATGATGCTGATGGACATCCATTTTGGCACCAGCTTCTTCAGCGCCGCTGGCGGTGGCGATCCGGTGCTGTTCCAGCACGTGTTCTGGTTCTTCGGCCATCCCGAGGTGTACATCATGATCTTGCCGGCTTTCGGCGCGGTCAGTTCGATCATTCCGGCGTTTTCGCGCAAGCCGCTGTTTGGTTACACCTCGATGGTCTACGCCACCGGTGCGATTGCCTTCCTGTCCTTCATTGTCTGGGCGCACCACATGTTCGTGGTCGGTATTCCGGTGGTCGGCGAGCTGTTCTTCATGTACGCCACCATGTTGATAGCAGTGCCTACCGGGGTGAAGGTGTTCAACTGGGTGAGCACCATGTGGCAGGGCTCGCTGACCTTCGAGACGCCCATGCTGTTTGCCGTGGCCTTCGTGATTCTGTTCACCATCGGTGGTTTCTCCGGGCTGATGCTGGCCATTGCCCCGGCGGACTTCCAATACCACGACACGTACTTTGTGGTCGCGCATTTCCACTACGTGCTGGTGCCGGGGGCGATCTTCGGGATCTTCGCCTCGGCCTACTACTGGCTGCCGAAGTGGACCGGGCACATGTATGACGAAACGCTGGGCAAGCTGCACTTCTGGCTGTCGTTCATTGGCATGAACATGGCCTTCTTCCCGATGCATTTTGTTGGCCTGGCGGGCATGCCCCGGCGGATTCCGGACTACAACCTGCAGTTCGCCGACTTCAACATGATCTCCTCGATTGGTGCGTTCACCTTCGGCGCCACGCAGCTCTTCTTCCTGTTCATCGTCATCAAGTGCATTCGGGGCGGCAAACCGGCCCCGGCCAAACCCTGGGACGGAGCGGACGGCCTGGAGTGGACGATCCCTTCGCCTGCGCCTTACCACACGTTCGTGACCCCGCCGGAGGTCAAATGAACAGCGCTTTGGGCGGTTCAGGGAGCGAGCCATGAGCGGGCAACTCGCCATGCGGACACTGATCGTCCGGCTGATGCTGCTGGCGGTGGTGATGTTCGTCTTTGGTTTTGCCCTGGTGCCGATCTACGACGTCATGTGCAAGGCCTTCGGCATCAACGGCAAGACCGGCGGGCAGTACGAGGGCAGCCAGGTCAGTGATCCGAGCCGTACGGTGAAGGTGCAGTTCATGTCGACCAATGCCAGCGACATGGTCTGGGACTTCTACTCCAAGGCCGATCAGCTGGATGTGCATCCTGGCGCGGTGAACCAGATGATTTTCGTGGCCCGCAACCCCAGCAACCGGCCGATGACGGCCCAGGCGATTCCGAGTATTTCGCCGGCTGAGGCGGCGGCGTATTTCCACAAGACCGAATGCTTTTGTTTCAGCCAGCAGGTGTTGCAACCGGGTGAGCGCATCGAAATGCCGGTGCGGTTCATTGTTGACCGTGACCTGCCCAAGGATGTGAAGCACCTGACACTGGCGTACACGCTGTTCGATATCACCGCTCGTCAGCCGCCGGTGGCTCAGGTGGCCGGCCAGGCTTACCAGGGCGCTCGATAAGGAGAACACCCCATGGCTTCACATCAGCACTACTACGTACCGGCGCAGAGCAAGTGGCCGATCATTGCCACGATCGGGATGTTGATCACTGTGTTCGGCCTGGGTACCTGGTTCAACGACATGAAGGCTGGTCGTCCCGATTCCCATGGGCCGCTGATCTTCTTCGTCGGGGCGCTGTTTCTGGCTTACATGCTGTTTGGCTGGTTCGGTTCGGTGGTCAGGGAAAGTCGAGCGGGGCTATACAGCCCACAACTGGATCGCTCATTCCGCTGGGGAATGTCCTGGTTCATCTTCTCTGAAGTGATGTTTTTCCTCGCCTTCTTCGGCGCATTGTTCTACGTGCGCACGCTGGCCGGGCCATGGTTGGGCGGTGATGGTGCCAAGGGCGTGACACACATGCTGTGGCCAAACTTCGAGTTTGCCTGGCCGCTGTTGCAGACCCCTGATCCGAAATTGTTTCCGCCGCCCAGGGAGGTCATCGACCCTTGGCATCTGCCGCTGATCAACACCATCTTGCTGGTCAGCTCGAGTGTCACTGTCACCATCGCTCACCACGCGTTGAGGAAGGACCATCGTGGACCGCTCAAACTGTGGCTTGGCCTGACCATCCTGTTGGGGATCTCTTTCCTGATACTGCAGGCCTACGAGTATCACGAGGCCTACACCGAGCTCGGTTTGACACTGGGGTCGGGGATCTACGGAGCAACCTTTTTCATGCTCACCGGTTTCCATGGTGCCCACGTGACACTGGGCACGGTGATCCTGCTGGTGATGTTCATCCGCATCCTGCGTGGGCACTTCAATGCCGACAAGCACTTCGGGTTCGAGGCCGCCAGCTGGTACTGGCACTTCGTCGATGTGGTCTGGGTGGGTCTGTTTATCTTCGTGTACGTGCTTTAGCCGGGCTTACCAAGGGGCGTGGGAAACCAGTTGGCCGCTGTAGAGGCCCCATGTGATGAGTAGCAGGGTGGCGGCGGCCAGGCTCACCCGAATGGTGAGTGCTTTGAGCAGGCGGGTCGAGTGTCCTTCGTCCTTGACCAGAAAGACCAGGCCGCTGAACAGGCTGGCGATGGTCGCCAGCAGCATCAGGACAATCGCGGCTTTTAGCATGGCGAAACTCCGGGGGGATGCGATGACATTCAGTATAGCGACTGACCGTGGGGTGGCCGGGTGAAGCCGTTCCGGCCCGGTGTACTGCCGACCCTGGTAGTGCTTTTGCTACTGCCCGGTCTGGTGGCGCTTGGCTGTTGGCAATTGAGCCGTGCCGAGCAGAAGCGTCAGTTGCTGGCCACGTATGCCGAGCGCCGCAGCGCCGATCCGGTGGCCGCTGCGCGGTTGCCGCTGATTGAGGATGCAGCCTATCGGCGGGTCAGGCTCTATGGCCGTTTCGACGCGCAGTACAGCCTGTTGCTGGATAACCGGATGCGTGATGGCCGCCCGGGCGTCGAGGTGCTGCAACCGTTCCATGACCAGCCCAGTGGGCTGTGGCTGCTGGTCAACCGTGGCTGGTTGCCGTGGCCTGATCGACGTACGCCCGTGTCCTTCAGCACGCCGGATCAACCCTTGAGTCTGGAGGCTTGGGTCTATGTGTCGCCCGGTGCGGCATTTCAACTGCAGGTCGATCCACAGGGCGGTGCCTGGCCGCATTTGGTGACCGCCGTAGACGCCACGCAGTTCTGGTCACAACTGCAACGCGAAGGTTTTGCCCACGAATTACGCCTTGAGCCTGGTCCTGCAGCCTTCAGGCTGGACTGGCCGGTGGTTGTCATGGGCCCGGAAAAACACCTGGGCTACGCCGTGCAGTGGTTTGCCCTGGCGCTGGCCTTGATCGCGCTCTACCTCTACTTCGGCTGGCATAACAACAAGGAGAAACGCCATGGGGACCGTCATGAATCCATCCAGCACCTCTGACCTCAAGGCTCCGCAAGGGCGTGGGCGTGGTCGGTTGCAACTGCTGTTGATCCTGTTGCTGACGATCGGGCCGATGATTCTCGCTACCGGCATGTACAAGTTTCAGTTTTGGGTGCCTGACAGCCGTATCTACCACGGGGAGCTGATCGGCAATGGTCAGAGCCGCGCCGACCTTGGCGTGCAGGCTGACGAGCAACGCTGGCAGCTATTGGTCAGCGCGCCGAATGATTGCGCCATGGACTGCCAGCAACTGGTCTATCTAGCCCGGCAGATTCAAATTGGCCTGGGGCGCGATGCCAGCCGCGCAAGCCATGCCTTGGCCGTCGGACAAGCGTTGGCATCGGACTATCAGGCCACGCTTGCACGTGAATACCCGCAACTGCAGCGCTACCCGCTGGACCTTGCTCAGTATGGCCGGATGAGCCAGGGCAAACCGGACGCTCAACTGTGGATTATCGATCCTCACGGCAACCTGGTGCTGCGTTACGACGCCAGGGCCAACGGCAAGGACGTGCTCAACGACCTGCGCCAGTTGTTGAAGCTTTCTAACATTGGTTAGGAGATGGTCATGGCCAGACCCGGTTATCGCCTTGCAGTGTTTGCTACGTTGTTGGCACTGGTGGTCATCTTGCTCGGTGCCTATACCCGCCTGACCCATGCCGGGCTTGGCTGCCCTGACTGGCCGGGCTGTTACGGTTTCCTCAGCGTGCCGAAGACCGAAGCGCAGTTGGCGCATGCCGAGTTGCATTATCCCGATGTGCCGGTGGAGGCCCATAAGGGCTGGAACGAAATGATCCACCGCTATTTTGCCGGGACCCTGGCGCTGGTGATTTCGATGCTTGCTGTGCAGGCGATCCGTCGTCATGGGCGCGATGGCCAGCCTTTCAAACTGCCCTTGGTGCTGCTGGGGGTGGTGGTGGCACAGGCGGCGTTTGGCATGTGGACCGTCACCCTCAAATTGTGGCCGCAGGTCGTGACGGCGCATCTGCTGGGCGGTTTCACCACCCTTGGCCTGTTGTTTCTGTTGAGCCTGCGCCTGTCACACGCGTTTGCCCCGCTACCGCTTTTGCCCGTGCGTTTACGCCGTCTTGCGGCCTTGTCGTTAGTGATGGTGATAGGCCAGATTGCCCTGGGTGGCTGGGTCAGTGCCAACTATGCGGCCATGGCCTGTATCGATGTGCCTACCTGTCATGGCCAGTGGTGGCCGACGGCCGACTTCGCCAATGGTTTCCACCTGACCCAGCATATCGGTCCGAATTACCTGGGTGGGCAGTTGGACAGCGATGCGCGTACGGCCATCCATATCACTCACCGCCTCGGCGCCTTGTTGGTGACCGGTACCCTGCTGGCACTGGCCTGGCAATTGCGCCGGTTTGGCCTCACGCGGTTGGCGGCTCTGGTGCTGGCGGTGCTGGCGGTACAGATCAGCCTGGGTATCAGCAACGTGCTGCTCCACCTGCCATTGGCCGTGGCCGTGGCCCATAACGCCGGGGGGGCAGCCCTGCTTCTGACCCTGGTTCTGGTCAATTACTGCACCCGCCGTGTGGCTCAACCGAAAGTGCGTCGTGTGGGCCGCGAATGGCGACTGCGGCCTCTCAGTGCCGGGGGCGTTGTGCACTATCTGGGGGATAATCCATGGCAACGCTTCTGACTGAGGGCCGTAGCCAGGCAGGTTGGCGTGACTACCTTGAGTTGACCAAACCCAAGGTTGTGCTGCTGATGCTGATCACCTCGCTGGTCGGCATGTTTCTGGCCACCCGGGCAGGCGTACCGTGGACGGTGCTGATCTTTGGCAATCTCGGAATTGCGTTTTGTGCGGGTGCAGCGGCAGCGGTCAATCATGTACTGGACCGGCGCATTGATGCATTGATGGCCCGCACCCATAAACGTCCGCTGGTTGCGGGACGCGTGGCGCCTACCGCCGCACTGGCATTTGCCCTCTTGCTCGGCGTGCTGGGCATGGTCCTGCTGTTGACCTTTACCAATGCCCTCACCGCTTGGCTCACCCTGGCCTCATTGTTGGGGTATGCCGTGATCTATACCGGCTTTCTGAAGCGCGCAACACCGCAGAACATTGTTATCGGCGGCCTGGCCGGTGCGGCGCCACCGTTGCTGGGCTGGGTGGCCGTCAGTGGGCACCTCAGTGCTGAGCCCCTGCTGCTGGTACTGATCATCTTCGCCTGGACCCCGCCGCATTTCTGGGCCTTGGCCATTCACCGCAAGCACGAGTACGCCTTGGCAGATATTCCCATGCTGCCCGTGACCCATGGCGAGCACTACACCAAGGTTCACATCGTGCTCTACACCTTGATGCTACTGGCGGTCAGCCTGCTGCCCTATGCCATCCATATGAGTGGGCCGCTCTATCTCGGTTGTGCCCTGCTGTTGGGCGCGCGCTTCCTGCAGTGGGCGTGGGTGTTGTACCGTGGCAGTCGGCCGCACGCGGCGATCAAGACCTTCAAGTACTCTATCTACTACTTGTTCCTGTTGTTCATCGCGCTGCTTGTAGACCATTACCTACTGTTGAACCTATGACCCGAACCCAGAAAACAGTCTTTATCCTCGTTGCCCTGGTTGCCATCGTACTGGGGCTTACCATCAACAAAGTGATCACCACCAAAGGCCAGGCCAACCCCGCCGAGCTGATTGATGCCGGGATCATTCTGTTGCCGCAAAGTCGCAGTGTGCCTGCGCTGGAAATGACCGACCAGAATGGCCAGCCTGTGACGATGGACCAGTTGAAAGGCAAATGGTCATTGCTGTTCTTCGGCTACACCTTCTGCCCGGACGTTTGCCCGACCACCTTGGCGCAACTGCGTCAGGTAAAGAGCGAATTGCCAAAAGAAGCGGCCGAGCGCTTGCAGGTGGTTCTGGTCAGTGTTGATCCGAACCGCGACACGCCAACTCAGCTCAAGCAGTACCTGGGGTACTTCGATACGGAGTTTCGTGGCGTGACAGGCTCATTGGAGACGACCCAGAAGCTGGCCAATGCGCTGAGCATTCCGTTCATTCCGGCCGACACCAGCAAGCCGAACTACACGGTTGACCACAGCGGCAACCTGGCCCTGCTGGGGCCGGACGGGAAGCAACGTGGTTTCATTCGCGCGCCCTTCAACAACCAGAAACTGATTGTCCAGTTGCCGGGGTTGGTCAAGCGTGATTGAGGGGGGATGTGCTGGAGCCGGTCAAACCGGCTCCAGCAGGTAGGACTTAGAACGCTGGAACGACAGCGCCTTTGTACTTATCAAGGATGAACTGCTTCACCGCTGGGCTATGCAGTGCGCCAACCAGTTTCTTCATGGCGTCGGAGTCCTTGTTGTCCGGGCGGGCAACCAGAATGTTGACGTAAGGCGAGTCGCTGCCTTCGATGATCAGCGCATCCTTGGCTGGGTCCAGCTTGGCTTCCAGCGCGTAGTTGGTGTTGATCAGCGCCAGGTCGACCTGGGTCAGGACGCGCGGCAGGGTCGCGGCTTCCAGTTCGCGGATCTTCAGGCCTTTCGGGTTCTCGGCGATGTCTTTCGGCGTGGACAGGATGTTCTTGGCATCCTTGAGCTTGATCAGGCCCGCTTTCTCCAGCAGCAGCAATGCACGGCCGCCGTTAGTGGCGTCGTTAGGGATCACCACGTTGGCGCCCGACGGGATCTCGTCCAGCTTCTTGTACTTGCTCGAGTAGGCGCCCAGTGGCTCTAGGTGCACGCCGGCAACGCTGACCAGGTTGGTGCCCTTGCCCTTGTTGAATTCATCCAGGTACGGCTGATGCTGGAAGAAGTTGGCGTCCAGACGCTTCTCGGCAACCTGTACGTTAGGCTGGATGTAGTCGGTGAAGACCTTCACTTTCAGGTCCACGCCGTCTTTGGCCAGGCTCGGTTTGACGAACTCAAGGATCTCGGCGTGCGGCACGGCGGTCGCAGCGACGGTCAGGGTTTCGGCCGCCTGGGCGGAGAAGGCCGCAACGGCGGCGACAACAGCAAGCAGTTTTTTCATTCATCACTCCTTGTGAGGGCCGTTACGGCCCCCGGGTGTCGGCATGGCCGACCCATGGGGTTATTTACGGGAAAAATGCACAACCAGTTTGTCGCCGACGCTCTGCAGTACTTGAACCAGTACCAGCAACAGGACCACGGTGACCACCATGACATCAGTCTGGAACCGCTGATAGCCAAAGCGGATAGCCAGGTCACCCAGCCCACCAGCGCCGACGACGCCGGCCATGGCGGTGTACGACACCAGGGTGATGGCGGTGACGGTGATTGCCGCGAAAATACCTGGCCGAGCTTCTGGCAGCAGCGCGTTGACGATGATCTGTCGCGTGGTGGCACCCATGGCTTGCGTGGCTTCGATAATGCCCCGGTCGACTTCACGCAAGGCGGTTTCCACCAGGCGCGCGAAGAACGGTGTGGCTCCGACCACCAGCGGTGGAATGGCCCCGGCGACGCCCAGCGAGGTGCCGGTAATCAGTACGGTGATCGGGATCATCACGATCAGCAGAATGATGAACGGCAGCGAACGCAGGATGTTGACGATCAGCGACAACAGCGCATACACGCGCTTTTCTTCAAACAGCTGGCGCGGGCCGCAGAGAAACAGCAGCACGCCCAGCGGCAGGCCGAGCAGCACGGTGAAGAACAGCGAACCGCCGAGCATGATCATGGTGTCGACGGTGGCCAACCAGATTTCACTCCAGTCGACGTTGGCAAAGAAATTCAGGGCGTCCATTAACGCAGTACCTCCATATGAACGTCAGCCGCGTGGAAGCGGGCAAACGCCGCGTCCATATCACCACCGGTGATGGCCAGGGTCAGTTGCCCATAGGGAGTGTCCTTGATGCGGTCGATGCGTCCGGCCAGGATGCTGTAGTCCACCCCGGTTTCACGGGCGACGGTACCCAGCAGCGGCGCATAGGTGGCATCGCCCTGGAAAGTCAATCGCACGATCCGGCCCGGTACATGGGCAAAGTCGTCGCGCTGTTCGTTTTCGTCGATCTGTTCGTCTTCTTGAACGAATCGCTTTGTGGTCGGGTGCTTGGGGTGCAGGAACACGTCTGCCACCGGGCCATGCTCGACGATCTGCCCGGCGTCCATCACGGCCACCTGATCGCAGACGCGACGGATTACATCCATTTCATGGGTAATCAGGACGATGGTCAGGTTCAGCTCACGGTTGATCTCGGCCAGCAGTTGCAGCACCGAGGCGGTGGTCTGCGGGTCAAGGGCACTGGTGGCTTCGTCGCACAGCAGGATCTTCGGCTTGGTCGCCAGGGCGCGGGCAATGCCAACGCGCTGCTTTTGCCCGCCAGACAGTTGCGCCGGGTATTTCCTGGCGTGTTCGCTCAGGCCGACACGGGCCAGCAGCTCGCTGACGCGGGTGTCGATTTCACTGCGCGACAGCTCACCGGCCAAGGTCAATGGCAGGGCAACGTTGTCAGCAACCGTCTTGGACGCCAGCAGGTTGAAGTGCTGGAAGATCATCCCGACCTGTTGCCGGAAGCGGCGCAGCTCGTTGGCATTGAACGCGGTGACATCTTCACCGTCGACGATGATTTTCCCGCCGCTAGGGGCTTCCAGGCGGTTGATCAGGCGCAGCAAGGTACTTTTGCCTGCACCGGAATGGCCGATCAGGCCGAATACCTGCCCGTTCTCGACTCGCAGGTCGGTCGAATGCAGGGCGGGGATATCCTTACCGGCAACGCGGTAGGTTTTATGGACGTTTTGAAACTCGATCACGTAGCGAACCTTGTGGGGCGCATGAATTAGGGTCAGCGGATGGCCGGGCGCGCATTTTAGCCTGTTCACATAGAGGTTCTTAGCATTTATTTCGTAAACAACCAACGATACGGGAATAACGCGATCAGTGGTCAGTTGAGCGAAATGCTTGCCAAGACGGTCCGTGAGCCTGGGCGGGCCCGGAGCCGGCCGGGATACCCGAGGGGCGGCCCGGCAGCTGGTCTTAGGGGCGGCGCGGTGTCAGTACGACCTGGGCCGGCTGATTGCGGTGTATCTCATGGCGCTGCTGCAGCGCGAAGTCAGGTGCAAGCTTGTGCACGCGTTTGCTGAGCAGGGTGGCAAGCCATGGATAGTCCTGCTTGCGCGGTACCTGAAACAGCACGTCGCAGTCATAGTTGACGGTATCGCTGGCAATATCATCGAGTTGGCGGCGAAGTTCGCTCATCTTGCCAATCTTCAGGGCGATGACCGTGCTGGCCGCAGACGGGTCGATGAGCTTGGCCGCAGGGCGTGCTTCTGCGGCCTTGAGGGCGGCTTCGGCCTTGTCGAGCTCAGCTCTTCGCGCCTGGGTAATGGCACCGTTGACGCCGCCGGTCAGGGCTGGCGCCTTGGGCATCAGCGCACGGGCGCGGCTAAGGGCTGTGGCGGCAGCATTCACATCACCTTTCTGCAGGACGATCTGGCTGCGTTGCAGGTAGGCTTCGGCCAGTTGCCGCTGATATTGCTCCAGGCGACTGTCGCCCGGTGCTTGAGTTTGTAGCGCTGCGAGTTGATCTTCGGCGGTGGCCAGTTCGCTGCTGGCGATGCTTTGTTCCAGCTGCTGCCAGGCATCTGGCGCCGCAGGCACGGCGGTGCTCTGCGCCGGGTTGCTTGAGCATGCGGCCAAGGCCAGGGAAAACGCGGCAAGGAGCAGATAACGGGAGGCGAACGGCTTCATTCCTGCGACTCTCTATTTGCGCAAAAAACGAGCAAGTCTACACCCAGCTCGCTGACTCGAAAATAACTCTTCAGAGTGTATGCGCGATTAAAATGTCGCAGGGTGCAACCTCTGTGGTTGTACCCTGCGCGACTGCGCCGCCGTTCAGCGCCGGGGAAGCGCCAGGCTAATCAAGAATAGCACTGCAGCGCAGACCACGATTGACGGCCCGGCCGGCGTGTCCTTGAACCAGGACAGGGCGAGCCCGCTGCATACTGCCACCACGCCTAGCAGGCTGGCACCCAGGGCCATCTGCTCGGGTGAGCGGGCGTGACGCTGGGCAGCGGCTGCCGGGATGATCAGCAGTGATGTGATCAACAGCACGCCGACGATCTTCATGGCCACGGCAATGACTACCGCGATCAGCAGCATCAGGGCCAGGCGCAACGCGGCCACCGGCAAGCCTTCGACCATGGCCAGCTCCTCGTGGACGGTCACGGCCAGCAAGGGCCGCCACAGGGCCACGATCAGCAGCAAGGCCACGCTGCTGCCGCCGAGTATCCAGGCAAGATCGCCCGGGCTGATCGCCAGCAGATCACCGAACAGGTAGGCCATCAGGTCGATTCGCACATCGTGCATGAAGCTGAGCACGACCAGGCCAAGGGACAGGGTGCTGGGTGCGAGAATCCCCAACAGGGTGTCGGACGCTAGCGGCTGGCGCTGTTGCAGGGTGACCAGCAGCAACGCCAACAGCAGACAACCCACCGTCACCGCCAGGGCGGGGCTGATGTCGAGTACGAAGCCCAGCGCCACACCCAGCAGTGCTGCGTGGGACAGCGTGTCGCCAAAGTAGGCCATGCGCCGCCAGACCACGAACGATCCCAAGGGGCCTGCAACCAGCGCCAGCGCCAAACCTGCAAGCAGGGCGTAGAGCAGAAAATCAGCCATGCTTGCAGTGGTCTCCGTGTACATGACCGGCTTTGGCCGGGGCAACCACGGAACCGTGCAGGTCGTGGGCGTGGTCGTGGTGATGGTGGTAGATCGCCAGGCTTGGCGCGTTGTTGCCGAACAGCTCGACAAAGGCCGGGTCGCCGCTGACTTGCTCGGGATGCCCGGAGCAGCAGACATGTCGGTTCAGGCAGACAACCTGATCGGTGGTGCTCATTACCAGGTGCAGGTCATGGGAGACCATCAGTACACCGCAACCGTGGCGGTCGCGCAGCCGGGTGATCAGGCTGTACAGCTCGGCCTGGCCCGCCACGTCGACGCCCTGTACCGGTTCATCGAGCACCAGCAGCTCGGGCTCGCGCAGCAGCGCCCGGGCCAGCAGCACGCGCTGCATTTCACCGCCGGAAATGCCCTGGACAGGGCTGTCGATCACCTGCTCGGCACCCACTTCCTTGAGGGCTGCCAAGGCTGTATTGCGGTCTACGCCGGGCACCAGGCGCAGAAACCGTAGAACCGAAAGCGGCAAGGTCGCATCGACGTGCAGCTTCTGTGGCATGTAGCCAATACGCAGTTTGGGTTTGCGCCAGACTTTGCCGCTATCGGGCTTGAGCAGCCCGAGCACCGCGCGTACGAGGGTCGTTTTGCCTGCGCCGTTGGGGCCGATCAGGGTGACGATCTGGCCAGGCTCGACACTGAGGTCGATGTTGTCGAGTACCGACTGGCTAGCGAAGCCGACGCTCACCTGCTCCAGGCGAATCAGGGCGTTGCTCATCACGCGCTCCGGCAACTGGCGCAGAGCCCAACCACTTCGACGGTCTGCGTTTCAACTGTGAAACCGACGTCCTTGGCGCTGGCAACGATGGCATCGCTGATCGACGACTGTTCCAGTTCGAGCGCGACATGGCATTCGCGGCAAATCAGGAACTGCCCTTGATGGACATGCTCTGGATGGCTGCAGCCCATGAAGGCATTGAGCGACGCAATTCGGTGAACCAGGCCGTTTTCCAGGAGGAAATCCAGTGCCCGGTACACCGTCGGTGGCGCGGCGCGGCGACCGTCTTGCTCACTCAGCACGGCCAGGATGTCGTAGGCGCCCAAGGGTTTATGGCTCTGCCAGACCAACTCCAGCACGCGTCGACGCAAGGCGGTCAGGCGCAGGCCCTGGCGGACACACAGCGCGTCGGCCTCGGCCAGGGCGCTGTGGACGCAGTGGGAGTGGTCGTGGGGGCGATTGGCCAGCGGTGTAGTAGGCATGAGCAGCGACGGTTCTTGTGAGAGACGTTATTATGTTACCTGTTCCTGAACCGTTGAGTGGCTATCGTGTCCCGATTTTTTGCCCTTTTTGTCGCTTTTGTCTCCAGTCTTGTCGTCTTGGCGCCAGCGCAGGCTGAAGTCCGTGTATTGACCAGCATCAAGCCACTGCAGTTGATTGCGGCTGCGGTCCAGGACGGTGTTGGTACGCCCGAGGTGCTGCTTCCACCGGGCGCTTCGCCTCACCATTACGCCCTTCGTCCCTCGGACGTGCGGCGGGTTGCCGAGGTCGACCTGCTTTACTGGATTGGCCCCGATATGGAAGGTTTTCTACCGCGCGTGCTGAGCGGCCGCAACAAGCCCAGCGTGGCCTTGCAGGCTGTGCCGGGGTTGCAGTTGCGCCACTTTGGCGAAGACAGCCACTCCCACGAGTCGACGGACGAGCATGATCACGATCATCGTCCGGGTAGCCTGGATGCGCACCTGTGGTTGGCACCGGCCAATGCCCGGGTGATCGCCGCGAAAATGGCGGCTGACCTTGTGGCCGCTGATCCGGCCAATGCTGCCCGCTATCAGAGCAACCTGAGCGCATTCGAGCAGCGCCTGGATGCCCTCGACCTGCGCTTGAAGGCTCGATTGGCGGGTGTTTCCGGCAGGCCGTACTTTGTTTTCCACGAAGCGTTTGATTACTTCGAGGCGGCGTATGGCTTGCAGCATACTGGCGTATTCAGCGTTGCCGCCGAAGTGCAGCCCGGTGCCCAGCACGTGGCTGCCATGCGCAAGCGCTTGCAGGAGGTCGGCAAGACATGCGTCTTCAGTGAGCCGCCGCTGCGCCCACGGCTGGCCGAGACCTTGACGGCCGGGTTGCCGGTACGTCTGGCCGAACTGGACGCACTAGGGGGCAATACCCCGGTGACCGCCCAAGGCTATGAGCAGGTGCTGGAGAAGCTTGGCAATGACCTGGCGGGTTGCCTGGAGGCGCTCTAGGCAGCCGCCTCCGTGCAATAACCGGCTTAGAGCGCGAACGGCAACGCCACGCTGACGTGCTGGCGCGCCGCCAGGCGCACTTCGAAATCGGCAGGGTCGTGAATCAATACGTCCATGCCCGCGAAGGACTCTGCCGCAATAAGCCGGGACAGCCAGAAGCGTACACAGGCTATGCGCAGCATGACCGGCCAGAGTTGCGCTTCTGCCGCCGTGAAGGGGCGCAGTGCCGCATAGGCACCCAGCAGCGCCCTGGAGCGCGCACCGTCGAGCTGCCCGGCATCGTCACAGCACCAGTCGTTCAGGGTAATGGCCAGGTCGTAGAGCATCGGCCCGGAGCAGGCGTTGTAGAAGTCGATCAGGCCCGTCAGGTGCGTGCCTTCGAACAGCGCATTGTCACGGAACAGGTCTGCGTGCAGGTTGGCGCGCGGCAAGGCCATGATCTGCGCGTGGTGCGTTCTGATTTCCTCCAGGCAGGCTTGCAGCAGCTGGCGTTGATCCGCGTTCAGGCGCGGCATCAGCTCGGCACCGGTTTGCAGCATCCAGTCCAGGCCGCGGTCGGTTTTACGCTCCAGCACATGCTCGCAGGTCGCCACATGCAGGTGGCCGAGCAGTTCGCCAACCTGATGGCAATGCTGGTTGTTCGGCTCCTTGATGTGCTTGCCTGGCAGTCGCGGTTGCAGCAAGGCCGGCTTGCCGGCCAACTCGCGCAATGCCACGCCGTCCGTGGTCCGCAATGCGTATGGCACAGGCAGGTTGGCTTCGTGCAGGACGTCCAGCAGTTCAATAAAGAACGGCAGGTCCTGGATTGGCCCGCGCTCGACCAGCGTCAGCACAAACTCACCCTGTTCGAGGCTGACGAAGAAGTTGCTGTTTTCGGTTCCGGCGGCAATGCCCTGGAAATCCCGAAGGCGGCCCAGGCCATAAGGGGCCAGAAAGGTTTCCAGCTCAGGCCGGGTCAAAGGGGTGAACACAGACATGGTCAAAACTGCTCGTTCGGGCACTTCGGCCAGGAAGTGCCGGGTTGATGTTAGAGGTCGCGCGTTACCACTCGAAAATCTTCCAGGATGGAATCAGCATGTCCGGTTGATCTGAGCGGATAAAGTTGGCTTCGGTGCCGTCGGCGCGAACCAGAAAGTAAGGTTTGCCATGCTTGGGGGTAATCTTGATGGCATACAGAAAACCATTCTGGCGGTACTCCTGAATGGTTTTATCGCCTTCCTGGCGAATGGTGACGTCCGGATCGGGCGACGGTGCATCATCCGCAGCCATCGCCGCGAACGGAGTAGCCAGGAGCCCTAGCAGCAACAGGCGATTTAGTGTGCGCATGATAACCTTGTCCCTTTGTCGTCAATGATCCGGACATTCTAGCGCCGGGCCCGCCGAAAAGGTTGATTCTGCTCATGAGCCAAGCTCCCCTCGTCCTGGTGGACGGTTCTTCCTACCTGTACCGCGCCTTCCATGCGCTGCCGCCACTGACCACCTCCAAGGGCCTGCCAACCGGTGCGGTCAAGGGCGTGCTGAACATGCTGAAGAGCCTGCGCAAGCAGTATCCCGGCAGCCTGTTTGCAGTTGTTTTCGATGCAAAAGGCGGCACGTTCCGCGACGAAATGTTCGCCGAGTACAAGGCCAATCGGCCCAGTATGCCGGATGACTTGCGGGTGCAGATCGAACCGCTGCATGCCAGCGTGCGTGCACTGGGGTATCCGCTGCTTTGTGTGGAGGGCGTCGAAGCCGATGACGTGATTGGCACCCTGGCCCGCAGCAGCGCGGCTGCCGGACGTCCGGTGATCATCTCCACAGGCGACAAGGACATGGCGCAACTGGTCGATGGCCACATTACGCTGGTCAACACCATGACCGGCAGTGTGCTGGACGTGGCTGGCGTGAAGGAGAAATTCGGCGTCGGTCCCGAACACATCATCGACTTCCTGGCTCTTATGGGTGACAAGGTCGATAACATTCCTGGCGTGCCAGGGGTGGGCGAGAAAACCGCGTTGGGCCTGCTGACTGGTGTTGGTGGCGGTCTGCGCGATCTCTACGACAACCTCGACAAGGTACCCAGCCTGGCTATCCGGGGGGCCAAGACCCTGCCGGCCAAGCTTGAGGAGCACCGCGACGCCGCGTTCCTCTCGTATGAACTGGCGACGATCAAGCTCGACGTCCCGCTGGATATCGAGGTTGACGCACTGGTGTGCGGTGAACCCGACCGCGAAGCCTTGCTGGCGCTGTACACCGAGCTGGAGTTCAAGAGCTGGGTCGAGGAGATTCAGCGTGAGGCCAAGCGTGAAGGCGTGGCGGTTGCCGAGGTGGCAGAGCAGCCATCGGTCGAAGTGAAGTATGAAACCATCCTTGACCAGGCGCGCTTTGACGTCTGGCTGGAAAAACTGAAGAAGGCCACGCTGATTGCTTTCGACACCGAGACCACGGGTCTTGATGCTCAGCAGGCGCAAATTGTCGGTGTGTCGTTTGCTGTGGAGCCCTTTGAGGCGGCCTATGTGCCGTTGACTCACTCCTACATGGGCGTGCCCGAGCAACTTGATCGAGACGCCGTGCTGTTGGCGCTCAAGCCGATCCTGGAAGACCCGAATACGCTGAAAGTCGGCCAAAACGCCAAATATGACATGAATATTCTGGCCAATTGCGCGATTGGCGGTGATCAGGCAAACGGTATCGCGCTGCGTGGTGTGGCCTTCGACACCATGCTGGAGTCCTACGTGCTGGATTCCACCGCGACCCGTCATGACATGGACAGCCTGGCGCTCAAGTACCTGGACTACACCACTATTTCCTTTGAGGACATCGCCGGGAAAGGCGCCAAGCAACTGACCTTCGACCAGATTTCGCTTGAAACGGCCGGCCCCTACGCGGCCGAAGATGCCGATGTGACGTTGCGTCTGCATCAGGCATTGCAGGCACGCTTGGCCAAGACACCGAGCGTGCTGCCGGTGTTGAACGAGATCGAGATGCCGCTGGTGCCGGTGCTGGCGAAGATCGAGCGTCAGGGTGCACTGGTCGATGCCAAGCTGCTCGGTGCCCAGAGCCTGGAGCTGGGTGAGAAACTGGTCGCGCTGGAGCGTGAAGCCTTCGCGATCGCGGGTGAAGAGTTCAACCTGGGCTCGCCTAAGCAGTTGGGGGTGATTCTGTACGAAAAGCTCGGCCTGCCGATCCTCAGCAAGACCGCCAAGGGCCAGGCTTCCACGGCTGAGGCTGTGCTGGCGGAACTGGCCGAACAGGACTACCCACTGCCCAAGGTGCTGATGCAGTACCGCTCGCTGAGCAAGCTGAAAAGCACCTACACCGACCGTCTGCCCGAGCAGATCAACCCGCGCACTGGGCGTATCCATACCTCGTATCATCAGGCCGTGGCGGCCACCGGTCGTTTGTCCTCAAGTGATCCGAACCTGCAGAACATCCCGATTCGCACCCCTGAGGGGCGGCGTATTCGCCAGGCGTTTGTTGCTGCGCCCGGCTACCGTCTGTTGGCTGCGGACTATTCGCAGATCGAGTTGCGCATCATGGCTCACCTGGCCAAGGACGAAGGGCTGTTGCATGCGTTTCGGCACAATCTGGACGTTCACCGGGCCACGGCCTCCGAGGTCTTCGGCGTTGCCTTGGAAGACGTTACAAGCGACCAGCGGCGCAGTGCCAAGGCGATCAACTTCGGCTTGATCTACGGTATGAGCGCTTTCGGTCTGGCCAAGCAGATTGGTGTCGATCGCAAGCAGTCCCAGGCCTATATCGACCGCTATTTCTCCCAGTACCCAGGCGTGCTGGCGTACATGGAGCGCACGCGTGCTCAGGCTGCCGAGCAAGGGTTTGTCGAAACCCTGTTCGGTCGCCGCCTGTACCTGCCGGACATCAATGCAAAGAACCCGGCACTGCGCAAAGGCGCGGAGCGCACGGCGATCAACGCACCAATGCAGGGTACTGCAGCCGACATCATCAAGCGGGCCATGGTAGCGGTAGACAACTGGCTGAACGATTCCGGGCTGGATGCTCGGGTGATCCTGCAGGTTCACGATGAATTGGTGCTGGAAGTACGTGAAGACCTGGTCGATCAGGTGCGTGAACAGATCCGTCCGTACATGAGCAGCGCCGCGCAGTTGGATGTTCCGCTGCTGGTGGAGGTAGGTGTGGGCTCGAATTGGGATGAAGCGCACTAAATAACCCTGAAAAAGCTGCGGCATATCGTCGCGGCTTTTTGGCTGGGTACACGCCGTTAGTCGTGAAAATTCTATGTGCTATCGCAAATAGTTTCTAAACGCTCGGAACTAATCGGGGGAACCACGACTCAGAGTAACTGAATGGGTGGTGAAGCCCTTCGATGCTCCTATGTTGTGTTAAGTGTTGGCAGATATCTGGACCCCGCCCTAGCGGTCCGGAACTTGAACCCCGAACTTCCCCCTCCCCATACGAAGTCCGGGGTTTTTTTTGCCTTGCGTTTGGCGCCTGGCCCTTATTCTGCGGGCTTGTCGGCCAACTCCATCCAGTTCGCCAGAACGCCGTAGGCTTCTTCCAGCCCTTGGCGCTTAGGGGCGGAGAACAGCTGAATGGTCACCCCTTCGCCCCAGCCCTTGCGGATTTCCGCTTGCACCTTGAGCAGGGTGTTTTTTGCCGCGCCATAGGTGAGTTTGTCGGCTTTGGTCAGAAGAATATGCATCGGCATGTTACTGGCCACTGACCAGTCGAGCATCATCTGGTCGAAGTCGGTCATGGGGTGACGCACATCCATCATCAAAATCACGCCCCGCAGGCTTTCGCGGCTGCCCAGGTAGGCCTCCAGGTGGCGCTGCCAGTGCTGTTTGAGCGGGATTGGGACCTTTGCATAGCCATAGCCTGGCAGGTCGACCAAACGCCGTTCTTCGTCCAGACTGAAAAAATTGAGTAACTGGGTGCGACCGGGTGTTTTCGAGGTGCGTGCCAGGCTGGCGTGGGTCAGCGTGTTTAGAGCGCTGGACTTGCCGGCGTTGGAGCGCCCGGCAAAGGCCACTTCATAGCCCTGGTCGTCTGGGCACTGGTCGACTTTGGCGGCGCTGAGCGCAAATTTGGCCTGTTGGCAGAGGCCGAGAATGGGGTTTTTTACGTGCATGGGGTATCCGCTTGGGGGCTTGTCCGAGGCAGGCTCGGCAAGGGGTGTCGTTTCCGTTTCGATAACGGGAGTATATAATGCCGCAGATTTTGTGTGCGCTTTATCCCAGCGTAGGATGAGGTTCACGGGGGGACCCGATTCAAGCTTGCGCGTTAGAACGCAGTGCAGGCCCCCAGCCCTGAAAGGTCGTTCGCATGACGAAATGGCTGTTGGTTACCGTTGTCTTGGTACCGTTTTTCAGCGCTCAGGCTACACAGGATCCCGAGGCGTTGTACAACCGCGCATGCGCGGCGTGTCATGCCGGTCAGCTGCCACAGGCACCGAAACCAGGTGATCGTGCAGCCTGGGAACCGAGACTGGCGCAGGGTATGGAGACGTTGGTGGTGCATGTCACCCAGGGTTTCAAGGCTATGCCGCCGCGTGGATTGTGCATGGACTGCAGTGCCGAAGACTACCGGGCGATCATTCAGTGGATGATCCGATAGTATCGATACATAACTCTTTCACCCTTAGCCGTAGTTGGATTAGCTGATGAACAAACTACTCGTGAGTCTGCTGTTGACCTTGGGCGTCACCGGCGCTGCAAATGCCGCTGGCAATCTTGTTGGCGATGCCGCTGCCGGTCAGGGCAAAACTGCTGTATGTGGCGCTTGTCACGGTCCAGACGGTAACAGCATGGCGCCGAACTTCCCGAAACTGGCTGGCCAGGGTGAGAAATACCTGGAGAAACAGCTGCATGATATCAAGTCGGGTAAGCGCACCGTGCTGGAAATGACGGGTCTGCTGACCAACCTGAGTGATCAGGACATGGCAGATATCGCGGCCTACTTCGCTAGCCAGAAAGGCAGTGTCGGCGCCGCCGATCCAAAACTGGTCGCGGCCGGTGAAGCCCTGTTCCGCGGTGGCAACCTTGAAAAAGGCATGCCAGCCTGCACCGGTTGCCACTCGCCTAATGGCGCTGGCCTGGCTGCTGCCGGTTTCCCGCACCTGGGTGGCCAGCATGCGCAGTACGTCGCCAAGCAATTGACCGACTTCCGTGAAGGCAACCGTACCAACGACGGCGACGCGATGACCATGCGTTCCATCGCTGCCAAGCTGAGCAACAAGGACATCGAGGCAGTATCGAGCTACATTCAGGGTCTGCACTGATCCTTGCGGCGTAACGTTGTGCGGGGCTACATCTCTCGCAATGTTAACGTGCCGTTAATGCAGCTGCGAAAGCATGAAAAGGGTGGCTAGGGCCGCCCTTTTTTGTACCTGCTACCGTTACACTATCGAACTCAGGCCTGTGTCGATCTGTCTGAAGGCAGGTCGCGTTGTGGCGACTCATCACTGCTCAGGAGTAAAGCATGCGTAATCTGATTCTCAGCGCCGCGTTGGTCGCCGCCAGCGTCTTTGGCATGTCCGTCCAGGCCGCCGAGCCGCCTGCAGACGGTAAGTATGTCGAGCTGAACAATCCTGTGCCGGTTGCTGTGCCTGGCAAGATCGAGGTGGTGGAGCTGTTCTGGTACGGCTGCCCGCATTGCTACAGCTTTGAGCCGACCATCAACCCATGGGTCGAGAAGCTGCCAAAGGACGTCAACTTTGTGCGCGTACCTGCCATGTTTGGCGGCGCCTGGGATGCCCATGGCCAGATGTTCCTGACCCTGGAAGCCATGGGTGTCGAGGGCAAGGTGCACAGTGCTGTATTCAACGCGATCCAAGTGGAACACAAGCGTCTGACCAAGCCTGAGGAAATGGCCGACTTCCTCGCGACTCAGGGCGTCGACAAGGACAAGTTCCTGGCGACATTCAATTCCTTTGCGATCAAGGGCCAGGTTCAGAAAGCTCGCGATCTGGCCAAAAAATATGAAATCAGCGGTGTTCCGACCATGGTTGTCAACGGTAAGTACCGTTTTGACCTGGGCTCTGCCGGCGGTCCAGAGGAAACCATCAACGTGGCTGACCAGTTGATTGCCAAGGAGCGCGCCGCCCAGTAAGCGGCGATTGCCATGCGGCGTTGGAAAACTGAACGGTGTGTTGGCCTGCATGATCCGCAGGTCAACGAACACCATTTGCAGACCAGTAGCCTCCCGAAGGACGGTCGTCTGCGCCTGCTCAGTTTCAATATCCAGGTGGGGATCAGTACCGAGCGCTACCGCCACTATCTGACGCGTAGTTGGCAGCACCTTTTGCCTACCACCGGCCGTGCCGGTAACTTGCAGAAAATTGGTGACCTGCTCAGCGACTTTGATCTCGTCGCCCTGCAGGAGGCCGATGGTGGCAGCTTGCGTTCAGGTTTCGTCAATCAGGTCGAGTACCTGGCGCAACTGGGTGCCTTCCCTTACTGGTATCAACAGCTCAATCGCAACCTTGGCCGTTTCGCTCAGCACAGCAATGGCGTACTCAGTCGCTTGAAGCCGCAGTTGCTGGAAGACCATCCGCTGCCCGGTCCTTCGGGTCGTGGTGCGATTCTGGTGCGTTTTGGTGAAGGGGACGATGCGTTGGTTGTGGTGATGATGCACCTGGCACTGGGTGCACGGACCCGTGCGCGTCAACTCGCCTACATTCGTGAACTGATTGGTGGTTATCGTCATCAGGTATTGATGGGCGACATGAATACCCATGCCAGCGACCTGCTGGAACACTCGCCATTGCGTGATCTCGGTTTGGTTGCCCCGCAGGTGCAAGCCACGTTCCCCAGTTGGCGGCCGCAGCGTTGTCTTGATCATATCTTGCTCAGCCCCAGCCTCACGTTGGAGCGCTTCGAGGTGCTTGCCCAGCCCATTTCCGATCATCTTCCGGTCGCGGTTGAGATTCGTTTGCCTGATGCCCTTGCGATGGATACGCTTCCGGCCGTGAGCTAACTGCCCCTACTCCTTTGCGAAATCAGGCATGACCGAAGAAGCCCAGCGCTGGAAAGAAAAATACCTCAAGAGTATTGAGCAACAAGAAAAGCTCGAGCGCCGCTGGGAAGCTCGCCTTGACCTTCTGCGTCGAGGCTTGGTACGCAGCACATTGGCGGCCGAAGGCAGCGATCTGGCTGTTGATAAGTGCATGAAAGAGATGCGCGACGTCATCCGCACCGACAATATGGACGCTGCACTGGCAGGCTTGATTCCGCGGTTGGAAAAAGCCGTATTGGACTCCGAGCAGCGTCGGGAAACCCGAACGGCACAGATCGGCACAGCGCTGGCGGCATTAGTGAGCCAGTTACAAGCATTGCCGTTGCCGAGTGAGGTCACTCGGCCACTGAAAAAATTTGCCAAACAACTGGATGCTCGCGCGAGTCAGCCTCGTGAGATGCCTTTGCTGCTGGGCGAGCTGAGTAGCTTGCAAGGCCAGGCGATTGCTGCGCTGGACAAGCCAGAAGAAGCCGGCCGCCCAGGTTTTTTGCAGCGGTTGTTCGGTAACCGCGAAGCGGCATCAGAGGCGCCCGCAGTACCGACAACGGTTGCCAGCACAGCCTCTGCGGCCGTTGAGGTGGAGGCCGCTGTTGTTGAATCAGCGCCTATTGCATCGCCTGCCGAGGTCGATGCAGATGAGCTGCATCCGCTGCCTGAGCCCGCTGTCGAGGCGGCCAGCGAGGCGGTGACGTCCGTGCAGGTCGAACCCGCGGCCGCCGAGCCTGTGCAGGTGCCCCCTCCTCCAGTCGCTGCGCCGCTTGAGGCATTGGCAGCGGAGCCAGCATCTGTACCTGAGCGTCCTGAAGCACCGGAGACCGAGGCCGATGCTCCACCGCTCGCTGCCGATATCCCGGAGGATCAGGCCACGCCCGCCGAAGAGGCGTACGCACTGCCCGAAAACACCGAGCCTAGCTACAGTTCGGTCGCCAGTCATATTGAAGAGACCCTGCTGGGCTTGCTGGATGATCTGACGCTTCCTGAGCGGCACAAGGCCCAAGCGCAATCCATGCGCGAGCGCCTGCAGCATGGCCTGAACTGGTATGAGCTGTTGCCGGTCCTGGACGATCTGGTCGTGCTCATGCTGGCTATCACCAGCAGTGGCCAGCATGAGTTTGAAGCCTATCTGCAGCAGGTCAATGAGCGTCTTGAGTCTTTCCAGAGTCATCTGCAGGAAGCCAGTGACGGGCATGCCGATAGCCGGACAGCTGCCCGCGATCTGGATAGCCAGTTGCGTGAACAGGTTGATGGCCTTCAAAGCAGCGTGCAGGGGGCTGCGGATCTGGAAAGCCTCAAACACATTCTGGATAACCGCCTGGAAGGATTGCTGGGAACGATTGACATACACCAGCAGCAGCGCGATCAGCGTGAGCAGGAAATGGCCGAGCGTTTGCGTGGCTTGGCTGAACGGGTTACGCATATGGAGCAGGAAGCCCAAGGTTATCGTGAGCACCTGGAAGAGCAGCGGCAGAAGGCCTTGATCGACCCACTGACCGGCCTGCCAAACCGTGCGGCCTGGTCCGAGCATCTGGAGCGCGAGATGCAGGCTTGGCAGGCACAGGGTGGCCACCTGTTGGTCGCGATGCTTGATCTGGACCATTTCAAAAGGATCAATGACAACTACGGGCACCTCGCGGGCGACAAGGTGCTAAAGATCGTCGCCAACGAACTGCGCAAGCGCTTGCGCGGCCGTGACTTTATCGCCCGGTTTGGTGGTGAGGAGTTTGTGCTGTTGATGCCGCAGAGCAATCTGGTCAGTGGATGCCAGCAGGCCGAAATCCTGCGGGCGGCGGTCGAGGCCTGCCCATTCCACTTCAAGGGCGAGCGGGTAACGATCACCCTCTCGATAGGTGTCACTGCGCTACGTGATGGGGAGCGCAGCGACATCGCCCTCAAGCGCGCCGACGAGGCGTTGTATCGCGCCAAGCACCAAGGCCGTAACCGCGTCGAACAAGGATGAGCACTATATAGTTATCACCGTTTGCGCCATCGCTAGAGAGGGTACGTTATGCTATTGCATTACTGATACCCATAGATGTGCCCTCTTGCCATGAAAGCCTTCTTCTGCGCCCTGCTGCTTCTGTCTCTGGCCGGTTGTGCAAACACCCTCCAGATTGACCGAAGCCACCCATCCGTCAACCAGGACAGTCGTATCCAGTTTGTTGTCCTGCACTACACCAACGCTTCGCTGGAGCGTTCACTGGCGTTGTTGACCCATGGTGAAGTCAGCAGCCACTACCTGATCGGTGATAAACCAGCGACCATCTACCAACTGGTAGACGAGAACCGCCGTGCCTGGCACGCCGGTGACAGCCAATGGCAGGGGCGTACCTGGCTCAACTCGAGCTCTATTGGCATTGAGATCGTAAACCCAGGTTTTACCGATACACCGTCTGGACGTGTCTGGCACCCCTACTCCGAGGCGCAAATACAGGCGCTGATCCTGTTGCTCAAGGACATCGTCAAACGCAATAACATCGACCCACGGCATATCATTGGGCATAGCGATATAGCGCCATCACGCAAACTCGACCCAGGCCCTCTGTTTCCCTGGAAGCGCCTGGCCGATGCCGGTGTTGGTGTGTGGCCTGATGCCGCTGCCGTTGCACAGCAGCGTGCCCGTTTCGATGTGAGCCCGCCGAGTATCGCCTGGTACCAGCAGCAACTGGCACGTTTCGGCTATGCCATCGAGCAAACCGGGGTCAATGATGTCAGTACCCGGCACGTGTTGGCTGCCTTCCAGATGCGCTTCCGCCCGCAACGTTTTGATGGCGTGCCCGATGCGCAGACGGCGGCAATCTTGCAGGTGCTCAACCGCTCCCGCTGATAGGCGCCGCCCAACGGGCAGGCTGATTCGTCAGGCAGTTGCTATACCTTGTGGTATTCAATGGGATATCGCCTGATGTCATCTGCCTTCGCCACGCTGCGCAGCCTGTTCCTTCGCCCCTGGCTACTGGCCGCGCTTGCGGCCTCGGCCAGTGCGATCCTGTTGCTGAGTGCCAGCCTTGGTGTGGCCATGCACCAGATTCAGCAAAGTGAAAGCGAGCAGATGAATGCCAAGGGGGAGCGCTTTCTGGAGCGGCTGGAGCAGATCTTCAGTCAGCTGCGTGAAGGTGTGGATCATCTTCAGGCTCAACCGCTGCGAGGGTGCACTCCGCAGATGTTGGCAGCCTTGCAGCAGGTGGGCTTCAACAATCGCTTTGTCTTTGAAGCCGCCTATATAGATGGAGACACCCGCTGCTCCAACCGCTTGGGCGAGCACAGCACAGAACCTGTACGGCCCCCGGACATTCAGGGGCCGACCTACAGCTATTGGTTGAACACCAGTGCCGAACCGAACGATAACCTGGCGGCATTGATGCTGGGGCGTGGGCATTTCCGTATCTCGACTTCTCGTGGGCACCTGAGCGATGTTGTTGATCTGCCACCAGGCGGCAGCCTGTTGGTGGTGCTCGACAACGGCATGCGCGCAGTACCCGTGTTGGGGCCGGCGCAGGCATGGCCACCCTCCTCTGATGGGGCACTCGACGTTGCAAACGCCATGCTGGAGTTGCCCGATCATCTGGTCTATCGGATGCCGACCAAGTCTCCGGACTATCAACTGGTGCTGATTACCCCCAAAACCAGCCTGCCGCTGAAAATGAATGGCGTCATCTGGTTGTTGTTCCCAGGTAGCCTGCTGCTGGCCTGGTGCATCGGCTGGTTGGTACTGCAGCTGGTACGTCAACGCCAATCAATGAGTTCGGAACTGCAGGGGGCGTTGCGGCGAGGTGAGTTGCAGGTGCTCTATCAGCCAATTCTCGAACTCAACAGCCGACGATGCGTGGGGGCCGAGGCGCTGGTACGGTGGCGCCATCCCGATGGCACGTTGACCAGTCCGGACCTGTTCATTCCGTTGGCGGAAAACACCGGCCAAATTCGCCAGATCACCGACTTTGTGTTGCAGCGCGTGCTGGAGCAGTTGGGGCAGTTGTTGCGCGCCAACCCTCAGTTGTACATCTCGATTAACCTGGCAGCGTGCGATGTGATGGTGCCACGCATTGGTCGTGTGGCTGCTCGTTTACTGGCACTGCACCGCGTCGCGGCCAGCCAGATCGCTTTCGAGGTGACAGAGCGCGGGCTGATTGATGTGGTAGTCGCACGGGATAACCTGCAAGCACTGCGCTCGGTTGGTCACCAAGTGTTGATCGATGATTTTGGCACGGGCTACTGCAGCCTGGCCTACCTGCAGACACTGCCGGTCGACTGCCTGAAGATCGACAAGGCGTTCATCGATGCTCTGGGCCACGATGCCGCCAGTAGCGGGGTTGCGCCGCATATCATTCGCATGGCGCATGCCTTGCAGTTGCGGGTTATCGCCGAAGGTATCGAGTATGAGGATCAGGCGCTGTTGCTGAACAGCGAGGGTGTGAACTACGGACAGGGTTGGCTGTTTGCGCACCCCCTCAGCGCCAGGCAATTTGCCGAGTTGGTGACCCGAGGTCGGCGCAGGGGGCCGCGACGGATCGATGATGAGGCCTGAACCTACTCCAATATACGACGGAGAATCATCATGTTGAGTTGGGCTATTACTTTCCTGATTATCGCCATTGTCGCTGCTGTACTGGGCTTCGGTGGTATCGCGGGTGCAGCGACCGGCATCGCCAAGATCCTCTTCATCATTTTCCTTGTGCTGTTCGCTGTGTCCCTGTTTTTCGGTCGACGTGGATGACGAAGCCGGTCAGGCGCTCTGTTTAGGGTTCTGTACGTTTCAGTGTTGGCCCGGGTACTGAGTGGATATCCGAAATGCCTGCAGAGGTAATGGGCATCACGCCGGCTGTTTTGGGTTGTTTCCTACAGCGGATGTCGAAGTGTGTGTCTTGTTGACCGTACATCGATATTTTTTTAGCTGACCCCTCCGACAAATTTGGGGCGTTTCACGCATTCGGATTGTCGAACAACGGCATTTGTCACCCAAGCGGATATGGCTTAATTGGCCTAAATATGGCGCTTTGGCCATCTTCGGAATTCCGAACGCCTCTATTTCAACCCTTTCAGACGTTCGTTTTTAGCCTTAATCATCATGCCGATTCGGCATAGGGTAATCGTTTACGGCATTAGACGTTACCCTCTCGCGTCGGAATAGTTGCGCCTTTTTTCGCTGACCCGAGCGTTCTTTCGCTCGCCTGCGGTGACCTTCTACGGCGCTATTGCCTGCTGCGATCAATCGACTCTTGAAGGCTTTAAATAGCTCTAGGTCGGGGTTTTCAGCGCAATGCCCGTGACCACTTGAAGAAAGGGTAACGACATGAAGAAGGCAAAACTAAGCCTCGCTTGGCAGATCCTCATCGGTTTGATTCTCGGGATTGCAATCGGTGCAGTACTGAATCATTTCAGTGCAGAAAAGGCATGGTGGATCAGTAACGTTCTGCAGCCAGCTGGTGACATCTTCATTCGCCTGATCAAGATGATTGTTATCCCGATCGTGATCTCTTCACTGGTCGTGGGTATCGCCGGGGTTGGCGATGCGAAAAAACTGGGCAGTATTGGCCTGAAAACCATCATCTACTTCGAGGTGGTCACCACCATCGCGATCGTGGTCGGCCTGCTGTTGGCCAACCTGTTCCACCCAGGCGCCGGCATCGACATGAGCACGCTGGGTACGGTGGATATCTCCAAGTACCAGGCAACCGCTGCTGAAGTGCAGCATGAGCACGCGTTCATCGAGACGATCCTCAACCTGATTCCGTCGAACATTTTCGCAGCGCTGATGCGCGGTGAAATGCTGCCGATCATTTTCTTCTCCGTGCTCTTCGGCCTGGGCCTTTCGAGCTTGCAGGCGGATATCCGCGACCCGTTGGTGAAAACCTTCCAGGGCGTGTCCGAAGCCATGTTCAAGGTCACTCACATGATCATGAACTACGCGCCAATCGGTGTGTTCGCGCTGATCGCGGTCACTGTTGCCAACTTCGGCTTTGCTTCGCTGCTGCCGCTGGCCAAGCTGGTACTGCTGGTTTACTTCGCGATTGCCTTCTTCGGCTTCATGGTGCTGGGCCTGATCGCCCGCTTGTTCGGCTTTTCGATCCTGAAGCTGATGCGCATTTTCAAGGATGAGCTGGTTCTGGCGTACTCCACTGCCAGCTCTGAAACGGTATTGCCACGCGTAATCGAGAAGATGGAAGCCTACGGTGCACCGAAGGCCATCTGCAGCTTTGTCGTCCCGACTGGCTACTCGTTCAACCTCGACGGTTCGACCTTGTACCAGAGCATTGCTGCGATTTTCATCGCTCAGCTCTACGGCATCGACCTTTCGATCAGCCAGCAGCTGCTGCTGGTACTGACCTTGATGGTCACCTCCAAAGGTATTGCTGGCGTTCCAGGCGTGTCTTTCGTGGTACTGCTGGCCACCTTGGGCAGTGTCGGTATTCCGCTGGAAGGCTTGGCTTTCATCGCCGGTGTAGACCGCATCATGGACATGGCCCGTACCGCGCTGAACGTGATCGGCAACGCTCTGGCAGTACTGGTTATCGCTCGCTGGGAAGGCATGTACGACGATGCCAAAGGCCAGCGCTACTGGAACTCGCTGCCGCACTGGCGCAGCAAGGAAGCAGTACCTGCCGGTAAAGTGGCGACCAAGTAAGCCGCTGCATGATCTGATTAAAAGCCCCGACGTGTCGGGGCTTTTGCTTTTCTGGCGTGCCCCCAGCCTGGCCCGCTATCATTCGGCCCACTGTGTGGGGGAATAACTGATGCTCAACGGCCTCTGGCTTGGATTTTTCGTGGTCGCTGCCGTGTCGGCGCTGGCGCAATGGTTAGTGGGCGGCAACGCCGGGATCTTTGCCGCCATGGTCGAGAGCATCTTTGCCATGGCCAAATTGTCGGTCGAGGTCATGGTGTTGCTGTTTGGTACCCTCACCCTCTGGCTGGGCTTTCTGAAAATTGCCGAGAAAGCCGGTGTGGTCGAATGGCTGGCCAAAGTACTAGGCCCATTGTTCCAGCGCCTGATGCCGGAGGTTCCCCCCGGCCACCCGGCATTGGGTTTGATCACCCTGAACTTTGCCGCCAACGGCTTGGGCCTGGATAACGCAGCCACGCCGATCGGGCTCAAGGCCATGCGGGCGCTACAGGAGCTCAATCCCAGCTCAACTACCGCCAGTAATGCGCAGATTCTCTTTTTGGTACTCAACGCCTCTTCGCTGACGTTGTTGCCCGTCACCATCTTCATGTACCGCGCACAGCAGGGGGCGCTGGACCCGACGCTGGTGTTCCTGCCGATCCTGCTGGCGACCAGTGCATCAACGCTGGTCGGCCTGCTTTCTGTGGCGGTCATGCAACGCCTGCGGCTATGGGACCCGGTGGTCCTGGCCTACCTGGTGCCTGGCGCGCTGCTGCTCGGTGGGTTCATGGCGCTGCTGGCTGGGCTTTCGGCTACAGCCCTGGCGACCCTCTCGTCAATCATGGGCAACTTGACCCTGTTCGGACTGATCATGCTCTTTTTGCTGATTGGCGCGTTCAAGCGGGTCAAGGTGTATGAAACCTTCGTTGAGGGCGCCAAAGAAGGGTTTGACGTCGCCAAGAGCCTGTTGCCCTATCTGGTGGCAATGCTCTGCGCCGTTGGCGTGTTGCGTGCCTCTGGAGCCCTTGAGTTCGGTCTGGACGGTATTCGCTATGCGGTTGACTGGTTTGGCTGGGATACCCGCTTTGTCGATGCGTTGCCGACCGCGCTGGTCAAGCCATTCTCTGGCAGTGCTGCCCGCGCGATGTTGATCGAGACCATGCAAAGCCATGGGGTAGACAGTTTCCCTGCGTTGGTGGCTGCCACGGTTCAGGGCAGCACCGAAACCACATTCTATGTACTGGCCGTGTATTTTGGCGCAGTGGGTATCCAGCGGGCCCGACATGCTGTGGGCTGTGCGCTGCTCGCCGAATTGGCCGGCGTGCTGGCGGCCATTGGCGTCTGCTACTGGTTCTTTGCCTGAGCTTGTGCGGCTTGGCGCACGGTCCAATCAACCAGTTGCTCCATCAGCCGGTCGCTGGCCTGGCCAAAGCCTTCGACGACAGCGGGTATCTGTTTATCGCTTAGCGGTTGACGCACCTCGAAGCGTTGGCTGGCCAAAATTCGCTGGGTGCGCCCTTGTACCAGGCGCGCATCAAAACGGATCACTACGTTGAGGCCCTGCGCGCCATACTCGCTCTGGAACGATTGCAGCTCGCCGGCCAGCTCGTAGTCGGCTTGCAGGTTGCTATCGTCAGCGCTGAGCCGCTGTACCCGACCATCGCGCTGGAAAGCATCGAGCATGCGGTTGCGCAGCAACGTGGGCGCCGGGTCACTCCAGCGGGCGCCCTTGTAGCTGCTGATCAGATCACCTTGAGGCACCACGGCAATACGCGGGCTGTTCAGCACTTCACTGGTGAGCGGTTTGTTCAGACGCAGCGACCAGTCTAGTGGCGCAACGTCGCTGGTGCCGTGCTGGACCTGGTGGGTCGGCAGGCGGTAGACATCGGATGGGTCGGCCTGGGGCAGAATCGAGCAGGCACTGCTCAGGCTTAGCGCTAATGCCAGTACCAGGCGGTTACGCTTCATGGCTCGAACTCCTTGTTTTTGTCACGGCCCAACAGATAGCCACTGGGGTTGGCTTCCAGGCGCCGGGAGATTGCCTTCAACGCGGTCAGGGTGTCTCGCAGTTCTCGAATGGCTGGTGCCAGTTCATGCAGGCCCTGCGCCCCCTCATTGATGGCTTCGCGATTGTCGTTGAGCATGGCGTTGAGGGTTGTGGTACTGCTGGCCAGCGACTGCATTGCCTGTTGGGCATTACCGACGATTTGTGTGCCCTGGCTGCTGAGCAGGCCATTGGCGTTGCGCATCAGTTGGCTGGTTTGTTCCAGCGTGGCGCTGGCCTGCTTGCTTACCTGTGCCAATTGCTGGATGGCGAGGCGAATGTCGTCGCGCTGCTCGGCAACCGAGCCGGTGGTTTGCTCCAGATGCGCCAAGGTATTGCTCAACCGTGCAGCGTTCTCTTCGGAGAACAGCTGGTTAGCATTGTGCAGCAGTTGGTTGATGCTGCTCATCAGGTCATTGCTGTTGCTCATAAGACGTGCAATCGGTGATGGCGAGGCAATGATCACCGGGAGTTTGTGCCCTACCCCTTCCAATGCTGGGCTCTGTGGCGTACCGCCACTGAGCTGGATGATCGAGGTACCGGTGATACCGGTCAGGGCCAGCTTGGCCTGGGTGTCTTCCTTGATCGGTGTGTCGGCGCTCAGCCGGATGCGAGCCAGTACACGGCGAGGATCCTTTGGGTCGAGGCGCAGGTTGATGACATCGCCAACCTTGATCCCGCTGTATTGCACCGAACTGCCTTTGGACAAGCCGGAAACGGTCTCGTTGAACACCACTTCATAGTCCTTGAAGGTGTTATCGACACTGGATTTGGCCAGCCACAGGCCGAACAGCATGGCGCCAGCCACGACCAGCACGGTGACCAGCCCGATCAATACATGGTGTGCACGGGTTTCCATCTCAATCCTCCTTGAGCGCTGTGGCGGCCTGGTAGGCCGCACGGCCACGGGGGCCATGGAAGTAGTCTTGAACCCAGGCGTCCTCGGTATCGGCAACTTGAGCGATTGGCGCGGCAACCAGTACTTTTTTCTGTGCCAGCACCGCGACGCGATCGGTGATGGTGTAGAGGGTGTCCAGGTCGTGAGTGATCAGAAACACGCTCAAGCCCAAGGCGTCACGCAAGGTCAGGATCAATTGGTCGAAGGCCGCCGCGCCAATAGGGTCGAGCCCTGCGGTAGGTTCGTCGAGAAAAAGGATATCGGGGTCCAGGGCCAGTGCCCGTGCCAGCGCTGCGCGTTTGATCATGCCGCCAGAAAGAGAGGCCGGGTACTTGTCTGCGGCCGACAAGGGCAGCCCGGCCAGAGCCAGCTTGACGCCCGCGAGCTGTTCGGCATCTGCGCGGCACAGGCCGGCATGTTCGATCAGCGGCAAGGCGACGTTCTCAGTGACCGTCAGCGAGGAGAACAAGGCCCCTTTCTGGAACAGTACGCCAAACCGTCGTTCGACCTGGGAGCGCTGCGCTTCGTCCAACTGGTTCAGGTGCTGCCCGAATACCCGTACATCGCCTTCGTCGGGACGCCGCAGGCCGATGATGCTGCGCAGCAGGACGGATTTGCCACTGCCTGAGCCACCGACCACCGCAAGGATTTCACCACGATACAAATCGAGGTCGAGGTGTTCATGCACGCTCTGGCTGCCAAAGCGATTGCACAGGCCTCGGGCTTCAATCACGGTTTCGCGTGGTGGCGTACTCACCAGCCCATCTCCATGTAGAACAGGGCCGCAATGGCATCGAGCACAATGACGACAAAGATCGACTGAACCACACTGGAGGTTGTGTGCGCACCTACCGATTCCGCACTGCCGGAGACCTTGAGGCCTTCCAGGCAACCAATTGCAGCGATCAGGAAGGCAAAAAACGGGGCCTTGGCCAACCCGACCAGAAAGTGTCTTGCATCGATGTCGTTTTGCATCATCGAAAGGAACATGGCCGGCGAGATGTCCAGGGACAAGGCGCAAACCAGCCCGCCGCCGACGATGCCGCAGAGCATTGCAAGAAAAGTGAGTAGTGGCAGTGCGATCAACAAGGCCAACACCCGTGGGATGACCAGAATCTCGATGGGGTCCAGCCCCAGCGTGCGAATGGCATCGATTTCTTCGTTGGCCTTCATCGAGCCAATCTGAGCAGTGAACGCACTCGCGGTACGCCCCGCCATCAGGATGGCGGTCAACAACACACCGAACTCTCGCAGGAAAGAGAACGCCACCAGGTCGACGGTAAAAATGCTGGCGCCGAACTTGACCAGCACTGTTGCCCCAAGAAAGGCCACCACGGCGCCAACCAGAAAGGTCAACAGTGCGACGATCGGCGCGGCGTTAAGGCCGGTTTGCTCAATGTGTGCGACCACCGAGGTGAGCCGCCAGCGTTTTGGCTGTAAAAGCAGGCGTCCGAAGGTGGCGAGAATAAGGCCAACGAACCCGAGCAGGTGCAGGGTATCTTGTTTGAGGGTATCGACGGCACGACCGATGCGTTCAAGCAGTTGCACCAGCACGTTCCGCTCGGGTGTTTTCACCGGTATGCAGTAGTCTTGCAGCGAGCAGTAGACCGTTTTCAGCAGGGCGCGGTTGGCCGCTGGCAAGTGTGTGGCGGTTTCGGTCAGTTGGGCCAGGCGCTGGGTGCCCAGCAACTCGACCAGTAGTGCGGCACCTGCGGTGTCCAGCTTGCCGAGTTGATCAAGCTCGATCCGCGTTGTGCTGTCGTACTGCCCTGCCAGGCTTGCAGTGTGCTGCTTCAGGCTGGCGTAGTTGGCCAGCGTCCAGTCACCCGTGATCCGCAGACAAGCTGGGCTGCTGGTGGTGTCCAAGGTGGCATTGGCAGTACTGGTCATAAGCTCCATGTGATCCGAGAGGCGCTCCAATGCGCAGCCTCAGAGCATAGCGCTACTGAGCGGTGCTCGCTTGACCGTCGTCAACTACCCGGAAGCGCAGCACGCCGATGACCTGACCATCTTCGGTCAACACCCTCACCTGCCAGCGCCCGATGGGGTTGCTCGGGAAGTTCTGCTTGTGGGTCCAGGCGCGGTAGCCTTCCTTGCGCCCGCCATGAATGTCCAGCGCGATGCGGTCGACCTCGTTGCCGTTGAACTGCCAGACATGGTAGATCCGCTCATTCAAGCCCCGTGGGGCATTGATCGCTGTGTAGGCATACAGACCGCTGCTGCGGATCTGACTGGCACTCACTTGCTTGAGGCTGGCGCCGGGGGTGCGGTTTTGCACCTCGGTGCTTATCGCGACATCGTTCAGCCATAGCGTGGCAGGCGGCACCCACGAGCGCAGTAGCCAACCGCTGCCACCTACGGCCAGGGTCACGGCTACCAGCATGACCGCGCGGCGCCAGTGGTTGATCGGAAAACTGCTGGCCAGGCTGGGGAACGACAGCAGCATGGCCGCACCCAGTGCCAGCTTGAAGCTCTGTGCTGTGGTGAGGTGCAGGATGATGGGCAGCGCAGTAAGCAGCGCCGCGAACAAGGTCAGGGTGTGCAGAGCAAGAAACAGTGAGCGCCGTGGCGCCAGCCACTTGTAGTACAACGGATCAATGATCGAAATCAGCCCGGCTGCGGTCAGTAGCCCGGTGAATACCAGTTGGCCGCTGTTCCAGGTTGTGGTGATGAAAAAGAACGGCAGTACGAAGAACAGGCTTTCCTGGTGGATCATCTGCGTGGCATAGCGCAGCAGTGGCTGCGGAATTTCGCGCTTGAAGACCTTGGCGAACAGCTGGGTGAAGGTGTTCTCCAGCATCAGCCAGACCCAGCTGACCAGCATCAGAATGGCAATCCAGCTGGCCAGGCCTGCTTGGCGGTCGACCAGAATGAAACTGGCAATACCGGAAATGAAACCGCCAAGGGCAATAACCCCTGGGTAGCGCTTGAACAGTTCGATCAGGCGCTGGATGACGTGAGGCATGCGGGTATTCGCTGAAGTCAGGTAAAAACCCGCACAGGATAACGCTGTTTATCCGTAATGGCTTGTTGTCATCCCCCTTGAGAGGGCCTTTGTCGCGCCTATTGGCCGCGGCGGCGTTTATGCCAGACAAACCCAGCCAGCAGGATCAGCCCGAGCAACCCGGCCAACAGGCGGTAAATGCTTTCGTAACCCAACGCCGGCTTTTCAATGCGCAGGTACCCAGGGTCGGCAAACAGTTGGCGCATGGCCTGGTTGGTATCCTCTAGGCTGACCTGGCGCAACTTGCTTACCGGGTCTGCAAAGCGCCCATCGGCATAAGCGCTCAATGCACTCCAGTAGTAGTCGGCCAAGGCTGCATTACCCTGAGTGGTCCAGGCTTCACGGTCGATGGCTGCCTGTTTGATGCGTTCAAACGTTGCAGGATCCAGCCCATTCTGACGCAGTCGCTCGATCAATTTTTGGAGCAGCACCTCTGCTTCATCGACGCTCTCGCGATCAAGGTCGGCATTCAGGCTCATTACACTGCTATTGCCGAGCATTTCACGCTGGCTGAAGGGTCCATAGGACAGGCTGTGTTTGAGGCGTAGTTCGCTGTACAGCGCCCAGTCCAGGTAGCGTTGTAGCAGGTTGAACGTCTGCTCGCTGTCACCCTCAAGTACTGGCTCAAGGAACATCCAGTGCAGTTTGGCGCTGTTACCGAGCCACCCGCTGGTCAGCACGCGCTTTGCTTCGGCCTTGTGTACAACGGTCTCCAGGCCCCGTCGCTCGCTGGGGTCGACCGGGTCGACCGGGTCGAGCTGGCCATAGGTCCGTTCCAGATAGGCCGGCAGCAGGCGGTCGAGGCCACCGACCATGATCAGGGTCATGTTGTTGGGCGCATACCAGTGCGCACGCACGTCATCGACCTCTTCCAGTGTCAGGTCGTCTATAGCGGAGCGCTCAGCGCAGGTAAGCCCCAGTTCAACTGCCAATTGTTCGCTGGGACCGTGGCCGAGGTCCTGACGGTCGAGCCAGCGTTGCAGGTGCGAGTAATGCCCGCCATCTTCGCGTTCGACGATTTTTTTCGACAGTTCAAGTGCATTCTCGTCGAGCTGAGTCTGGCTGAGAATCGCCAGCAACAGATCAAGGACCTTGCGTTGATTGCGGGCCGGCGCTTCGATTACGAAAGTCGTGTCGGTGCTGCTGGTGTAAGCATTCCACTCGCCACCAAGCGCTTGCATGCGTTCCTCAAGACCACCCTCGCCGCTGTCGTCGATACCGCTGAACAACAGGTGTTCCAGCAGGTGCGGCAGTTCCCGGCGGTCGCATGGGAAATCGTCGAAGCCGACGCCCACGACCAGGCGGATCGACACATGGTCGCGTTCATAACCCGGCTTGAGTATGACCTGCAGGCCATTGGGCAGCAGGTAACCTTCTACCTGGGAGCGATCAAGGGCGAAACTGGGCATGCAACCCAACAGTAGGCAAACAAACAACAGGCAACGCATGGCGAGCTTCCTTGCGGGAGTTCTTGGATCGTTCAAGGCGAATGGGCGTCGTCAGGTACGCTATCGATCAACAGGGCATCAGTGTCTGAGCCACCCAATACCACATAGGCACTACTGCAGAACAGCGAGTTCAGGCGCTTCATGTCGGCGATCAGTTCCAGGTGCAACGAACTGGTTTCGATACTTTGCACCACTTTACGTTGCAGTCGGCTGACATGGGCGTGTGCGAGGCGGCGCTCCTGGGCGCGGAATCGACGTTTTTCCCGTAACAACTGGCGTGCACTTTCCGGGTCGGCGCTGAGAAACACCGACAGGCCCAAGCGCAAGTTGGCCAGCAACTGAGTGTGTAGCCCCGTCAATTCTTCCAGGCCAACCTCGGAAAACTCACGGCGCAGCGAGGTCTTTTGTTGCTGCACCTTGCGCAGCATGCGCTCGATCAGATCGCTGGCCAGCTTGAGGTTGATTGCCAATTCGATGATTTCCGCCCAGCGTCGACTGTCTTGTTCGCCCAGGTCTTCGCGGGGCATTTGCGCCAGGTACAGTTTGATGGCGTTGTAGAGCCCCTCAACATCTTCGCCCAGGCTGCGCATCTGTTGGGTCATTGCCGTTTGGGTACCGCGCAGAACGCCGAGCATGGCATCAAGCATGCTGTCGACCAGATCACCCATGCGCAGGGTTTCGCGTACCGCGTTGGCCAGTGCCAGGCTGGGGGTGGCGAGTGCGGTGGGGTCCAGGTGACGGGGCTGGGCTTGGCCGTTAGTTTCCTCGCGAAGTGGCAACAGCCAGCTACACACGCTTGCCATGGGCTTCACAGTCGGCAGCATCAACAGGCACCGCACGCTGTTGTAGAGCAGGTGGAAACCGATCACCAGTTCCTGAGGACTGAAATTCAGACTGTCCATCCATTTCACCAGCGGGCCTAATGCTGGAATGATCAGAAGCAGCCCGATCAGCTTGTACAGCAGGCTGCCCAGAGCAACCTGGCGACCTGCAGCGTTCTGCATACTGGTGCTGAGAAAGGCCAGCAGGCCACTGCCGATGTTGGCGCCAATCACCAGGCCGATGGCGACAGGCAGGCTGATCAGTTCTGCACCCGCCAGGGTTGCCGTCAACAGTACGGCCGCCAGGCTGGAGTAAGACACCAGGGCAAACAGGGCCCCGACCAGAGCGTCGAGCAAGATATCGCCGGTCAGCGAGGCAAACAGCACCTTTACGCCTTGGGCATGAGTGATTGGCGCCGCTGCTTCGACAATCAGTTGAAGGGCCAGGATGATCAGCCCAAGGCCAATGCCGACGCGTCCCAACTGGCCGGCTCGGGTCTGTTTGCGCGACAGGAAGAAAATCACGCCAAGAAAGATCAGCAGGGGTGACAGCCAGGACAGGTCGAATGTCAGTACGCGGGCCATCAGGGCTGTGCCGACGTCGGCACCCAGCATGATCGCCAGTGCCGGGGTCAGTGTCATCAGGCCTTGCCCAACGAATGATGTCACCAGCATGGCCGTGGCGTTGCTGCTTTGCACCAGGGCGGTGACCAGAATACCGGCAATGAAAGCTAACGGGCGTCTGGCCATGTTCTGGCTCAGCACCCGGCGCAGGTTGGAGCCGTACACGCGCAGAATGCCGGTACGCACGATGTGTGTGCCCCAAATCAGCAAGGCCACGGCCGACAGCAAATTGAGCAGGGTCAGCATGTGAAAAGGCCCCCTGTTGAATGTGCCCCAAAGGAGGCAAGTGGATGATGCCGTGAGCCTGGCCTGGTTGCAGGCGGTTCTTTTCCAGTACTCACTTAAGCGTTAGTCGGCTAGAAGCCCTGGCGCCAGCATCGCATAGCCTGCACAGGCTTGAAACTAAACCCTCAGGCTGGAGCATGAAAAAGGGCCCGCGTGGGGCCCTTTCATAACCGCACCAGGATTACTGACCCGGAATGTCCTTGCGAAGTTTCACGGGATCGTTCTGTTGCTGTTTCTTTTTTGCTATCGCCGTACGCATACGGATGTTGATGGCTTCTACCGCCAGCGAGAACGCCATGGCGAAGTAGACATAGCCTTTTGGTACATGCACATCGAACGACTCGGCGATCAGCACGGTACCCACCACGATCAGGAACGACAGCGCCAACATCTTCAGTGATGGGTGCTTGTCGATAAATTCGCTGATGGCGCCAGCGCAGAGCATCATCACCAGCACGGCGACAATGATTGCGGCGATCATTACCGGCACATGGGAAACCATGCCGACGGCTGTAATCACCGAATCCAGAGAGAAGACAATGTCGATGATCGCGATCTGGATGATGGTGTAGAGGAACTGGCCACCTTTGCCAGCAGGTTCTTCGTGTGTTTCATCCTCGCCTTCCAGGCCGTGGAAGATCTCCTGAGAGCTTTTCCAGAGCAGGAACAGGCCACCGAAGAACAGAATCAGGTCGCGTCCAGAGATCCCTTGCCCGAATACTTCGAACAAATCATTGGTCAGGCGCATGACCCAGGTGATCGACAGCAGCAACATGATCCGAGTAACCATGGCCAGTGCCAGACCGAAGATCCGGGTACGTGGCTGCATGTGTTTGGGCATGCGGCTGACCAGGATCGAGATCATGATGATGTTGTCGATGCCGAGAACGATCTCAAGGGCCGTCAGAGTAAAAAAGGCAACCCAGATCTCTGGGTTGGTCAGCCATTCCATGTGTATTCCTTCAATCGTTGAATGCGATGCACCCGGGCAAAGAGCGTGATCGCAGTGGTTGGATCTGTAGTCTTAAAGGTTGCTGAACAGTGGGAAAATTCCCATCAGCAGCGCAGCCAACATTATGCACAGGCAAACCAGTACTGCCCATTTCAAGGTGAAGCGCTGGTGGTCGCCAAATTCGATGCCGGCCAGTGCAACCAGCAGGTACGTTGAGGGTACCAGTGGGCTTAGCAGGTGTACGGGCTGCCCGACGATCGACGCGCGGGCCATCTCCACCGGCGAGATACCGTAGTGGCTGGCAGCCTCCGACAGTACCGGCAGTACGCCGTAATAGAAGGCGTCGTTGGACATGAAAAAGGTGAATGGCATGCTAACGACTGCTGTGATCACCGCCAGGTAAGGGCCCATGGTCTCCGGGATCACGGCCAGCAGGCTCTTTGACATGGCTTCAACCATACCGGTGCCAGAGAGAATACCGGTGAAAATACCTGCCGCAAAAATCAGCCCGACCACGGCCAGCACGCTGCCGGCATGTGCGGCGACACGCTCTTTCTGTTGTTGCAGGCATGGGTAATTGACCACCATGGCAATACTGAACGCGATCATGAACAACACCGGCAACGGCAGTATGCCGGCGATCAGGGCGACCATCAGGGCAAAGGTCAGGGCCCCGTTGAACCAAAGCAGCTTGGGCCGACGTGCATCTGGGAATTGCGAAACACTGATCTCGCTGTGATCGATCTCGTCCCCCGGCAAGTGCAGTTCACCGAGGCGAGCCCGTTCGCGCTTGCCATACAGGTAGGCGATGGCGAGGATCGCCAAGACGCCGAACAGCATGGCCGGGATCATGGGCACGAAAATATCCGAAGGGTCTACGTGCAATGCACTGGCAGCACGGGCCGTTGGGCCACCCCATGGCGTCATGTTCATGACCCCGCCCGCCAGGATGATCAGGCCAGCCATGATTCGTGGGTTCATGCCCAGACGGCTGTACAGCGGCAGCATTGCGGCAACACAGATCATGTAAGTGGTGGCACCGTCACCATCGAGTGAAACAACCAAGGCCAGCGCGGCGGTGCCGACGGATACTTTCAGTGGGTCGCCTTTGACCAGCTTGAGGATCTTGCGTACGGCCGGGTCGAACAGGCCAGAGTCGATCATCAGGGCGAAGTAGAGAATGGCGAACATCAGCATGACGCCGGTTGGCGCGAGTTTGCTGATGCCTTCCAGCATCATCGGGCCGATTTTGCTGGAGAAGCCTCCAAACAGTGCGAACAGGATTGGAACCAGAATCAATGCAATCAACGCCGACAGGCGTTTGGTCATGATCAGGTACATGAAGGTGATGACCATGGCAAAGCCGAGGAAGGTCAGCATGGGAGTACTCCAGGCGTGGCGCGTCGTGGGAAAATCGAGTCGGACGAATCAGCGTGCGGTCAGCAGCGTTCGGACTTTCGGCGGGCGTGGAGTCGCAAGGCGGGCGTAGAAGGACATCAGAATCACCATTGTTGTTGTTAAATTGGCCTGATGTACGCTGAATCTCAGGTACACCGGCTGACCGGTCTAATGCCGGTGGTGGGCTGATGCTAAAAGCGAAAGCTTTCAGCCAGCTTTCGCGGGCTGAAAGACGACCAACGGCGTGGGCTGAATGACCCATGGGCCATGAAGGTGCCCGCCATGAAGGTGCCCGCCATGCTGGGGCTCTGCGCCGCCCTCAGGGAAGCTGTAAGCCGCCGGCAGCCTTGTGTAGCTCGCGCAGGTGTTTGCCAATCTGATCGATGTTGGCTTCAACCGCTGCAATCTCGGCGGCGCGTGACGGCTCGAGCAACGCCCTGACCTCTTTATCGAGGGCTGCGGTAAGGTGTTGCAGCTGTTGCTGGCGCTGGCCGCTGGTCTGTTCCAGTTGTTGGCGTTCGGTTGCCTGTGGCACACCATAACCCTTGCTGTCGATCAACTCGGCCGGGCGACTGAGAAAGCCACTGTTGGCAAGTATCTGCTGCAACGTGCCGTTCGCTTTGGCCACACTCGCATCATTTAATGCGCGACCGCTGAGATAGCGCTGCTTGACCTCATCCTGAGCCAGCAGCAGTTGGCGCCGCAGGCTCGCCTGCTCCAACAGCAACAGGGCGGCACTGGTGCGCAGGTCCGCTCGGTCGAACCATTGCTGGCGCTGTTGCGCGGGTTGTTCGAGCCAGGTCTCAACGCTGTCCTGGGCAACGGGCAGGTGCTTCTTCAATACCTGAAACATGGCTTCATATCGGTCTCGATAGGAGTCGAAACGGTAGCCCAGGCGCAGGGCTTCACGCGGATCGTCGAGGACGCTGACATCCGCCAGGCCACGTCCGTTGAGCACTTCCAGCAAGCCATTGGGCATGATGCTGTCCAGTCCCGCCAGCTGTTGCTTGCCCGTGCCGCTGCGCAGCAGTTTGAGTGTTTCGACTGCACAGTTGTTGGAAAGGAAATAGTAGTTGCCGTCGTAGCTCCAGTGCATTTCCGCGGCCTGGCGCACCAGGCTCTCCAGCTCGGGTCGATCCAGCTTGAGCGGTACTGAAGCCAGGCTGCGCAGTTCGGTCTTGGTGTACTCATCGATCACCTGGCCCAAGGGCAGGATGAACAAGCGTGAGGGGTAGGCACCCGTCAGGCCGCCCCAACTGGAGAGTTGCACATCATTGACGAAGGCCCGGTAAGACAGCACCAGATGCTGGTCGAGGTCCAGCCGGCAGTCAGGGCCACGTGGCCTGCCAGGGGCGCAGATTACCAGGCGCAGCATGCTGTGCCCCCAGCGGCTGACCCAGTTCTGGTTGGCCTCGGCCAGCAGGTAATCGACCGCATAGACCCGCTCCGGGTCGATCTGGCCCAGCGGTTGGCGGGCAAAATCGTTTCCTGCATTCAGGAACGGTAATGTCTGTTGGCAGGTCGGGTGTGCCGGGGCCCAGTCAAAGTGCGCTTGCAGGTAGGCGTGCAGTGCGGGCCGTCTACAGGCATAGCTTGGGTCAAGGAGAAAGTACTCCATGTTGACCGCAATGAATTCTTTCGGGCTGCTCAGCTCGTAGCTATCTGGGCTGCGGGCGATTTGCCGATTGTGTTGTTCGCGCTCTCCGCGTCGGCCGACGTACTGCGGCCAGCCGGCCAGGTCCAGCAGACGAGGGTCATCGCTGAGGGTAAAGCGGCGTTTGGTTTGTCCGCGGCAGCCGTCTGGAAGGCCAACCTCGCCTTTGCTGGACGCATACCGGGTACAGGCCTGGATCTCTTTGCGCTCGGCTGTGGGCCATAGGCGGGCACGATCATACAGATGGGTCAGTTCATGCAGTACGGTCGCCAGCAGCTCCTGACGTACCGTGCCGTGTGGTCGATCCGTCTTCGTAGTCGCAGCGGTGCCGTCCACAAGGCTTGGCAGCAAGCGACGATTGAGTTCGAGGCTGGACACCAGCGAGGCCTGCCCATAAGCCTCGTCTGGCATCTTTGTGCTCCAGCTGACGTCGATACGTCGATCCAGCCGGGATTTGAACTGTGGTGGAAGCGCTTGCAGCGCCTCATCCAGCAATGCCTGGCTGGCCCTTTGTTGTTGCGGATCAAGGCCATCGTGTTCGAGGACCAGTTGCAGATCCGCTAACACGGGGGGAGCGAGCAGCGTCAGTGCGCAGCCCAGCAGCCAGGCACGCATGGGGTTCACAGGGCCAGGATAGCTTCGGCCAGGGCTTGGTCGCTGGCGTCACGTGCCTCAGGAACACGCTGGCGTAGGGTATCGAACGCTGCTTCGAGCTGTGCACCGCGGATTTCACCGTTGCTGGCGACGTAGCTGGCGGCATCGTCATGGGCTTCGCGGACTACTTTGGCGTCGCGGATAGACGTTGTCGTGTCGGAGGTGAAGTCGATCGAGCGGCCAAATGCACGAACGATAATGTTGCTGGTGGCCACCAGGGTGTGTGCCTGGGCCAGGTCGGCCATCAGCATTAGGCCGAGGGTGGCGGCAATCAGCGGGTTACGCATGGAACATCTCCGGTAATACAGGTGTGGTCATTGGACGAGAATTGCCTGCGCCAGTTCAAGGTCGCTGGCATGAAGTTTGGGGTGAGTTTCACGCAGTCGGTCCAGCGCAGCCTGCAGGTGAGCACCGCGCAACATGCCGGCGCTGGCGACGAATGCTGCCGCATCGTCCTTGGCTGCCAGTATCAATTTACGGTCGAAGGGTGCCGAGGTGACCTTGCTGGTGGCATAGCCGCTGGCGATGAGACTCTGGGTGGTCAGGTCAAGGGCTTGGACGGTGCCGGCCCAGCACAACGCAAGCAACAGCAGTAATGGATAACGCATGGTTCTCTAGGGGCTGGTGAATCAGGCGGCAAAGGCTATCCCAATGCGTCGGTCTGAACCAGCCTGAAGAGTCCGGCTGTTTTGCATGTTGTTGCATAACTGTGCCGGACTCCAATCACGATCAAATGGCCAGAATGGCTTGTGCCAACTCTGCGTCGCTGGCTTGAAGTGCCGGTGTTTGTTGGCGGATATGCGCCAGTGCGCTTTCCAGTTTTACACCGCGGATTTCGCCTTGGCTGGCAACGAAGCTGGCAGCGTCGTCACGGGCAGCACGAACGATTTTATCGTCACGGAAGGATGAGGTGACATCGGAGGTGGCGTCGGTGGAGGCCCCTAAGCCCCGAACCACGGTATCGGTGGTGACGACGAAACTGGTTGCATTGGCTGTCGAAGCCAGGGCCAGCATCAGCGCGGTGCCAAGCATGCGTGAACGGAACATGAGGTCTATCTCCTTTAGAGAGCAGTGTGGGGTAGCTGTTTAAGCGTATCACGGCGACGCAACCTGCGAGGCGTACGTGGGGGAGCCAGCGTTCTTAACAATAGGACCGTTACCGTGCCATTTCGTTGCGCGGTATCTGTATCGTGAACGCCTAGATGAAACTGTACCTGTCGATTTTAATATTTTTAAAACTGTTCATATCTGTGCTGCAGGCGCTCTAGCCCGGGCCTCAGAACGAAAAAACCCGTCAGCAGTCTCCTGCGACGGGTTTTGATTAATTCGAGGTGCCGGCGTGGCCGGCGAGCCCTGCATTAGCGCCAGAAAGGCTTGCTCAGCTCTTCGTAGCGTTGTGCTTCGCTGATGCCAGCATCGGCCAGAAGGCGCGAATCCAGGCGAGCCAACTGGTGGCGGCTGGAGATACGGCGTTGCCACAGCAACAGGTTCGACAGCAAACGCAGCGGCAAGGAAGCGTTGGATTTTTCGGCGCTGTTTTCAAAAACCAGATCGGAACTGAGGGTACGTTCCATGATGTCATCCTTCCGCTTATGGCGGCATTAGGTAGTGATTTAACTGATGCCAATGATCCTCCTCTTCGGTCGATTCCTCTAGATACAGTTCATATGGATTGTGATGGTCCAGTTAACTGTTTTAGAGGACTGTTGCACTCGAAATGGACGCAACTGTACCGGTCTGCACTGGTATGGTGCGATTGATTTTGGGAAAGGGGGTAAAAGCGAGGAAATTCCCGGAAAATAACCGGTACAGTAGAACAGTTTGATTGATTAATGCGCTGTAGCTGTTCAGCTGGCGTGCATTGCGCCGCACCAACTGAACAGCTGCGCTAGGGATTAACCGACGAGCATGCGACCGGTTTCTTCCAGGTTTTCGTGCCAAGACAGGGCTTCACGCAGGATATGCGGGGTATGACCACCGCGCTCGCAGGCGCGGGTGAAGTAGTCATTCAGCGCTTCGCGGTAGTCCGGATGCACACAGTTGTCGATGATCACGCGGGCGCGCTCACGTGGAGCGAGGCCGCGCAGGTCGGCCAGACCCTGCTCTGTGACCAGAATGTCGACGTCATGCTCGGTGTGGTCGACGTGGCTGACCATTGGAACAACGCTGGAAATCGCGCCGCCTTTGGCAATGGACTTGGTCACGAAGATCGCCAGGTGGGCGTTACGTGCGAAGTCGCCGGAGCCACCGATACCGTTCATCATGCGGGTGCCACAGACGTGAGTCGAGTTGACGTTGCCGTACAGGTCGAACTCCAGTGCAGTGTTGATACCGATGATGCCCAGGCGGCGAACCACTTCAGGGTGGTTGGAGATTTCCTGTGGACGCAGTACCAGCTTGTCCTTGTACTTCTCCAGGTGGCCAAACACGTCGGCATTGCGGCGGCTCGACAGGGTGATCGAGCTGCCCGACGCGAAGTTCAACTTGCCTGCGTCGATCAGGTCGAAGGTCGAGTCCTGCAGTACTTCGGAGTACATGGTCAGGTCTTCGAACGGCGAGTCGATCAGACCGCACATTACTGCGTTGGCGATGCTGCCGATACCGGCCTGCAGCGGGCCAAGCTTGTTGGTCATGCGCCCGGCATCAACTTCCTGCTTGAGGAAGTTGATCAGGTGGTTGGCGATGCCCTGAGTTTCGCTGTCCGGCGGCAGTACCGTGGACGGGGAGTCTGGCTTGTCAGTGATAACGATGGCGACAATTTTTGCCGGGTCGATCGGGATCGCGGTGCTACCGATACGGTCGTCAACCTTAACCAGCGGGATCGGTGTACGGGTTGGACGATAGGTCGGGATGTAGATGTCGTGCAGACCTTCCAGGTTCGGATTGTGCGCCAGGTTGATCTCGACGATTACATGTTTGGCGAAAATCGCGAAGCTGGCCGAGTTACCCACGGACGTGGTCGGAACGATATGGCCTTGCTCGGTGATCGCCACGGCCTCGATAACCGCGATGTCTGGCAGCTTGAGCTGCTGGTTACGCAGTTGCTCAACCGTTTCCGACAGGTGTTGGTCGATGAACATCACCTGGCCTTCGTTGATGGCCTTGCGCAATGTGTTATCAACTTGGAACGGCATGCGTCGAGCGAGTACGCCAGCTTCGGTGAGCTGCTTGTCGAGATCATTGCCCAGGCTGGCGCCGGTCATCAGGCTGATCTTCAGCGGCGAATTCTTGGCGCGTTCGGCCAGCGCTTGAGGAACGGCTTTGGCTTCACCGGCACGGGTGAAACCGCTCATGCCGACGGTCATGCCGTCCTGAATCAGGCCAGCGGCATCAGCCGCACTCATTACTTTGCTGTGCAGGGAGGATAAGCGAATTCGATCACGGTACATGGATTGTTATCTCGATCTCGGGCTACTAAAGCTAGGCCTCCAGTCTAGTGATTTAGAAAGGGTTCGTCCCACGACCAAGGTCGAATGCCCGGGCTATAAACAGGGCCTTTTGTCGGTGATATCGGGCAGCAAAAAGCCCCAGCCGAACCGCGCTGGGGCTTCTGTGGTTTTGCCTCGGGGTCAGTCGACGGCTTTGACCATGTCTTCAATGACTTTCTTGGCGTCGCCGAAGACCATCATGGTCTTGTCGAGGTAGAACAGTTCATTGTCCAGGCCTGCATAACCACTGGCCATGGAGCGCTTGTTGACGATGATGGTCTTGGCCTTGAAGGCTTCGAGGATCGGCATGCCAGCAATGGGTGACTTTGGATCGTTCTTCGCCGCCGGGTTGACCACGTCGTTGGCACCCAGCACCAGCACCACGTCGGCCTGGCCGAATTCGGAGTTGATATCCTCCATCTCAAAGACCTGGTCGTAAGGCACTTCGGCTTCGGCCAGCAGTACGTTCATGTGTCCAGGCATCCGACCGGCTACCGGGTGGATCGCGTACTTAACGGTAACGCCATTATGGGTCAGCTTTTCGGTCAGTTCCTTGAGGGCATGCTGGGCACGCGCAACAGCCAGGCCGTAGCCAGGCACAATGATGACCGTGTCGGCGTTGCTCAGCAGGAAGGTGGCGTCGTCTGCCGAACCGGACTTCACTGGGCGGGCCTCCTTCGCTCCAGCCGGACCAGCAGCGTCCGTTGCCCCGCCGAAGCCGCCGAGGATTACGTTGAAGAACGAGCGGTTCATCGCTTTGCACATGATGTACGAGAGGATCGCACCCGAAGACCCTACCAGCGAACCTGCGATGATCAGCATCGAGTTGTTCAGCGAGAAGCCGATGCCCGCTGCCGCCCAGCCCGAGTAGCTGTTGAGCATCGACACCACTACCGGCATGTCGGCACCGCCGATCGGGATGATGATCAGCACGCCCATTACGAACGCCAGGATCAACATCAGGGCGAATGCGCTGTAGTTGCCGGTGAAGGTGAAGACCAGGCCCAGGCCAATGGTGGTCAGGCCCAGTATCAGGTTCAGCTTGTGTTGACCGCTGAACTGCACAGGTGCGCCCTGGAACAGGCGGAACTTGTACTTGCCGGAGAGCTTGCCGAAGGCGATGACCGAACCGGAAAACGTAATTGCACCGATGGCTGCACCGAGGAACAGCTCCAGGCGGTTACCGGTAGGGATCGGCTCGCTGATGCTGCTGACGATGCCCAGCGATTGCGGTTCAACCACTGCCGCAATGGCAATGAATACCGCAGCCAGGCCGATCATGCTGTGCATGAACGCGACCAGCTCGGGCATCTTGGTCATTTCTACTCGTTTGGCCATGATCGAACCCGCAGTACCGCCAATCAGCAGGCCTACGATCACGTAGCCAATACCGGCAGTCGCCAGTTCCGAGCCCAACTTGTAGATGAGGCCAATGGTGGTGACCACGGCCAGCGCCATGCCGAGCATGCCGAACAGATTACCGCGGCGCGACGTGGTCGGGTGCGACAGGCCTTTGAGGGCCTGGATGAAACATACCGAGGCGACAAGGTAGAGAAGTGTTACCAGGTTCATGCTCATGTTTACTTCTGCCCCTCTGCCTTCGCTGCTTTCTTCTTGAACATCTCCAGCATGCGCCGGGTGACCAGGAAACCGCCGAACACGTTGACCGCTGCCAGGGCGACCGCGAGGGTGCCCATGATCTTGCCCAGCGGGGTTACCGTCAGGGCTGCGGCGAGCATTGCGCCAACGATGACGATGGCGGAAATGGCGTTGGTAACCGCCATCAATGGGGTATGCAGCGCAGGGGTTACGTTCCAGACCACGTGGTAACCGACATAGATGGCCAGCACGAAGATGATCAGGTTGTAGACGCCATGGGAAATCAGCATGTCTTCCATTGTCGTGCTCCTTATCCGTTCTTGCGGATGACCTGACCGTCGCGGCACATCAGGCACGCGGCGACAATGTCGTCTTCGAGGTTGATCGTGAACTGGCCATCCTTGTCGAACAGCAGTTTCATGAAGTCCAGCAGGTTGCGTGCATAGAGCGCCGAGGCATCGGCGCCGACCATTGCTGGCAGGTTGGTTGGCCCGACGATAGTCACACCGTTTTCAACAACCACTTGATCGGCAACCGTGAGCGGGCAGTTACCGCCTTGAGCCGCCGCCAAGTCGATGACCACCGACCCCGGCTTCATCTGCGCAACGGTTTCGGCGCTGAGCAGCGTGGGTGCCTTACGGCCGGGGATCAGTGCGGTGGTGATGACGATATCGGCCTGTTTGGCGCGCTCATGCACGGCCAGGGCCTGGCGTTGCATCCAGCTCGCCGGCATTGGTCGGGCATAGCCGCCAACGCCTTCGGCGCATTCGCGCTCCTCGTCGGTTTCATACGGCACATCAATGAACTTGGCGCCGAGCGATTCGATCTGCTCTTTAACGGCAGGCCGTACATCCGAAGCCTCAATCACCGCACCCAGGCGTTTGGCTGTGGCGATTGCCTGCAGCCCGGCCACACCTGCGCCGAGAATCAGCACGCGTGCGGCTTTTACCGTACCGGCAGCGGTCATCAGCATCGGCATGAAGCGTGGGTAATAGTGCGCTGCCAGCAGGACAGCCTTGTAACCGGCGATGTTGGCCTGTGACGACAACACATCCAGGCTTTGCGCACGGGAAGTGCGCGGGGCCGCCTCCAGGGCAAAGGCTGTAATGCCGCACTCGGCCATCTTGGCGATGACATCGTTGTTGAAGGGATTGAGCATACCCAACAGCACGGAACCGCTCTTGATCTGACCCAGTTCACTATCGTTGGGCGCCACAACTTTCAGAATCAGTTGTGCGCCAAACGCATCGGAAGCGCTGCCAATAGTGGCGCCTGCTGCTTCGTAGGCACTGTCCGGTACGCTGGCGTTAACCCCAGCGCCGCTTTGAACGGTGACCTGGTGACCCTGGCCAATCAGTTTTTTGATGGTTTCCGGGGTTGCAGCGACGCGTGTCTCGCCCGTCTGCGTTTCGAGAGGAACACCAATGTGCACGTCAATTTCTCCTGCGTGATCTTTTGTTAGTAAACCAGTGCACTACGGATGGTGCGTCTGGGGCGGCCGATCAGCACGATCCCGCGTGAATTCAGGCGGGGCTGGGCATTTTGCTGGCGATCCTGAATCGCTTCAACAGATTTTGAAGGGTGACGATAAACAAACTACAAGTCACCCTGTGACCGTATGTCGCAACAATCGGCCTTCAGCCCGCCAGCCGTGGGCTTCAGGGAGATTACGGCAAAATTTGAAAATTTTCCGTTGAAATCACTGTGGGAGAGAAATTGCACCCTATTTATAGCGTCAAAGCCACGTAAACAGCAGGGTTAAGGGGTGTTTACGAGGGTGTTGGTAGGTTTTAACTAATTGCGACATTTACGTATATTTGTAGGTGTTCAGAATATTGCACTACGTAGTTAATTTCGAACACTCTCGCTGTGGTTGGCGATGTAGTTGCGGGCTTGTTCTACCAGCCAGTCGCGGAAGGCGCGCAATGACGCAGACTCCACTTTGCGCTCGGGAATCATCAGGTAATAGGCCTTGATGCTCGACAGTGCATGGGGGTTGGCGATAACCAGGCGCCCTTCTGCCAGCTCGCGCTGAATCAGAAATGGCGGTATCAGTGCTATGCCCATTTCATGTATCGCAGCCTGGGCAAGCATCGAGAATAGCTCATAGCGTGGCCCCGTCATGTCGCGAGCAACATTCATGTTCAGGCTGTCAAACCACTGTCGCCAAGCATATGGTCGGGTGGTTTGCTGCAGCAGAGGCAGGCTGGCGATGGTCTTCGCCGTGAGCTGTTGCTGGGCGCCGAGCAGTGCCGGGCTGCATACCGGGACCGGGTTCTCGCCCATCAGGCGGTGGAACTGTGTACCTGGCCAGTCGGCATCGCCGAAATAGATCGCCGCGTCGAAATGCGTATCGGCGAACAGAAAGGGCCGCGTGCGGTTGGTCAAGTTGACGGTGACTTCTGGATGGCGGTGCTGAAACTCCTTCAGGCGAGGCAGCAACCACTGGGTGCCAAAGGTTGGCACCACGGCCAGTTCAATGACATTGGCCCCCTGTTGGCCCATGACCGACAACGTGTCGCGCTCTACGGCATCCAACTGTGTCGCTACCCGACGGCTATAGGAAAGCCCTGCTTCGGTCAGTTTTACCCCGCGGCGTGAACGGCGAAACAGTTCGACATTGAGGAAGTCTTCCAGCCCCGCTATCTGTCGACAGACGGCACCCTGCGTCAGGGACAGCTCTTGGGCCGCCTTTGTAAAGCTCTCGTGGCGCGCGGCTGCTTCAAAGCAAACCAGGGCCGTGGTGCTGGGTATCTTGCGCCTCATATACGTTGATCTCACTAATAGAACGCAGGAATGGGCTTTTTTCCATTACGGAGTGAAAAATTATCACAAGTTTATGCGCAATCCTCGTTTGTCCCTCTGGGCTTTCCGGCCTAGGATCAAAGGACAAAAAACCTGAACCCATTTCTTGAGGATTCGCCCATGGCTGGCAAAGCAAGCTTCAACTGGATCGACCCCCTGTTGCTCGATCAGCAGCTCACTGAAGAAGAGCGCATGGTGCGTGACAGTGCTTTCCAGTTTGCTCAGGACAAGTTGGCACCGCGTGTACTGGAAGCCTTTCGTCACGAACAGACGGATCCTGCGATCTTCCGTGAGATGGGAGAAATCGGCCTGCTCGGTGCGACCATTCCTGAGCAGTACGGTGGTAGTGGCCTCAACTACGTGTGCTACGGCTTGATCGCCCGTGAAGTGGAGCGAATCGACTCCGGCTATCGTTCGATGATGAGTGTGCAGTCGTCACTGGTGATGGTGCCGATCAACGAGTTTGGTACTGAAGCCCAGAAGCAGAAGTACCTGCCCAAGCTGGCCAGTGGTGAATGGATTGGTTGTTTTGGCCTGACTGAGCCCAACTATGGCTCTGACCCAGGCTCGATGATCACCCGTGCCCGCAAGGTCGAGGGTGGCTACAGCCTGACTGGCAGCAAGATGTGGATCACCAACAGCCCTATCGCTGATGTGTTTGTGGTTTGGGCCAAGGATGATGCCGGTGATATCCGAGGCTTCGTCCTGGAAAAAGGCTGGAAAGGCCTGAGTGCGCCGGCCATTCATGGCAAGGTGGGTTTGCGCGCGTCGATCACTGGCGAAATCGTGATGGACAATGTGTTCGTTCCCGAAGAGAACATCTTCCCCGACGTGCGTGGCCTGAAGGGCCCCTTCACCTGCTTGAACTCGGCGCGTTATGGGATCTCTTGGGGTGCACTGGGCGCCGCTGAAGCCTGCTGGCACACCGCGCGGCAATATACCCTCGACCGTCAGCAGTTCGGTCGTCCGTTGGCCGCAAACCAGCTGATCCAGAAAAAACTGGCCGACATGCAGACCGAGATCACCCTCGCCTTGCAAGGTTGCCTGCGTCTGGGGCGGATGAAGGATGAAGGTACTGCCGCGGTTGAGATTACCTCGATCATGAAGCGTAACTCCTGCGGCAAGGCCTTGGACATCGCCCGTATGGCGCGCGACATGCTGGGCGGCAATGGCATCTCCGACGAGTTCGGTGTTGCGCGACATTTGGTCAACCTTGAAGTGGTCAACACCTATGAAGGGACCCATGACGTGCATGCCTTGATCCTGGGGCGTGCGCAAACCGGCATTCAGGCGTTCTACTAATCAGGGAGCCAGACCATGGGCGCGCTATCTCATCTGCGGGTGCTGGATCTGTCGCGAGTATTGGCTGGGCCGTGGTCAGGGCAAATCCTTGCGGACCTGGGGGCCGAGGTGATCAAGGTGGAGCGCCCCGGTGTGGGTGATGACACCCGCGCCTGGGGGCCGCCCTTCCTCAAGGATGCGCGGGGTGAGAATACCAGTGAGGCGGCCTATTACCTGTCTGCCAACCGCAACAAGCGCTCGCTGACCATCGACTTCACTCAGCCTGAAGGTCAGCGCTTGGTGCGTGAACTGGCAGCCAAATCGGACATTCTCATCGAGAATTTCAAGGTGGGCGGGCTGGCAGCCTATGGCCTCGACTATGAAAGCCTGAAGGCGATCAACCCTAACCTTATCTATTGTTCTATTACTGGCTTCGGTCAAACCGGCCCTTACGCCAAGCGTGCGGGCTATGACTTCATGATTCAGGGGTTGGGTGGGCTCATGAGTCTGACCGGCCGCCCTGAAGGTGAAGAAGGAGCTGGTCCGATGAAGGTTGGGGTCGCCCTCACCGACATCCTCACCGGGCTTTACTCGACTGTTGCGATACTGGCCGCCCTCGCCCACCGTGAGCACGGTGGCGGTGGGCAGCGCATTGATATGGCGTTGCTCGACGTACAGGTCGCCTGCCTGGCCAATCAGGCAATGAATTACCTGACTACTGGGGTGGCGCCCCGTCGGCTGGGTAATGCGCATCCGAATATCGTGCCTTATCAGGACTTCCCCACGGCGGATGGCGACTTCATCCTTACGGTTGGTAATGATGGTCAGTTTCGCAAGTTCGCTGAAGTGGCTGGGCAGCCTCAGTGGGCGGATGACCCACGATTTGCGACTAACAAGCAAAGAGTGGCGAATCGCGCCGAGTTGATTCCTTTGATTCGTCAGGTAACGGTATTCAAGACCACAGCCGAATGGATCAGCTTGCTGGAGCAGGCCAGTGTTCCTTGTGGGCCAATCAATGACCTGGCAAAGATGTTCGAGGACCCTCAGGTGAAGGCCCGTGGCCTTGCCATTGAATTGGCCCACCCCTTGGCTGGGCGTGTGCCGCAAGTGGCGAGCCCTATTCGGCTGTCGGAGACGCCAGTCGAGTATCGCAATGCGCCGCCATTGCTGGGTGAGCATACTGATCAGATTCTCTCTGAGGTATTGACGTTGACAGCGGATGAGATCCAGCGCTTGCGCACTGCTGGCGTGTTGTAGTGTTTGCGCCCTTCTATATATAGAGGGGCGTTTTGGGTTGTTTTGAGAAAGGTTGGGATTAACCCTTGACGCCCCGTTTCATCTCTCTATAATGCGCACCTCTTCCGGCGCAGTCGAAACGGAAAACTCCTTGGTAATCAATGAGTTAGACGTTTAGCGATAGTGTCGGAAGTGCTTCGGTCGAATAGATCGGCAGCGGTGAAAAAGGTGGTTGACAGCGAGTTGAAACGCTGTAGAATTCGCCTCCCGCTAACGAGAGATCGAAGCGAGTCAAGTGGTTGAAGTTGAACGGAAAATTC